>CASGHD010000083.1 GCA_949319575.1 uncultured Anaerolineales bacterium | reverse complement strand
CCGTCCACGAATATTCACGAATACACGAATGCCTCGATAGACTCAACACAAGCGCGCGAATGCCCGGCGCGAATTCGAGTATTCGTGGATGGTTTGGGGCGCTATGAGCCTCGATAGCGACTTTGCGTTGTAATACTAAAGGAACTTGTATTTTTACGAACCCAAAAGTTGGTGATCCACAAACAAAGAGGAGAGATGCAATGGCAGTAAAAAAATCAAGCAAGCCCAGGAAACCCAGGGAAATGAAAGAATCTCCGCCAACGACGGAACAAGCCGCGCCCAGCGGTTGGATGCATCATCCTGTCTATGGCATCGCCAACCCGCGCCCTGAAAAACGCCGCATGCCCTGGTTCGGCTGGCTGGGGTTGGCGATCATGATCCTCGCTGAGATTTTTCTCACGCCGGGCGATCACCCGCTTGCCCTGGCGTTCACGCCCATCATGTGGAGCGGCTACATCCTCTTCGTGGATGGCTGGATCTGGCAACGTCACGGCGATTCGTACTTCATCGAGCGGCGGCGCGAATTCCCCATGTTGTTTTTGATCTCGATCCTGTTATGGTCCCTGTTCGAAGTGATCAATTTCAAAACGAAGACCTGGCACTACGCCAATATCCCCTCTGTGGGTGCGCGCGAATTCCTCGGCGCCTGGGCATACGGGACGATCATCCCCGCCCTGTTCCGCACCTGGGATTTTTTCGCCACTTTGAAGTTGTTCGAAAAAGCTCCCGCCAAGCCCGTCAAAGTGACGCCGTTCAAATTGGCGTTTTCGTTTATTTTTGGGGTCGCCTGTATCAGTATCCCGTTATTGATGTCTGACTATTGGGCGAATTTTCTCATTCCCTGCATCTGGCTAGGATTCATCTTCCTCGTCGAACCCATCAATTACCTGCTCAAGATCCCGCGCATTTCCATTTTTCGCCAGTTAGAAATGGGGAACTCCAAATCGCTCTGGCAGTTGTTGGTGGCAGGCTTGTTTTGCGGCGTGATCTGGGAGTCGTTCAACGCGGAAGCGGTGCGGGCTGGCGGGCTGGTCTGGGTCTACACCCTGAATCAATTTTGGGTCGATTTGGGTTTTGGGATCTACCCGATCCGGAATGATTCCATGCCGCTGATGGGTTTTGGCGGATATCCTCCGTTCATCTGGGAGAATTTTGTCATGTATGAGTTGATCAAATACGCCATGCAAGGTAATACGATGTGGAAAACCCCCGGTCATCACCATCCTGATGATGGTTTGCCGACAGAGTAAAGCCATACAGTGTGTTGCATCGTGATCGTTGAACAAAACTGCTCAAAAGGTGATCGATGGATGAGTCTGCTGAATTTGCGATAAAAGAATCCCTCCATACCAGCGCTCGCACGAGGGTCTATCGCGCCATACGCCGGTCCGACAGCAAGCCGGTGATATTGAAGACTCTTCATGGCGTCAAGGTCATACCCGAACTCCTTGCAAGGTTCCGGCAGGAATACGAGATCAATGCGTCATTAAACTCCGTTGCCGGGGTGGTGGAGGTGTATGGATTCGAGGCTTCGGGAACCCCAACCATTATTATGGAGGACGTTGAGGGGGACTCATTAAATCAAACAGCCAAGCCGCCCCGGGATTTGAGCGAGTTTTTCAACATTGCCATCGCGGTAACGGATGCGCTTGGGCAGATCCATGCGCGCCAGATCATCCACAAAGATATCAACCCATCCAACATTATCTACAACCCGCAGACGGGAATTGTAAAGATCATCGACTTCGGGCTTTCCACGATTCTGCCGCGAGAAACCGTTGCGCAAGTGAATATCAACGCGCTGGAAGGGACGATCGCCTACATCTCGCCGGAGCAAACCGGGCGCATCAACCGACCCGTGGATTACCGCGCGGACTTTTATTCCCTGGGCGTTACGTTTTACGAATTGCTCAGCGGCGTTCGGCCTTTTGAAGAAACCGAACCGCTGGCCCTCATCCATAGCCACCTGGCAAAGCAACCCATTCCGTTGAAGACGAAAACCCCCTCGATCCCGGCGCCCCTGTCGGATATCATCATGATATTGCTGGCGAAGAACGCCGGAGACCGCTATCAATCCGCGTTTGGGCTGAAGGCTGACCTGATCGAATGTCAGCGTCAATGGCAGGCGAGCGGCGTGATTCAAGAATTTCCTCTTGGGCAAAGGGATGTATCGGATCGATTCCAGGTTTCGCAAATCTTATTTGGGCGCGATGAAGAGCCGAAACTATTATTGTCTGCATTCGAAAGAGTAAGGCATGGCTCCGCTGAAGTAGTTTTGATCTCGGGTGAGGCGGGCATGGGGAAGACCAGCCTGGTGAATGAATTACAGATCCCCATCGCGCGCCAGAATGGGATATTCATCAGCGGCGCATACGCCCACTCCCTTAACCCAGCGCCTTACTCAGGATTGGTGGATGCCCTCCGCTCGCTGATTCGACAACTCCTCTCTGAAAGCGAGGAAAGCCTTAACGTCTCGCGCCAGAAAATCAACGAAGCCATCGGCTTAAATGGGCAGGTGATCGTCAACTTGATACCGGAGGCTGGGCGCGTCCTCGGACCACAACCGCCCCTGCAACCCCTATCCCTCGAAGAAGAACAGAATCGTTTTAACCTCACCCTGCAGAATTTTCTGGAATCGTTTTTGAATCCCGAGCGACCACTGGTCCTGTTTTTTGACGACATCCACTGGGCAGACGGCGCATCAGCGTCCTTCCTGCGGCGTTTTGCGGCGTCTCCCAACCTGCATCATATAATGATCATTGCCTCAGCGCGCAGTGACGCGATTGATTCAGAGCACCCACTGCACGGATTACTCCAAAAATTCATTGAGGAAGGCAACACCGTCACAAGACTTGATCTCAAACCCCTGCTCGTTGATGAGGTCAACCGCCTGCTTGCCCAATCCCTGCACTGCCCGCTGGACGAATCGCTGGCGCTTGCCGGGATCATCCACGCAAAAACAGGCGGCAATCCGTTTTTCATCAACGAATTCCTGCGGGGCAGTCACAACGACGATCTGATCCGATTCGACATGGAGCGCGGGGTCTGGGTCTGGGATACCCACAGCATCCAGGCGCGGCAAATGACCGACAACCTTCTCGGGATCATGACCGAAAAGATCGACGAGTTGCCCGATGACACGCGCCGCATGTTGGAATTCGCCGCCTGTGTCGGATACGAATTCGACCTTTCCACCCTTGCCGCGCTTTCGCATCATACCCAGCCCGCAACTGCCTCTGCCCTGCGGCATTCCCTACACTTCGGCGTGATCGTCCCCCTGACCCAAAACTACTTGTTTGCCGAACAGGCAGAAACCGAAACGGAAGTTCGATATTCCTTTGCCCATGCCGGTATTCAACAAGGGATTTACGAAGCAACCCCGCAGGCGGAAAGAACCTCCATCCATTGGCGTGTTGGTCAACGCCTGCTTCACAACAGTTCCGAGATGGAACATGAACATACAGTGTACGCTCTGGTGAATCAGCTTAACCTGGGTTCCGGGATGGCTCGCGCCACGGAGGTGTATCTGGAACTGGTAAGACTTAATTTGCTGGCAGGGAAAAAAGCGCAGGCAACCGCCGCGCATGATATCGCCTTTCATTACTTGAAGACCGGGGTTGGCTTCCTTGAAAAAATTCCAGCCTATTGGCAGGAGCGCTATTCGCTCGCCTTCGATTTGCATGTTGCCTGCGCCGAAGCGGCGTATCTGACCGGTGATCTCGAAGAAAAAAATCGCCTCGTTCAAAACTTGCTTGCCCATGCCCACCCCGGGCTTGACCAATCTCGCGCGCACGAGATCGACATGCACGCCTTTCTTGCGCACGATGATCGCACCTCCGCCGTGCGCGCCGGGCTTGAAGCATTGCGATGCCTCGGGGTCGCGCTTCCATTAAAACCCAATACGTTCCAGATCATGAACGCCCTGGTCAAAACGCGTTTTCTGCTCTCGCGGAGATCGAAAGCCAGTTTGATTCAACTCCCTGTGTTGGAGGATGAGCGTGTCGAGCGAATTTTCTGGATCGTGAGGATCATCTTTTCCCCGGCGTATACGAACATCCCAACACTCCTCCCTTTGTTATTCCTCAAAACTGTGGAGCTCACCTTGAAACACGGCAACGGCTCCATCTCCGGGTTTGCCTTTGTCGGGTATGGATTTCTGCTCACGGTGGCGCTGGGAGACATCAAGGGAGGAAGCGAGTTTGGCGCGATCGGCTTGCAACTTGCTGAGGCTTTGGATGTGGAGAAGGAGAGATACGCCGCAAAAGGACTGCACGCCACCGTGCTCCAATTTTGGACGGAGCCTCTGCGAAATACCCTTAGCCTGCTTATGGATTCGTACCGGGCAAGCCTGAACCTGGTGGGAGATCATGTGCAAGCCAGCAACAGCGCGCTGATCTATGTCTATCACGCCTATTGGGCGGGGTGTACATTGTATGAGTTGGAACGGGAAATGAGCGCCTATGGCAACAAGATCAGGCAGATGCGCCAGGCGTCCAGCATTAACCATATCGAGTTTCACCACCAGGTGGTCTTGAACCTCATGGGCAAATCAGCCGACCCGCGCAAGATCGTCGGCGCCGCCTATGATGCCGATAGCCAACTGCCCGAACAGATCGCAAAGAACAATCGAAGCATCGTCATGAACATTTATACGTACACGATGTACCTGAATTTTCTGTTCGAGGATTATAAAACGGCGCTTGAAAATTCGATCGCTTGCAAGGAATTTCTGGACGGCGGCACAGGCGCGTACACTTCGTTCATCTATCCGTTCGTCGACTCTCTGACGCGCCTCGCCTTGTGGAACGATGCCTCCCCTGCCGAACGTGGAAAATGGTTGAAGATCATAGCCGCCAATCAAAAAAACTTTAAAAAATGGGCAACATTCGCCCCCGAGAATCACCAACATAAATATCTTTTGGTCGAGGCGGAACTGGCGCGCGCGCGCGGCGAGACCGGCAAGGCGCGCGAACTGTACGATGAGTCCATCGCGCTGGCGAGGCAGAATTTATTTTTGAACGAAGAGGCGCTGGCGTGCGAACTGGCTGGCAAATTCCATCTTGAGCGCGGCTTGCAGGAATTGGCTGGACATTATCTCGGTCAGGCGCTTCGCGCATATCACGAGTGGGGCGCGCTTGCCAAAGTGAAGCAGTTCGAAGAAACGTATCCCCAATTTTTTACGAGGTCGGAACCCGGCGGCGCGCGCTCCTCCTCGGTGATTACCTCATCGTCAAATACCGACGGCGGCGCCGCCATCGATTTCTCGAGCCTGATGAAGGCAACGCAGGCGCTTTCCAGCGAGATCGTGCTGGAGAAATTGCTCGCCTCCCTGTTGGAAGCGGTGATCGAAAACGCCGGGGCGGAGAAAGGCTGGCTCGTGCGGGAACAAGCCGGAACGTGGATGGTCGAAGCGCAAGGGACGAGGGGCAACGTTCGCGTGTTGACGGAGTCGCGTGTGCTTCCACAAGATTTGCCCGCTTCCATCCTCAGTTATGTTGCCCGCGCGCAGGAAACCATCGTGCTCGATGACGCCGCGCGGAGCGGGCAATTTGCGTGGGACCCCTATATCATCGCGACCAAGCCCAAATCGGTATTATGCGTGCCGATGTTGAATCAGGGAAAATTATCGGGTTTGCTTTACCTGGAAAACAACCTGGCGACGAACGCCTTTACCCCGGAGCGTCTGGAGGTCATCCGCGTGCTGGCGTCGCAAGCCGCGATCTCGTTCGATAATGCGCGGTTATATTCCGACCTTGGGCGAAATGAGGAGAAATATCGCGCATTATTCGAGAACTCGCGCGATGCCATATTTGTGATTACGATTGGCGCGGACATTATGGATGTCAACCAAGCCACGCTTGACCTGTTTGGATATACGCGCGATGAACTGCTGAAACTTGGGCTGGCGGATATCGGCGTGACCGGAGAACAGTTTGCCGGGTTCCAAAACCTGATGGGCGAGCAGGGCTCAGTGCGCGACTTTGAATTAAACCTGACGCGCAAAGACGGCGTTGTCATGGAGTGCCTGCTGACCGCCACACTGCGCCGCGACGACGATGGCGCGCCCATTGCCTATCAGGGCATTTTGCGCAATATCACCGAACGCAAACGCGCGGCGCGACTGCTGGAGGAATACAGCCACAACCTCGAGCAAATGGTGGAAGATCGCACCGGCGAGGCGCACCGCGCCCGCCAGGAAGCTGAATCGGCCAACGCGGCGAAATCCATCTTCCTTGCCAGCATGAGCCACGAGATCCGCACGCCGATGAACGGCATCATCGGCATGACCGGGCTGTTGCTGGGCACCGAACTCACAAGCCAGCAACGCGATTTTGCGGATGTGATTCGCGCCAGCGGCGAAACCCTACTGACCATCATCAACGACATCCTCGATTTCAGCAAGATCGAATCGGGCAAAATGGAACTCGAGAACCAGCCGTTCAACCTGCGCGAATGCATCGACAGCGCGCTCGACCTCGTGGTGACACGCGCGGCGGAACATCACCTCGACCTTGCCTGCATCATCGAAGAGGATGTGCCGCAAGCGGTCTTTGGCGATGTGACGCGCTTGAGGCAGATTTTATTGAACCTAATGGGCAACGCGGTGAAGTTTACAGAGAGCGGCGAGGTGGTTGTGATGGTGAAGGTAGACAGGGAGACAAGTACACAAGTAGACAGGCACACCAGTAAACAGGATGACGGAGAACGTGTATCACCTGTTTCCGTGTCTACGTGTGTACTCCAATTCACCGTGCGCGATACGGGCATTGGCATTCCGCCAGATCGAATGGACCGCCTCTTTGAATCCTTCATGCAAGTGGACGCCTCCACCACGCGCAAATATGGCGGCACCGGGCTGGGGTTGGCGATCAGCCAGCGGCTCGTCGAATTGATGGGCGGAACCGTGTGGGTGGAGAGCGAAGGCATCCCCGGTAAAGGCTCTGCCTTTCACTTCACCATCCATGCCGAGCCGGCAGAAATGCTCCCCGCGGTGGCAACCCCGCGCGACGATCGGCATCTGCTGGAAGGAAAACGCGCGCTCATCGTAGACGATAACCTCACGAACCGGCGCATCCTCAAATTACAGTTCGAAAAATGGGGCATGCTCGCGCAAGAGATCGAATTCCCGCGCGAAGCGCTTGCCATCCTCGAACGCGGCGAATCGTTCGACGTGATCGTGCTCGACATGTTCATGCCCGTGATGGACGGCGCCATGCTTGCCCGTGAAATCCGCAAACACAATGCGTCTGTTCCGCTTCTTCTTTTCTCATCGATAGCGCAAAGCGAAATAGGCGAATACAGGACGTTGTTCAACGCCTTCCTCGCCAAACCGATCAAACCCTCGCTTCTTTTCGACGTGATGGCTGGTCTCTTCGACCCCAGCCGGCGCGCCCCTGCTTCCGCCCCCCAAACATCCGCCTTCGATGCGGGGTTGGCTTCCCGTCATCCGTTGCGCATCCTCATCGTGGAGGATAATGCCGTCAACCAAAAACTCGCCGCCCACATGTTGGAGCAGATGGGCTACCGAGCCGACCTCGCCTCGAACGGACTCGAAGCCGTCGAATCGGTGACGCGCCAACCCTACGACGTGGTGTTCATGGATGTGCAAATGCCCGAAATGGACGGACTCGAAGCCACGCGAAAGATCCGGGCGATGTCATCGGTTTCACAGCCGCGCATCATTGCCATGACCGCCAATGCCATGCAAGGAGACCGCGAACTGTGCCTCGCCGCCGGCATGGACGATTACATCTCCAAACCGATCCGCGTGAATGAACTGGTGGAGTCGTTGATGAGGGCGGGGAAGAAAGATGTAGACACGTAGACGCGGAAACGCGTTCTTCCTTGTTTACCTGTCTACCTGTGTGCTTGTGTACTTTTCTCATCTACCTGTGTGCTTGTGTACTTTTCCCATCTACTTGTATACTTGGATACGACCCTAACCAAAGGAACCAACCATGCACTTCATTGACCGCGCAACATTCGACGAACTCAAGCAAATCTCCGGCGAGGGATTCATCAACGAATTGATCGATACATTTTTGGACGACGCGCCGCGTCTATTCGATGAACTAAAATCCGCGCTGGCGGCAGGCGACGCCGATTCGTTCCGCCGCGCGGCGCACT
Organism: uncultured Anaerolineales bacterium; assembly: GCA_949319575.1. Taxonomy (GTDB): domain Bacteria; phylum Chloroflexota; class Anaerolineae; order Anaerolineales; family Villigracilaceae; genus Defluviilinea. The sequence goes on along the minus strand of CASGHD010000083.1, from coordinate 4,095 downwards.
CGTTGAAATCTAACGCGGCAACGTTCGGCGCGGGTCAATTGGCAGAGTTGGCGAAAGGGCTGGAGGGGATCGGGCGGGAGAGCCGGCTGGGGGAAACAGGAGACCGGCTGAACGTCCTGAATGAAGCGCTGGCGTCCGTGTGTGATGAACTGCGAGGGTTAAAGTCATGAACGCTCCGCGCGAACCCGGTCGCATGTTGATCGTGGACGATAACCGCGTCAACCGGCTGTTGCTAACTCATGCGCTTGAACAGAACGGGCATCGCGTATCCACTGCCGAGAACGGCAAGATCGCCATGGAGATGCTGCGCGGGAAGTCCTACGATGTGATCCTGCTGGATATCGACATGCCGGTGATGAACGGCTTCGAAGTGCTGGAAGCCCTGTTGAGCGACAACGAACTGCGCGACCTGCCGGTAGTGATGACCTCGGCGTCGGATGAACTCGACCGCGTGGTGAAGTGCATCGAAATGGGCGCGGAGGATTATCTCGTCAAGCCGTTGAACCCGATCCTCCTGCGGGCGCGCGTCAATGCCAGCCTCGAAAAGAAGCGACTGCGCGACCAGCAACGGAAACTGTTTCGCACGTTTGCCACACCCGAGGTGGCGGAGCAACTCTTGCGCGAAGGCTTCTCGCTGGGCGGAAAATACGTGACGGCTTCGGTGATGTTTGCCGACATCCGTTCATTCACCTCCCTCAGCGAAAAACAGGAACCGACTGAAACCATTGAACTGCTCAATAATTATTTCGCGCTGATGTTCGACGCGATCACCGGCAATCATGGCATGGTGAATCAAATGGAAGGCGACGGTATGATGGCGATCTTCGGCGCGCCGGTCATTGAGGAACATCACTGCAACCATGCGGCGCGCGCCGCGCTGGAAATGATCGACCTGCTGAATGCGTTCAACGAGCAACGCGCGGTTCAAGGCAAGGGACAGATCAAGATCGGCATCGGCATTGCCACCGGGCGCGTCATTGCCGGATACACCGGCACACAACACCGCGCCACCTACACCTGCGTAGGCGATACGGTCAACATTGCGGCGCGTATTGAAAAATATACGAAGACTGCCGGGCGATCGGTCCTGATCGACCGCGCCACGCACAGCAGTTTGAGCGCGGATTTTAAGACCGAAGACCTTGGGGAAGTGATGTTTGCAGGCAAGGAACACGCCATCAATATTTTTGCCGTGAGCGCGTGATAAAACCCTCTTTATTCTTCTCTGCGACTCCGTGGCTAGACTGCGTAACGTCAGTTATTCCGTGTTTTCCGCGAAATCTGCGCGCGAGAGAAATTATTTTCCCGACTTTGGAAAAGCCATGCAAATCACCACCCCGTAACTTGACGCGCCCTCATGGATGTGCTACCATCCCCGAAACTTTGTTCTGTTTTTCAGGAGAAGATTATGTTGAGAATGAAGCGAGGCGCGTTGATCGCCTCCATAATTGCAATCGGCGCGATACTGCTCACAGCATGTCGGCAACCGTTTTCCACACCGGTGTCTGTCACCAGCACAGCCATTGATACGAGCAATCTCTTCGAAACTCTCGGCACGCCGGTCGTCAGCCCCACCGGGTTAGGCGGCATTCAGCAGGCAACCACGCAAACCGCGCAGGGCATCGACCCGAATTTGTTGAACACTGCCACGCCCGGAGGCGCAATCTCAACCGCCTCGTTGACTCCGTTCGTGCAGTTGCCATCCAACCCGACTGCCACACCGACAACGACTCTCGCCCTCCCCAGCGGACCGACCAACACGCCTCAGCCGCAGGCGCCGCCTGGTTCGCGTCCCCCCACGTATGCCCTCAAAAGTGAGGAGTTCCCATTCTGTATTGCGCGCCGCTATGGCATCGATCCCTCGGCATTGCTCGCGGCAAGCAACCTCTCCAGCCCGGATATCTATTACGCCGGCTTGGTGTTATCCATCCCCTCGGGCCCAGCCTGGTCTGAAGCGGACTTGGGTCCGCGCTCATTGCGCGCGCATCCCGGTTCCTACGTGGTGACCGGTAATGCCGATACGACCGTGTATGGCGTGGCATGTAAATTCGGCGATCTAACGCCGGATGCCATCGTCGCCGCCAATGGCGGGCTTTCCCTCAATTCCACGCTGACGGTCGGTCAGAGTTTGAACATTCCGTAATTCAACGTTTTGCATAAAATACAATTAACCCGAAATTTAATTTAGGACGCAGAAAACGCTGATTGACGCTGATAAAGAAAGCATCAGCGTTTTCTGCGTGAATCAGCGTCCTATTTAATTTCGGGGTCTTTACGAGTTGCCGTGATGAACCGCCAGTTCCGGCGGCAGTTGCACTGCCGCCTGCCAGAAGCGCAACTGCTGGCGTAACAATCACGGCAATTCCCAGAGAGCCTAATTTCGAGATACGTCATATATCTCTTATAATGTAATCACCATACATACAGGAAAATCACATGACCTTTCAACTCATCAAATCGGAAACCTTGTTGCAGGGACGTGTCTTCCGCATCCGCCGCGACACCCTCAAAACCCCGAATGGGCGCGAGACCAAGTTCGAGATCATCGAACACGGCGGGTCGGTGATCGTCGTCCCCGTGGACGAACATGGAGACATGTATTTTGTGCGGCAATACCGTCACGCCGCGGGAAAGGACCTGCTCGAACTCCCGGCAGGCACGCGCGACGGCGACGAGCCGTATGAGGAATGCGCCGCGCGCGAGATCCGCGAAGAGACAGGCATGGAGGCGGGGAAACTGCAGAAAGTGGGAGAGTTCTTCCTCGCCCCCGGCTACTCCTCCGAGTTTATGGAAGTGTATCTCGCCACCCACTTGAAGCACAACCCGCTGGAAGCGGATGAGGATGAATTCCTCACGGTTGAGAAATACCCCGTGAAGCAAGCCATCGAAATGGCGGAACGCGGCGAAATGCCCGACGCCAAATCGCTGGCGGCGCTGTTGATGGTCAAGCCTTATTTGAATGTATAACCCCTCTGATACAATCACGCCATGAAGTCAATTCCCTCCACCCAAGAACGAGTCTGGGCGGTATTGGCGCATCTCTCCGCGCTGGCATTCGGCATGGGGCTTCTCCTGCCGATCATCGGCTGGGCGGAGCAAAGGCGCAGATCGAAATTTGTCGCGTATCATTGTTTGCAAGCGTTGGGGTATCAGACATTGGGGTATACGGTCTGGCTTCTCGGCTACCTGCTGTTCCTTGCCATCGTCGTTGTATTGATGATGGTCTTTGCGCTCGTCAGCCCGAAAAATGAAGAGCTATTCACAGCCTCGATCATCGGCTTCGATGTCTTTCTTATTATTTTTATCTTCGCCTCGCTCGGGCTCTCCCTGCTCCTGCCAATCCTCGCCGCCATTGCGTGCGGCATGGGCAGAGATTTTCAATATCCGTTCATGGGAAAGCGGTTGGCGAACTATCTCGAATACAACCTCGAAAACGAGAATTGGCTCAACGAAGATCATGAAGACCGCTGGGTTGCGGCGGCGGGACATTTCAGCGTCATCATCACGCTCTGGGGAATGCTCGCCCCAATCACCGCGTGGGTTTTGCAAGGCAAGCGGAGCGCGTGGCTGATGTTTCAATCCGCGCAGACGGTTGTTTTTCACATGGGCGTTCTCGCGCTGGGATTCTTTGCCGGCATGATTTACATGATCGGCTTTGTCGCTTTCATCGCGCTGACCGGCTTTAGCGGAGACACCGCGATGAGTTCATCAACGGGGCTGATCGGAATTGTGATCATGTTTGGCTCGATGATCGTTGCCTTGTTGATTGCGCTGATCGTCCCGCTCTTTCACATCATGGGGCAGTGGGCGGGCTATCGCGTGTTGAAAGGCGATGATTATCGTTATCCGATCATCGGCAGATTGGTTGAAAGACGAGTCTTTGCCATTGAGACACAGAGACACTGAGATTTTTTTTGACTCTGTGTCTAAAACAGACTCGAACCTTACAGGAAATGTAACTACTCAGCCTGGGAACATGTCGCTGCGAGGCGCTCTTGGTTTTGCCGAAGCAGTCCCCCAACGCCGGGAGATTGCTTCCCTTCGACAGGCTCAGGACAGGCGTCGGGACCCCGAAAAACATCGGGGCAGGCGAGC
>CASGHD010000082.1 GCA_949319575.1 uncultured Anaerolineales bacterium | reverse complement strand
GCGCGCTCTTGCCACCACGGCGCGAATCTTTTCGGCGAATACGCGGTCTGTGCCGATGTAAAACGTGGGATAAACCAACCCCTCGCGCGCAAGCTCGAAGTTGAGCGAATCCTCGATAGGCAGGCTGTTCGAGTCCACCATCGCGCCGTCTGTCAGGTTGGAAGATTTTGGGAAGACGTAACTCACGGGTCGCCCGAACGGGTCTATGGAGGCGGAGGCGATGAAGCCCGATTTGCCGTCGTCCGCATCCACGATCTTGGTCTGGCTCAAACTGTAGATCACATTTTTGATGCCGATCAACTCAAGCAACGACTCGAGCGCGGCGAGCGCGAACGTGCGCGGCTGGTGATAGCCTTCGTAATGAGTCTCCAGCGCGTCAATAGACTCAACGCGGAGTTGCTTGCGTTTATCGTCCTTCTTCTTTGCGGCATCGCCTTTCCACGTAAAAAACTCCCAGTGGCTTTGATCCTTCGCCTGAAAGCGGATCGAATCGCCGTCGGGCGAAAAGCCCTTCACATGAAATGTCCCTGCGATCACTTTGTATTGAGTCATGTCTGCCTCCGTTAGTTAGTTTCATTATAGAGATTTTCCGAGGCAAATGCAACAGCATAAAATGAACCGCAAAGCCCGCAAAGAGCGCGAAGATTATTTGTCTTTCTTGGCAGTCTCAGCGCGCTGCGCGGTGAAAAGATCGAATCGACTCAAACGAAAGTTGTCTGACAAGATTTCAAGAGAGCCGTGAACGCAATCGAAATTTGACTTGACAATCTCGGTAAGAACTGTAAAATAGCCGACATCTGATTGCCAACCATGAAAACACTTAACTATTGCTTGTGTCTACGGCGGGGCTCGTAACCACCGCCTGAGATACTAACCGCAGTCAACGACTTACTCAGAACGGTGGACGACTCCCGCGTGTTCAATTCCGCGAGGCGTTTGTTCGCCGTTCTTTTATTTTGTCTGTTGACTGCTTTTGATTTAAGGATGCAATGACTCTACTTGACTATAAAATACTTCAACCCGATTCAGATTCGATGCGGGATATCACTTCCCTCGTTGGAAATACGCCGCTTCTCCCGCTTCGCCGCGTGACGGGCGACCTGCCTCAGGCGGTGGGAGTTTTTGCAAAGGGCGAATGGTTCAACCCGAGCGGCTCCGTCAAGGATAGACCCGCGCTCAACATCATTCAATCCGCGCTTGCAAATGGGGATCTCGGGAGCGGAAAGCGATTGCTCGATTCAACCTCGGGCAACATGGGTATCTCATACGCAACCTTCGGCGCGGCGCTTGGGATCCCCGTCACGTTGACCATCCCTGCCAGCGCAAGCCCCGAACGCTTCTCGATCCTTCGCGCGCTCGGCGCGGAATTGATCCTCACCGACCCAACCGAAGGCTCAGACGGCGCGATCGTGGAAGCGCGAAAGTTGGCGAATGAAAATCCTGATCTGTATTGGTATGCCAATCAATACAACAATCCCGCCAATTGGCAAGCGCATTACAAGTCAACGGGACCGGAGATCCTTGCACAGACGAACGGCGAGATCACGCATCTGGTCGTTGGGCTTGGCACATCAGGGACGTTGATGGGAACGGGTAAATACTTACGCGAGCAATTGCCCGGTGTGAAGATCGTCGCCTTTCAGCCTGACGCCGCCTTCCACGGGCTGGAAGGACTCAAGCACATGCTTTCCGCGATCCGACCCGAAATTTATGACCCATCATTTGCCGATGAAACGCTTGAAATAAAAACCGAAGATGCGCGCGAAATGGTCGCGCGGCTTGCGCGGGAGGAAGGTCTGTTTGTCGGCATCTCTTCGGGTGCGGCGATGCTTGCCGCGTTGCGCGTGGCGAGCCAATTGGATGAAGGCGTGGTTGTGACCGTCTTCCCCGATTCAGGCGCAAAATATTTGAGCGACAAAACATTATGGGAGTCTTCGCATTTCCGCGCTGAGCGGAGGTCTGAGCGAAGCGACAGCGAAGACGAAGACCGCAGTCGAAGCGGATGGAAGGTGAGGGCAATATGCTGACCATTTCAAAAGAACTACTCGTTCGCATCAACGCGCATTTGGAGGCGGCGTATCCCGATGAAGGCGCGGGATTTCTGCTTGGGGAAGATGATGAGGTCAAAGAGATATTGACCCTGCCCAACGCGCGTGAAGACAGCGCGCGGCACAATCGGTTTTTGATCGAGGCGGAGGATTACATGAAGGCTGAGGTGAGGGCAGACAGCCTCACCCTGAGTCTGATCGGCGTCTTCCACTCGCATCCAGATTGCCCGAACGTCCCATCCGAATATGATCGCGAATGGGCGCAGCCGTTTTTCTCGTACATCATCACCCGCGTAGATAACGGCAAAGCAGTCAGTCATCGCTCGTGGAGGTTGGCGGAAGATCGTTCAAGATACGATGAAGAAGAGATAATCATTTTAGAAAGCAAACAGGAGAAATAAAAATGGAAGCGTTTGAAGTGATCAAAGAAGATCGGCTGTTGGATTGCAGCGATATGTTGTGTCCGATGCCGATCGTGAACACGGCGAAGGCGATGAAGGAATTACAACCCGGTCAGGTTTTGAAGATGATCTCAACGGATGCAGGTTCGCCGCCTGACATCGAGGCGTGGAGTCGGCAGACCGGTAACGAGTTGTTGCTTTCGACCGTCGAAGGCGGTAAGTTTGTTTTCTTTTTGAAGAAGGCGTGAGAAAGTAAACACGGAAACAAGTACACAGGTACACACGTGTTTACTTGTCTACTTGTATACCTGTCTACTTCTCCGAAGGAGAAATAATGTCTAAATCAAATCCAAATGCGCCGAAACGACTCGCGCTGATCTCCAGCAAAGGGACGCTGGACTGGGCGTATCCTCCGTTCATCCTTGCGAGCGCGGCTGGCGCGATGGGCTGGGAAGTGGGCGTGTTCTTTACATTTTATGGCTTGACGTTACTCAAGCCTGAACTCACCGCGGCGGTCTCGCCGTTGGGCAACCCCGCCATGCCGATGAAAATGCCGTTCGGTCCGGAGGCGTTTCAAAATGTAAATTGGAACATGCCGAATTTGTTGATGTCGAATATGCCGGGCTTTGAAGGTGTGGCAACCAGCCTAATGAAGCAAACGTTCAAGAACAAAGGCGTTGCCACGGTTGAAGAGTTGCGCGATGTCTGCATTGACATGGACGTGCGCTTGATCGGCTGTCAGATGACGATGGACGTCTTCGGCTTCAACAAGGATGATTTCATCCCACAGGCAGAGATCGGCGGCGCGGCGACTTTCCTTGAATATGCCGCCGATGCGGATGTACAATTGTTCATCTAATGAAAGAACGTCCCGCAGGTTTCTGGGTAAAGTCGAGACTGTGCAATGAACCTGCGGGACGGTTCAAACCAAAACGAAACGAGAAAATAGAATCCATGACCATTTTGAGAATCCCAACTCCCTTGCGCCCGTACACCAACGGGAAGAACGAAGTGAACGTGGACGGCGCGAACATTTCCGAAGCGTTGATTGACTTGACGATTCAATTCCCAAATATCAAGCCGCACTTGTTCAACGAAGGCGGCGAGCTGCGTCCGTTTGTGAATATTTTTATCGGCGAGAACAACATCAAAGATTTGCAGGGTGTTGACACGCCGATCAAAAACGGCGAGCGATTGATGTTGATACCGTCTATTGCGGGCGGGTGAAAAAACGGAATGCGGACTTCAATCCGCAAAGAAAATAATAGTGCGGACTAAAGTCCGCGCTCCGAATGAAACGATGAAAAGAGATTAGATGACCGAAGAATTTTCACACCAACAAATCCTGCGCTATTCGCGCCACCTGCTGATTCCCGAGGTTGGACTCGAAGGTCAGCGCAAATTGAAAAGCTCATCTGTGTTGATCGTCGGCACGGGCGGACTTGGCTCGCCTGTCGCGCTCTACCTCGCGGCGGCGGGCGTTGGTCGCATCGGGCTGGTGGATTACGATGTGGTTGACTCTTCTAACTTGCAGCGGCAAGTGATTCACGGCACATCAACCATCGGAAAACTCAAAGTGGAAAGCGCGCGCGATAAATTGCTTGATCTCAATCCCGATATTCAAGTGGATGTGTTCAACGAACCGTTCACTTCGGAGAACGCGCTTCGCATCGCCCGCGACTTCGACCTGATTCTCGACGGCACCGACAACTTCCCGACGCGCTATCTCACCAACGACGTGGCGGTCTTCCTCGGCAAACCGAACGTCTACGCCTCGATCTATCGCTTTGATGGACAAGTGAGCGTGTTCTA
>CASGHD010000081.1 GCA_949319575.1 uncultured Anaerolineales bacterium | reverse complement strand
GACCAGACTTCCCGTTTATCAATTGGCTTTGCCTTTCTCTCGCCAAGCGTGGCGCGAAATGGAATTAAGCCGCTTCTTGGGCGGTACGACTTTTTGAGACAATGTTAAGGTACGAGAGGTATGACTTTACAAGACTCCACAAACCGCGAATAAACGAACATCGGCGCTCTAATTTGTTTATTCGCGCGCATTCGTAGACGGCAACCACATTCGCAAAAGAAACTCACGCAACCAGGAGGCAACAAGCGCGAGGCGAACCATCAAACATCCGTCAAACTAATTACCACAGTGCAACTTCCATCGCCCAGATCAACGCTCTGAATCACAACCGCTTTCCCGCTTGGATCTCCATCGAACGCGATATTAAAAACATTGTCTGAAACTGAGGCGAGCAGGGCGCGTTCGGCGTATCCGCGCGAAACATATTCGTCGCGATAGAATTTCAAAATTTCCTCCTGCGGCAGGTTTGAATAATAAAACACATTTCCATCGCCCAGATCAATCACATTATACGCATCCGCTGTGATCGGAAAGCCCGAGGCCGATGTGTCCGCGTTCCCGTCATCGTTTGAACTGTTGTCTTGCGGAATAGCGGTCGCCGGCGAATCTCCGCCGCTGGGCGCAACAGGCGCGTCGCCGCCGCCACTTAATGCGTTGCAAGCGAGCGAAGCCAATAGCAAAACTGCCAACGCAAGAAAAATTTGTTTTTGTTTCATCGTTAACTCCTTTTCGGCAATTCTAACATCCGCAACGGGTACAATACACACGATGATTCAAAAAGACGAAATCGTTTTGCGCGACAGCGACTCGTGGCTTCACTTTGCAAACCCGCGTCGCATTATTATCGCCGACCATTTGCAAGATGTCTTGCCCGCCTTGTACGAGATCGAAGACGCGGTCAACAACGACGGATACCACGCGGCAGGATTCCTCAGTTACGAATCCGCGCCTGCGTTTGACGCGGCGCACCTGACCACTGAAACTTTCCACCCTGAACGGAGCGGAACGCAGTCGAAGGACATACCTGCCAACCATGCTTCGACTTCGCTCCTCCAAGAACAATCGTCGCTCCGCTCAGCGCGGAATTTTCCTTATTTGTGGTTTGGACTCTACCCTCAGCCTCGCCTCATTTCGCTACCCCAGCCTGCCTCGCCCAAACCAGCCTTGATTTGGTCCCCCACCATTTCCCGCAACGCGTACAACTCCGCCATCGAACAAGTCAAGAACCACATCGCGGACGGACGCACATATCAAGTCAATTACACGATGCAACTGCAAACCGAGTTCAACGCCGACGCATGGAATTTCTTTCTCCACCTCGCGCAGAGTCAAAACAACTATGCCGCGTATGTTGACATGGGTCGTTTCGTGATCGCGTCCACTTCGCCTGAATTATTTTTTCAACTCGACGGTGACGCAATCACCTGTCGGCCAATGAAAGGGACAACGCGTCGGGGGCGCACAACACTCGAAGATGCGCAGCAGGCTCAATGGTTGAAAGACTCGGAGAAGAATCGCGCAGAGAATGTGATGATCGTGGATATGATCCGCAACGACCTAGGTCGCATCGCCAAGACGGGAAGCGTCCGCGTCCCCGAATTATTCGCAACTGAAAAATATCCCACCCTTTGGCAAATGACATCCACCGCGCAAGCAACGACAGATGTATCGTTCACGAAAATTTTCAGCGCGCTGTTTCCGTGCGCGTCCATCACAGGCGCGCCGAAAGTCAGCACGATGCGAATCATTTCCGAACTTGAAACGACGCCGCGAAGAATTTACACAGGGACCATCGGCTACATCGCGCCGAATCGCAAAGCGAAATTCAATGTCGCCATACGAACAGCATTGATTGACCGCGAGACTCAAACCGCGGAATACGGCGTGGGCGGCGGCATCGTCTGGGATTCGGAAAGCGGCGATGAATATGAAGAGGCGCTACTCAAAGCGCGCGTGTTGACCGAATCTCCGCCGCAGTTCTCCCTGCTCGAAACCATGTTGTGGACTCCCGAAGAAGGATTCTTTCTCCGCGAAAAACATATCGCGCGGTTATTGGATTCGGCGGAGTATTTTGATTTTTCAATTCCATTCCAGCGTCGGTGGTCGAGTAACCGCGAAGCGGCGTATCAAGACCGCGCCGCCGTATCGAAACCACCGCTTCCAAAAGAAATCATCGAAACATACCTACATGAAATTTCATCTCAATTCGCTTTGCCGCAACGCGCGCGATTGTTGCTCGACAAAAACGGCGTCCTGAGTTTTGAAGCAAAGCCGTTTCGCTCCGTGAATGAAGATTCGATATTGAAAGTCTCGCTCGCCAAACAACCCGTGAATTCAAATAACATATTTCTCTTCCACAAAACTACTCACCGCGTTGCATACGAAAACACAAAAAAAGATTTCCCCGACTACGATGATGTTCTCCTGTACAACGAACACGGCGAACTGACCGAATTTACCATCGGCAACCTTGTCGTTGAAATAGACGGCAATCTCTACACGCCGCCCATCACCTGCGGATTACTTGCTGGAACATTTCGCGCGCATCTGCTAGAAACGAGTCAGGTGGAAGAGAGAGTTATTCGTGTGGATGAAATTGGGAAATGTTCAAAGATATTTTTGATCAATTCGGTGAGGAAATGGCAGAGGGCTGAAACAACAATGTGACTGTCACATTGTTACAGGGCAACTATTCACTCCGCTGAGCCGGCGATAGAAGCGCTCCTATTGATCTAGACAATTCGTAAATCGCCTAACAGAAATGAATATTTCAAGTATTGTGAAACCGTTTTGTACACCGTACAATGGTCATGGCGCGCTCTAAAAAAATTGGGTCTCCCGTAATTAACGAGACAGAGCCTCACCACGAAGGACACAAAGTACACAAAGGGGGGAAAAGTCTGGGTTCCTTGGCTTTTTCCTTTGTGACCGTCGTGTCATTTCGACACGGTGAGCGAAAGACGAACCGTCAATGCAAGCCTTTGTGTTTGAAAAAGCGTTTTCCGTCAAAAACGCTAGAGCCAAAAATTTAAATACGGGTGTGGAAACCTCTCTGGACCTTGATTTGATCGTTTTTCCTTCGGCATCATCTCATTTATTCATCAAGCAAAGGTACAGGCAAATGCGTAACGATACCGGCTTCGCATCGATTCTCTCCATCACCCGGGAAACCATATTGTGGAGAATAGCTATGACCAAGTTCAAAATCAGTTCGATTCTGTTGCGATGCCTGATTGCCTTATTGCTGGCGGCAACCTTCCTCCGTCCCCAAAACGTTTACGCGGCATCATTGCCCGCGGAGATCAACAAGCAGTTTACGCCGCTTCAAATCGACGCGGGCGGCGTGTCTGTCATGCGGGTGACCATTTTCAACCCGAACATCTTCCCGTTGACGAGCGCCGGCTGGACGGATAATCTTATCGGCGTACAGCCTGGTTTGTTCATCGCCAACCCAGCCAACGTGGTTAATACCTGCGGCGCGATTGGCGATGTGACCGCCGTTCCGGGCGCGACGACTCTTTCCCTCGCCAATGGAACCGTTCCTCCCCAAGTAGCCGCCACGCCAGGTCAGTGTTATGTGGAAGTCAATGTTTCTTCTGTGACGCCCGGCAATTTGATCAACACCATCCCTGCCGGGAACCTGTCGTCGCAGGGAGATGATGGCGGCACGATCGTGAGTATCACCAACACCACGCCCGCCAGCGCCACGATCACAGTTATTGCCGTTTCCCCGCCTTCTCTCAGCAAGGGTTTTGTGCCCAATACAATGTTTGTGGGACAGAACAGTGTGATGACCATCCGCCTCAACAACAACGATGCGGATACAAACCTCACCGGCGCAACCTACACCGACACCCTGCCCGCTGGGCTGATCGTTGCCACCCCCAACGGGTTAACCCTTACCAACTGCGGACCTGGTATAGCCTCCGCGCCCGCAGGAGGGACAACCATCTCGCTCGCCAATGCCACAGTTACGCCCGCGCAAGATTGTCTCGTGACGGTCAACGTTACGGGCGCGTCTGGGCAATACACCAACACGATTCCCGCTGGACCCGGCGGACCCGGTTCGCTTCAGACCAATCAAGGCGTCACCAACAACACCCCCGCCTCGGCAAATCTGAACGTCCAGCCGGTGGGAATAACAAAGGCTTTCTTGCCAACGACGATAGACGCCGGGGATATCAGCGCGCTAACCATCACCTTGCAAAACCCAACTGGCGCGCCTTATACCGGGGTGGCGATCACCGATAACCTCGCAACCATGGGCGCGGGATTCACGATCGCAGGCGCCCCATCCGCAAACACCTGCGGTTTTACAATTAATCATTTAGTTGGCGACACAGTGATCAATGCCTCTGGTGGAACCATTCCCGCCAGCGCGACTCCTCCCACGCCTGTCGGGACTTGTATCCTTTCCATACCAGTTCAAGCCGGGTTGAATACGAACGCTCCCAACCCCGGGGTAACCAACACCATCCCAGCCAATACGCTAACCGCAGATCAACCCGTCACCAATTTTTCGCCAGCCACTGCCAATCTCATCGTCAACCGCGCTTTGGTGGGGACAAAAGCCTATACGCCCGCCACGATCGTTGTTGGCGGCACGAGCACGGTAACCATCACCTTAACCAACCGAAGCAGTACGCCGCTTACAGGCGTCACTTTCACTGATGGATTGCCGGCAGGGCTTACAGTCTCCGGCGCGCCCGCAAGCCCACAGTGCGGCGGCGCGGTGACAAATACAGCCAACTCGGTCACCCTGACAGGCGGAACCATCCCCGCGAACGGAAGTTGTGCCGTTGTATTCACGGTCACAAGCAACACTGCCGGCTCATATGACAACACAGTTGCCATCAACACCATCCTCAACGACCAGGGAGTTGGTCATGCCGCATTCAGCACAAATCCCGATCTTGTCGTCGTCAATTCAGCCAATCTCCCGGTAGGGATTCTCAAAGCGTTTCAGACCACCCCCATTGCGCCCGGACAGACAAGCCGCCTGCGTATCACCATCGCGGCGCCAGCCGATGTTTCCATTTCTGGCATCAACCTCACCGACAACCTGCCGCCGGGCTTGGTGATCGCCAACCCTCCCGCGCCGGCCGAATCATGCCCCGGAGGAACGCTGACCGCTGTCAATGGCGCGAGCGCCATCACCTTTACGAATACAGCCGCTGATGTGCTGGGCGCGGGACTCAGTTGCGCGATCGATGTTTGGGTTACATCCACAACGCCCGGTTCCTACACCAACACAATTCCAGCAAATTCCATTACCACCATCGAAGGGCGATCCAATCTTAATCCCACCAGCGCAACCATCCGCGTCACGAGCCTGAACGTCACCAAGGCATTCTATCCGACAGTTGTGCAGGCGGGCGGATCGTCCACCATGACGATTACACTGGAAAACACCACGAATTCACCTCTGATCAACGTATCGTTGACCGATACCCTGCCCGGCGCCCCCACCGACGGTATCCGCGTCGCGGCGGCGCCTAACGCCAGCACAACCTGCACCGGCGGAGCGATCACAGCCAATCCCGGCGCCAATCAAGTTCTGATGGCCGGCGGCACAATTCCCGCCCAAGTGGGAGGCGTGCCGGGATTGTGCACCATCACAGTAGACGTGGTTGGCACAGACAGCACTCCCCTTACCCAAAGCGCGCAAACGAATACCATTCCTGTTGCCAATGTTTCGGGGACCGTTCAAAGCACCGGAACTGTGATCCAGCCGCGAGCAAGTGCAACGGCCATCCTGTCCATCCAAAACCTGACCATGGGCATTGTCAAAGGATTCAATCCCGTGCTGGTGTATGGCGGCGCGTACTCTACCATGAGCGTTCAGCTGATTAACCCCAACACCACGGCAACACTGACGGGGATCGCCTTCACTGATGATATGACGCTCTTAGGCGTTGGCATGCAACTCGCCAACCCGGTAACGTTCAACACCGGAACCTGCGGCGGCGTTCTAACCGGCAACCCAGGCGACACGTCCTTTTCCTTCAGCGGCGGAGTTTTGCCTCCAAGTTCATCGTGCGCGCTAACCTTGCGCGTCGTGATGAACGTCAACGGAAATCTCACAAATCGGATTCCGGCTGGGGCTGTCACCACATTCAATGGAGTTTCCAACCCCGATCCCACCGAAGCATCCCTCACCAACCTGCCGGGCGTAAGTGTTACCAAAAGCTTCAATCCGGCGCAAGTATTGACCAGCCAGCCATCCACTTTGACCATAACCATCCGCAATACAAGCAACGTCCCGGTTGTAAACATGGGGCTGGCAGACAACCTGCCCGGCACCCTGCCAGACGGACTGGAAGTTGCCACCCCCGCCAATGCAACCAACAATTGCGGCGGAACGCTAACCGCTGTTCCCGGCGCTCAAACTATTCAATTAAGCGGCGGTGGCTTGACCGCGCTCGGAACTCCCGGCGATAACTGCGTGATAACTGTAGACGTGATCAGCACTCGCCCCGGTATGTACGTGAACACCATCCCCGCCGGCGCATTAACCGCCAATGGCGGCATCACGAACAACGACCCCGCCACCGATACGTTAACGGTTCTTCCCAGATTCAGCCTCGGCAACCGCGCCTGGTTCGACACAGACAACTCCAGCGCGATCAACGGCACGGAAGTGGGCATCAACGATGTGACGGTCGAGTTGTACGCGGCAGACGCGGGCGGGAATCCGACCGGCGCAGCCCTCGGGACGGCTGTCACCGCCAATGGCGGCTATTACCGCTTCGACAACCTGAACGCAGGCGACTACGTGGTGGTCATCCCCTCCAGCCAACTCAACGGCGGAGCGCTGACCGGTTATTGGAGCAGCGGCACCATCCTCACCGGCGCGGGAGTCGCAACAGAATCTGCCGCACCCGACCCCGACAACAACACAGACAGCGACGATAACGGCGCGCGTCAAACCGCGGGCGCATTCAACGGAGCAGTCATCAGCGGCGCGATTACGCTCGGTCCGGGAAACACCGAACCGACGAACGATACCGACGCCGATCCCACCAACCCTCCCGGCGAATCACCGGATGATCGCAGTAATCGCACCATGGACTTCGGCTTCTATCGCGGGCAGTTGGGCAACTTGGTCTTTGTCGATGCCAACAACAACGGCACATTCGACGCCGGAGATACGCCGCTGGCAGGAGCCCAAGTTCAGTTATTCGCTTCAAATGGCGCCACCGAGATCAACGTTGGAGCCGATGGCATCCTCGGCACAGCAGACGATGGCGCGGGCGGCGTGACCACCGGCGCCGGTGGAACCTACCTCTTCTCCGGACTGCCCGAAGGCGATTACATTGTGCGCGTCACCCCGCCTGTCGGATATTCCAGCACGGTCGATTCCGCCAACAATGGCGATACGACCGACGCAAACCTGAATATCGACAACAACGACAACGGCATCGGCACAGCGGTTGGGCAGGCTTCCAGTTCGGTTGTCGCGTTGACCCCCGGCAATACCGCAACGAACAATACGGTCTCCAACGCCACTGGCACTACCTACGACCCCACACTGGATTTCGGCTTTGTCGGCAACAGCGGCGGCTTTGTCAAATCCATCGCATCCACAAGCGAGGCTTTCACCGCCGGAACAACTGTTGCCATTGGCGAGATCGTCACCTACGAAGTGACGATCAACTTGCCCGTCGGAACGCCGTTGACGAATGTTACGCTTACCGACCAGATGGATAAAGGTCTTGCCTTCGTAGACTGCCTATATGTGGAAGTGGCTGGCATCGACCAAACAGCAACCGTCTGCCCGACTGGGGTTGTATCCTCGATTACCGACCCGGGCGACTCGGCCGCCAACCCGGCAAACCCGGGCAGGCAAGTGATTTTCACCGTTGGCAATATCGCCGCCCAGGCAACTCCCTCAACCCTGCTGGTTCGCTATCGCGCCATTGTTCTTGATGTGATCGAAAATCAGGAAGGCGACTCATTGAACAACGGCGTCACCTGGGCATGGACCGGCGGTTCCTTCACCGCCAGCGCGCCGAATGTGCAAATTTTGGAGCCGGATCTGACCATCGATAAATCCGCGACGCCCTCCAGCAATGTAATGGTAGGGTCAACGATTCGGTTCACGCTGTCGATTGAACACACCCTCCAAAGCACAACAGATGCTTTCGATGTGGTGGTGACAGACATCCTTCCGCCTTCGCTCGAATACGTTCCCGGTTCAGTCGTCTACGCCGGGCTTGCTCCCACCACCCCAGCCGCGCCTGCGTATCCGGGAGCGACCTCCAACCTGGTTTTCCAATGGGATCTCTTCCCGCTGGGCGCGACATCCACCATTACTTTTGATGCCCGCTTGCTAAGCGCGCCAGCCGCCAACACTGCTTCCGTGGCGTGGACATCCCTGCCGATCGATCCTGGCGTCGGCGGCTTGCCGGTCCAGTTGAGCGTTCACAACGTCGAATCGACCGAACGCTGGTACGATCCGCTGGATGCTGTGAACGTGTATGGAGTTTCAGCAACGGTAACCATTAACGGCAGACTCCCCAATGATCTGCCCGATACCGGCTTTGCCCCCTTGGTGAAAACGGACATGTCCAACGTTGCGCCGGAACAATATTCCCAAACCGACGGGCTGATCGTGGAGATCCCGTCGCTGGGAATCAAGATGCCAATTGTGGGAGTGCCGCTCAAGAACGGGGAGTGGAACGTCTCGTGGCTGGGGAATCAGGCTGGGTGGCTGGAAGGAAGCGCATTCCCATCCTGGAACGGCAACAGCGTGCTGACGGGACACGTCTATGGCTACAACGGCTTGCCAGGTCCGTTTTTCAATTTGAGCACACTCAAATACGGCGACAAGATCGTCATTCATGCGTACGGCGCGGAATACATCTATGAAGTGCGCGCCAGCGAGGTAGTGAAGCCAGACGACGCGTCCGTGATGAAGCATGAAGAGAAATCGTGGCTCACGTTGCTCACATGCAAAGAGTACGATGCCAAGACCAACACATACAAAAAGCGTTTGATGATACGAGCAGTATTGGTCAGGGTCGTCAGGTAATCACAGACAAACACGGCGCTCCGTTGGGAGCGCCGTGTTTTCTTATGAAAGTAAGAAGCAGAGGGTCTTCCGTAATTAACGGGAAAGAGTCTCACCACGAAGGACACAAAATTCCTTGGTTTTTTCCTTTGTGACCGTCGTGTCGTTTCGACACGGTGAGCGAAAGACGAACCGTCAATGCAAGCCTTTGTGTTTGAAAAGGGTTTCCCGTTAAAAACGGTAGAGTCGATGCAGGCAAGCTTTGCTATCTATTCGCATGGGCTATAATCCTTTACAACCATTTCGCAATAACCCTACAGGTAACCCATGCCAAATCATCTTATTTCGGAAACCTCTCCATATCTGCTACAACACGCAAACAACCCCGTAGATTGGTATCCATGGGGCGGAAAAGCCCTCGCCAGATCAAAATCTGAAAACAAGCCGATCTTCCTCAGCATCGGCTATGCCGCGTGTCATTGGTGTCATGTGATGGCTCATGAGTCGTTTGAAGATAAAGAAACGGCCGCGTTCATGAACGAACACTTCGTCAACATCAAGGTGGATCGCGAGGAACGCCCTGACCTCGACGCGATCTACATGCAAGCCACGGTCGCGATGACGGGCTCAGGCGGCTGGCCCATGTCGGTATTTCTCACGCCCGATCTCAAACCGTTTTTTACGGGAACGTATTTCCCGCCTGTTGCGCGTTACAACATGCCATCCTTCAAAGATGTGCTGGCTGGCATAGCCCGCACATGGAAGGAACAACAAAGCGAAGCCGCGCGCGTCGGCGACGAAGTTTCGAGTCATCTTCAGCAGGCTCTTAGTGTAAACATTCAATCAGATTCGCCGTTCACGCAAGAACATCTTAACGCGGCAGTGAAATCTTTGCTGGATAATTACGATTGGGGCAACGGCGGCTGGGGTTCCGCGCCGAAATTCCCGCAACCAATGACGATTGAATTTTTGTTGAGAAGGGCTGTTCGAGAATCAGAGAATTTGGAGAATTCTCAAATTCTCAAATCCTCTCTTCATGTACTTCGGTCCATGGCTCGCGGCGGCATGTACGACGTGGTCGGCGGCGGCTTCTCGCGCTACAGCGTGGATAATTTCTGGCGCGTGCCGCACTTCGAGAACTAGTTGACCCAACCGATAGCTTGTTTCGACCTAGAAAGCACCATATATCAATGAATTTTTGACCGTCTTCTACAGTCATTAAAGCGCCAACATCTAGTAACTCAATCACGCGTCGCCGATCATCAAAGGTTTCATTTCCAGGCCCCAATCCTTCCGCAATATGTAAAGCAAACTCACGAATTTGCTGGATGTCTTTTTCTGTTATGGTTTCTGTTTCCAAATTCAGATTCAAATCGTCGCGTTCTTTCTCCAACGAGGTGAGGGTGGTTTCTAATTGCTGTTTCTTATCAACCAACAATTCTCTTGGAATGTCACCAGAAATATACAGGTCAAGTACGCGGTCCAGTTGACTCTTCGAGTCCTGCCAAAGATCATCGAGAACAAGCAAACGATCACGGATGGGTGCAATGAATTGCTCTCGGCTTTCTTGATATTCCGCAAGCCCAGTTTCCAGAGTTCCCGGTTGAGTAAGAAGCGCCTTCACCCAATCCCAGACCAATTTATCGACAACATCTACGCGAAAGCTTGGAAGATGACACTTCACGTTTGCGATGTTCCCCATGAGCGCATTACACTTGTAATACATGTACAGTTTCCTTTCATGAGGCACGGTAGCATAGCAATTGACGCTGGTATGACACAGACCACATCGGACACGCCCTCTCAGTAAGTACTCTCTTTTTATATTGCGTTTGGAGACACTTACATTTGCCTTTCGCTGAAGCTTAGTTTTCTCCCACAATTCCTCAGAGACAATCGCCGGGACATCAAAGCTCAGCCACCATTCGCGGGCATTGGGCTTGTGGTAACCTCCGAAAGTGTTACGTTTTCCATAGTGCCAGTGTCCGGCATATGTCTCTGATTGCAGAATTCGATACACGAGTCTCCCTGACCATTCCCCTTTCCCGCGCTTTTTGAACATCCCACGCAGGTCTGCCCAAGTGGGAACCCTCATTTGGGTGAGTCGCTTTGAAATCTCGCGTGTGGATAGGCGCCGACCTTTTTCATCTCCTTCCACATACCATGTATAAACCAATCGTACGACTGCTGCCTCCTCTTCATGAATCACTAGATTTTTACCGTCTTCTGATAAGCGATAACCAAATGGGGGCTTATTTCCGTGAAGCATGATCTTCCCGTTTTTGACCACCTGCCGCCTGCCGCGAACCATGCGTTCGGCAATTTTTTCGCGTTCGTATTCAGCGATTGTCGCACGAATATGTTTGTTCAAGCGTCCTTCCGGCGAGTTTTCATAGCTGGCAAGCACATAAACAACTTCGACGCCCGCTCTATTCAATTGTTCTTCAACGATAAGTTGTTTCGCAAGTTTACGACTCAGGCGGTCGATCTCACGGACCACCAATAGATCAAATTCTCCTTTTTGTGCCATATCGCGTGCGTGATTAAGTTCGGGTAATTCAAATGATGCTCCAGACGCTCCACGATCATCCTCGGACAATTCTGCAATGATTTGCCACCCATTGTCGAGTGCAAAATCCCTGCACATTTCCAATTGTCCAGCCAGATTACGTCCTTCCTTGCCACGGTCATCGCTGGAAACTCTTGCATAGAGTACAGCACGTTTAATTGTATTCATGAT
>CASGHD010000080.1 GCA_949319575.1 uncultured Anaerolineales bacterium | reverse complement strand
TTTTTGTAGACGAGGTTCGGGTAAAATAAACTCTGCCCCAAACGAAACGGGAACGGCGCTCTTGCAGTGGCTGTTCTCGTTTTCATTTCTCGGGTCTTTCGCTGGCTTGGGTGGGTTGATCCAAACGGCTTGCGGCACCTGAAAAAAAGGTGACAGTCACCTTCAAGGTGACTGTCACCTTTTTTATTGCAGTACAATTGGAAATATCCCCATCACAGCAGGGGAGAGGTGATAAATGAAGCGAACATTCACTCCATTGATGATCTTCGGCATTGTGTGGCTGGCGGTTGTTGCCGTCAGTTGGTTTTTCTTTGAAGGCTGGCGCGAAAACCCTAGTGGAATATGGACCTTGCTCGGATTATCCGCCGTGGGTGTGCTTGCTTTCCTAAAGGGCGGAATGGATTTTCTGAAATCATTCAACGATCTCACCAAACCCGATGAGCCAAAGCCAAAAGACCCCGCGCCGAAAAATCAAATGGGTAATGTGTCTCAATCAGGCGGGACAAATGTCGTTGTGCAAGACGGGAATGTCACTATCAATGAAGCCCCAAAGCCCGAACGTGAAACGCATGACACCATCGGATTCATTCCTCCCGCGAAAACGGAAAAATATATCCATCGCGGGAAAATTGAAGAAGATGTAATTGCTCACATTCGCAAAGGAAGCGCGGGGGCAATTGTTGGCGTTCATGCCCCAGGCGGACTTGGAAAAACCGAACTGGCGAAACAAGCCGCGAAACAAGTAGGGTCAGATTTTGAAGTTCTTTGGGTGGACGTAGGCAAAAAGAAACCGCGCCAACTTCTCGGTGAAATTTTAGGAATGTGCGGCGTTCAAATCCAGCCGGCGGATTCGGACGAGCGGTTGAAAAACGAACTTCGGCACACATATCTTCATAAAAAAATATTTTTGGTCCTCGATGATGTTCGTGAAGAATCGTTGAACCAACTCGCTGATCTCCTCCCGCCAAGCCCATGCGCCGCGCTGGTAACCAGCCGTATCAAGGAAATCGGCGGCGTGAAGAACTTCGCGTTAGATTCGATGGATTGGGCTCAGGCGCGTCAGTTGTTCGAAATGGTTCTAGGAGAATCGGTCGTTGCCGCCGAACTCGAGAAAGTAAAAACGCTTGCCGAGCGTTGTAGGTTTAATCCGCTCGCCATGGAGATCGCCGCGCGGCGCATCCGCCAATTCCAAGGGACGCGCAAACCTGTGGCGCGATATTTCGAAATCGCCCAATCTAAATTTTCGGAATTAAAAATGGAAGGCGATGCGCGCTGGGACATGGACAAGATCTTCGATGTCAGTTTTCTAGATCTGAGCGCGGACGATCAAACAAAATTTCAAGCTCTTTCCGTGTTTCACCCAACGGGTTTCGCCTTAGAAGCGGTTTCTCATTTGTGGAACGCGGAACCTCCTATTGCCCGTCAAATTCTTCTGCGATTCGTCAATCTGTCTCTTGTTATTCCTTTAGATTTAGAAGAGACTCTGCTCGAACGCTACCGCTTGCATGACCTTCTTGATGAATATGCCACACTGAAATTGAAGAAGAGCGGCGGCGCCGAGCAGACATACCCCAGGCTTGCCGAGTGGTTGATTGAATTATTTGATAAGCATTACACCGACGATCCTAGCAGCGCGCCACATGTGCCCGTGGAGTTGGAGAATTTAAAACTCGCAACAAGGTGGGCGGCAGAAAGCAAAAATGCCGAGTTACTGGCATTGCTTGTTACAAAACCGCGCAATTGGCTTTTTAATGTTTTTCGTATTAATGACGAATGGCTGGGGTGGTTGCAGGCTTCGACTAAGCTTGACGTTGACCCTCCACAACTAAAAGCCAACGTGCGGAAAGCGATTGGCGATGTGCAACAATTCCGCGATGATCGGGACGCCGCGCTCGCCAGTTACAACGAAGCCCTGAAACTGTTCAAAGATATCGGGGCTAAATTGGGCGAAGCCAACACACTGCAATCCATGGGCAAGTTGGAAGTTTTTAATGCAAACGATCAGGAATCGTACTCAAAAGGGATGGAAATTCTTCAATCTGCCCTGACGCTGCATGAGGAAATTCAAGATAAAGTTGGTCAAGTCAATATTTTGATGTTTCTTGCTAGAGTAATGGCGGGAAGGAATGAAAAAGAAAAGTCATTGGAAATTGCTCAAACTGTTATGCCGATGCTAATTGAAGCGGCAGGAGAAAACCATCCCGTCACCCAATCGTTTCGAGAGTTTATTGAAGGGTTACAAAGCGGGGCAGGGGAAGTAGAAAACGAAGAAGAACAAATTACAAAGTTTGTTCGAATGATTGCGCAAGCAGTTCAAACGAAAAGCGCTGAAGCTCCCAAACTCTTCGAGGCTGTCTCCAAAATGGCGGTGGATTCAAATGCGCCGCCCCAGTATCGTGAATTGGCGAGTGTGCTAAAGAAATACATGAGCGGCATCAAAAGCCCCGATCTCTCAGGCTTGCCCGATGAACTCGCTCAAATCGTACGCGAAGCGCTTCAATGATCGAAGACCTCCGAGTTTTTGAAAAACTCGGAGGTCTTGGTCTACCGTCAATCCGCCGCCATCGCCTCGCCTGAGACTTCGGAAGTCTTGCCTCCAACCGCTTCCGTAAACCCATACTGCGCTTCCAACTCGTGCCTGAACTGTTGCGTGTACAGGCGGTAATAATGTCCGCGTTGTTTGAGCAACTCAGCGTGCGAGCCTTGCTCGGCGATTTTCCCGTTTTCGATGACGACGATTCGATTCGCCTTGCGGATGGTGGACAGGCGGTGCGCGATGACGAACGACGTGCGTCCGCGCATCAACGCTTCCATGCCTTTTTGGATGAGCGCCTCGGTGAGCGTGTCGACAGAAGACGTCGCTTCGTCCATGATGAAGAGTTCGGGGCGGGCAAGCACAGCTCGCGCCAGACTGATCAACTGCTTCTGCCCAACGGATAACAATCCGCCGCCTTCGCCGACGTTGTGATCGTAGCCCTTTTCCAACGTCACAATGAAATCGTGCGCGCCCGCGATCTTCGCCGCGTCTATCACTTCTTCATCGCTGGCGTCCAGCCGCCCATAGCGGATGTTGTCGCGCACACTGCCCGAGAAGAGGTGCGGCGTCTGCAACACGATTCCGATCTTGTCGTGAATCGACTCGAGTTTGTAATCCATGTAATCCCGCCCGTTGATGCGGATCGTCCCTGCGCTGGGTTCGTAGAAGCGGCACAACAGATTCACGATCGTGGACTTCCCGCCGCCTGTCGGACCGACGAGCGCGATCATCTCGCCCGCTTTGACTTTCAGCGAGAAGTCGGCGAGAACGGGCTTGCGTTCTTCGTAGAAGAAATCCACGCCCTCGAATTCGATCTCGCCCATCAGCGTTTTCGCGGCGATGGCGTCGGGTCTATCGTGGACATCGGGCGGGGTGTCAATCAACTTGAAGATTCTCTCCGCCGACGCGATGGAGTGCTGCGTCTCGGCGTAGACCCGCGCCAAATCCTGCACGGGCCACATCATGAACGTGAGATACGACACGAAGGCTTGAATGCCGCCGATGGTCATCGCGCCGATTGTGATCTGCCCTCCGCCGTAGCCGACGATGAGTCCCAGCGCAATGGCGGCGATGATCTGCACGGCGGGGAGGAAGAGCGCCGAAAGCCACGCCGCGCGATACGACGCCTTATACATCTGCGACGTGAGTCCTTGAAACTCTTTGGTGTTTTCATCTTCACGCAACAACGCTTTCACCACGCGCACACCCTGAAAGTTTTCATTGAACGCGCCTGTGATCTTCGAGTTGGTGCGGCGCGAAACGCGGTATTCCACGAGAATGAACTGGCGGAACTTGATCGCGATAAAGATCATAAGCGGGATGATGGTGAACACGATCAACGCCAGTTTCCAGTTGATGATCGCCATAAATATCAGCGACGTGAGGATGTTCATCGCCGCCCACGTCGAGTCCACGATGCCCCAGCTGACGAGGTCCGAGACGCGTCCCGTATCCGATGTGACGCGCGCGATTAGGCGTCCCACCGAGTTCTGCGAGTAATACGAAAGCGACAGTTGCTGCAAGTGATTGAACAACATCTTGCGTAAATCATATTGCACGCGTTCGCCCATCACGCCCGCGAGATAGATGAACGTGAACACGGTACACGCCTGAAACAAAATGATCGAGCTGTAAATCCATGCGATGCGTGTGATCGCCGCGGTATCATGCAATCGGATACCCGTGTCCACGATCTCCTTGTTCAGGTACGTGAAATACGCGTCGGTCGAGGAGGTCGCCGCGATGGTGATCAGAAATCCCACGACCCATTTCCAGTGCGGCTTGAGCAGAGTCGCAATCCGCTTGAAAACGGGAGCAGTGAGTTGTGATGTATATTCTTCTTCTTCGAGTTCAATGAGTTCTTCAGTCATTGGTTATTCTCCATAGATTGGCTATGAGGAGGAAAAATCAGAATTCTGAAATATGAATTATGAAAATTCTGAATCCAATATTCATCCTTCATAATTTGCCGATACGTTTCTTTACCTTTGTTACGATCGTCACGAGAATAGCGATGATTTCATCGGTTTCCTTCCGCAACGATTCGAGTCTTTGGGCAGGCACGATTTCTGCCCTCACAAGTAGTTCCAACCAAAAGGCGGTTTCATCGGCTTCCTGCAAAACACTCTCCAATTTATTGATAAAGTCAGGATCCGATTTTGCACGCTGACTTTCACGAAATTGCGCTCCAACCGACGTGCCCGAACGCAGGACTTGCTTACCGAGGACTTGCGCCTCCGTGCTTTTTGGCAGACTCTTGTACAGTTTCACAATCCGCAAGGCAAACTCCGTTGTTCTCTCACGTAGGTCGTTTTTCTTGTCGTTCATTGTCGTCTCCTTTCAGAATTCATAATTCAGTTTTCTGAATTTCTCTTTCGAGTTCCTCGTCTATCCTCGTCTGAATATCATAGATCCTTCGATACATCCCATCCGATTGCGCGAGCAACTCCTCATGCGTTCCCATCTGAATGACCTCTCCTTTATCCAGCACCAAGATCAAATCCGCGACCATCACGGATTGGATGCGGTGCGCGATGATGAACGTGGTGCGGTTCTGCATCAGCCCGTTCAGTGCGCCGCGGATCTCGGCTTCCGTTTCTGGGTCCACGCTGGAGGTTGAGTCGTCCAAAATCAAAATGCGCGGATTCTTCAACAGTGTGCGCGCGATCGTCGTGCGTTGTTTTTGTCCGCCAGAGAGCGTGACGCCTTTTTCGCCAACGATGGTTTTGTATCCATCAGGGAAGGTCATGATCACGTCATGGATCGCGGCGGCTTTCGCGGCGCGTTCCACTTCTTCATCGGTCACGTCGCGTCCAACTCCATAAGTTATATTTTCGCGGATCGAACGGCTGAACAAAAACGGTTCCTGCTCCACGATGCCGATCTGCCTGCGCAGGTACGAACGCGAATAATCTTTCAACTCCACGCCATCCAACAGAATTCGCCCATCGGTGTAATCGTGGAAGCGGGGGAGCAGATTCACCAGCGACGTTTTGCCTGATCCCGTTGACCCAAGCAATGCAATCGCCTGCCCAGGCTTCACATGGAAGGAAATATTTTTCAGCGCGTGCGACTTGCCGTCCGAGTACATGAACGAGACATCCTCGAAGACGATATCGCCTCGCGCCGCGCCCTCGGGTTGATGAGCGCCGTCGTGGAGCGGTTCACGCGCTTGTTTGACCACGTCCATGAGGCGACCGTACGAAACCAATCCCGTCGAAGCCGAGACGATGATGCGTCCCAAATTACGGATGGGCCAGATCAGCCAGACGACGAGTCCCACATACGCGATGTACATGCCGACGGTGATCTCTCCGCGGATCGCCATGTTCGCGGCGAATACGAATCCGAAGATCGTTTGAAAACCGAGGACGATATCCGAGAGGGGCCAGAACATCGAGTGCATGAAGAGTAGGAGTTTCCCTTTGAGGAATTTGCCCCAGTTATCTTTTTCAAATTTGCTCTGTTCGTACTCCTGCCGCGCGAAGGCTTTGACAACGCGCACACCCGTCAAGTTCTCTTGCAGGGTAGTGGAGAGGATTGCCTCCTGTGCTTGATACTCTTCATAACGTTTTGTCACCTTCTTGAAAAACCAAAGGGATACGACCAACATAAAAGGAATGGTAACCACCGAAACCAGCCCAAGTTTTACGTTCAAGTTCAAGATCGCGATCCAGTTGATGACAAATAGAAGCACGATGCGCCCGACGCCGATGCCTTGTTCGCTGAAGAAGCGGCGCAACGCATCCACGTCGGAGGTGACGCGTTCGATCAGGTCGCCTGTCGGCGTGGTGGCGTGATACGAAAAACTCAAACGCTGGATGTGGTCGAAGAGGAAGTCTCGCAGACGGCGCGTGATGCCCTCCGCTGTGTAAGCCGCCAAACGTCCCGAAAGAAACGAGGCGGCGCCTTCCACGAGCGCGAGCAAAACGAATCCCGCCGCGATCCAAAGCGAAGATGTGACCAGGCTTCCGCCGATGAATTTGTTTTGCGTGAGAACATCGTCTACAAAATATTGAAGCAGGATGAGCGTGTATGTTTTCGCCAGCGCGGAGACGGCAAGCGCGGCGGTCGCGCCGAGATACGGCGCGCGGTAATCCACCATCATGCGCCAAAGCCCCTTGAGGCGGTTTTCATGGACGGTGTTGCGGAAGTCGAATGTGATTGCGGGTTCGATGGTGGTCATTGCATTCTCCATTTATTCCGTCATTGCGAGACCCGAAGGGCGAAGCAATCTCCCTCAACATGGCGGAGATTGCTTCGGGCGAAAAAGCATCGCCCTCGCAATGACGGGCAAAACAAATTAAACAAAAAGGCTGTGGCGAGTACGCCACAGCCTGAAACGACAGGGAGGTCTGACCTAACGGTCAAGAGGCGCACTACGAGAAGGTATGAATCCAGCGTCAACTGGAACAAACAAGGGGGTGGTGCCGATCAACGTGGACATTCTCGCGCGCTCCTTTCGATAGATTTGTACGTCACACTTTAGTTTGACATACTGGGCGAGTTTACCCCCCGCACGCCAAAAGTGTCAAGGTTTATAATCATCATGTCGTTGCGAGGAGCGCTCTTGCTCTTTGCGACGAAGCAATCTCATCGAACAGGAGATTGCTTCGTCCCTTCGGGTCTTGCAACGACATGGATGGAATATGATCCACACATGGAAAATCACAAAAACAAAACTGGATGAACTCCGCTTCGACGATAACTCCTCCCTCGACGCGGTCACGCGGCAGTTACCCGACGGCTACTATTCGACCTTCCGCACATTTGATGGATGCACGCGCGTGATCGGACTCTCCGCGCATTTGAAGCGACTCCCACATGCAGACGCGTCATTTCTACGGGGGAGGCTGGTTCAGTTACTTCAACCTTATCGCCCCAGTGAAGCCCGCGTCCGCGTGATGGAAACACACGCGGGAGAGTTTTACATCTCCATTGAGCCGCTGAAGTTGTTGTCGCGTGAAGTCTACGAGAAAGGCGTGCGAGTTGAAACGACGACGCTTCACCGCAACGATCCGCGCGTGAAGTCAACGGCGTTTATCTCTGCCAGCGATGAGGAACGCAAGCATCTCGCCCAAGAGAAAATCTTTGAGGCGTTGTTAGTGAAGAATGGGAGAATTTTGGAGGGGATGACGAGCAATTTCTTTTACGTAGCGCAAGTTGGCAACTTGCGCTACGTTGGCACCGCCCAACGCGACATCCTCCTCGGCGTCACGCGGACGATGGTAATCCGCGCGGCGCGGGGGAGGGGCGTGGAGGTGCGATATCGCTCGTTGAAACTGGACCAACTGTCGGCGGCGAAAGAGGCGTTCATCACCTCCAGTTCACGCGGCATTGTGCCAGTCATCCAAATTGACGATGCGCGAGTGGGGCAGGGGAGTCCAGGGAAAGTTACGAGGAGGTTGATGGCGGCTTATGCGGAATATGTTTTGAAACATGCCGAAGTAATCTGATATGTCACCCTGAGCGACAGCGAAGGGTCTCCCCGTCGTGACGAAGATTCTTCGCGAAGTTTATCCTGAGTTTATCGAAGGGCTCAGAATGACATGGGGCTATACACTCTCCACCTGCGCGGCGAGGTTGTGAATCCATTTGCGCGAGAAAAATCGAAAAAGCCCAATGATGTATTTTGTTAACTCCTCCGACATGACGCAGAGATAAACGAAGTAAACGGGGAGTTCCCAAACGTTCGCGCCGAGATACGCCATCGGCACGCCGACGATCCAAATGATAATGCCGTCGAGGAAGAGGGAGAAGCGTGTGTCGCCGCCCGCGCGTAAAATGCCGACGACGATGGTCATGTTGCTCACGCGAATCCACACAAAGAACGTGACAATGTTGAGGACGTTGCTCACGTTTTGAATCACCTCAGGCGAGACGTTGTACAACGACAGCACAGGCGTTTTCACGAGTTGAACGATCAGACCCATGACGAGTCCGCCGAGAGCGGCGAGACCAAGCGAACGACCCGCGTAGGCGTATGCTTCGTTTTCTTTTCCCGCGCCGATGCGGTTGCCCACGAGAACAGACGTGGCGTTTGATATGCCGATGAAAAACACAAACGCCAATTGCTCGATCGTGCCAACGATGCTCATCGCGGCGAATGAATTTGTTCCCATGCGCGCGTAAATGACGTTGTAAGCGGTGATGCCCAACGCCCAAAATAATTCATTCAACATCACGGGCAACATGGGTCGGATCACTTTGCCGAAGAAGACGCGGTCAAAGTCTGTAAGTTGGCGCAGGGACGCGGCGACGGGCGATTTCTTCCAATAGGTGACAGTAATCAGTGTGACACATTCCAACCCGCGCGCAATGACAGCGGCAATTGCCGCGCCTTGAATGCCGACTTCGGGGAAACCGAATTTTCCGAAGATCAATGAGTAGGATAGGAACGTGCTGAGGATCAACGCGCCGACACTGACACTCGTCGGCGTTTTCACATCGCCTGTGGATCGCATGACGAAGGCATAACTGAATGTGACAGCGGTGAAGAGGAACGTCCACGAGAACGTGCGGATGTAGTTTGTGCCGAGGCGAATCACTTCGCTGTCTTTGGAGTAGATGCGTAGAATCTGTTCGGGGAGAAATTGCGCGAGTAATAAAAAGACAAGGCTTGCCGTGAGAGCGAGCATCAAACATAAACCGAGCACGCGGCGTAGATTCGCTACATCCTGCCTGCCCCAGAATTGGGCGGTGAACATCGCCGCGCCGCTAATGATCCCAAAATGGACGAGTTGCAGTAAAAACGCCACTTGCCCTGCCAGCCCCACCGCCGCGACAGAGATCTCTCCCTTTTGCCCGACTAAAATCACGCCAAGCATATTCAGCCCAGCAAACATCAACTGCTGGATGATGATGGGGATGCCGATCTTGCGCATCTCCGTAAAATATTCGCGGTCTTTGTATTGGGAAAGTATGTTACTGATAAAAATCACGCATCCTCCGAAGGGGAGGATTATAAGCGACGTGGGTTGTCGTAGGGCAAGATTTTGCAGAATAAAAATTAAATCGAGCGGTCCCGTTCCTGCTTGAACCACGAAGTCACTCAGGCACAGAGTTATTAATTGGCTTTTCTCGGCGTCTCCGTGTCTCAGTGGTTGTCTCTTGAGTGATTTTGCGTGTGTTTATTTGCTCGATAAATTTGGAAATGTTCAACATCTCGCTTTTGAAGTTGTCTTTGCACAAGGGCGACACGAATGTCGCGTTACGCAACCCGCACTTATGTTTTCTCAAAAATTTCGTAATAGCCCTTATCCAGTTCGTCGTCGTTCAGATGCGCGTATCGTTGCGTGATCTGAATATTCTCGTGCCTTGCCAGTGCCTGAGCCAGTTTGAGATTTCCAGACGCTTTTAGAATCGTCGAAACAAAATAGTGCCTGAACGAGTGGGGTGTGATGTGTCCCTCGGCTTCGCTTCCCAAAATCTGATTTACGCGTTCCGCCACAATATTGCGACCCGTCGTCGGCGTGATCGGCTTGACCTTGCCTCCTGTGCCTTTGTCGTGACGAGCGAAGAGGGGCAGGGCGGTCAGTTGTTTGCCGGACCCGCCATCCAGTTCGGCGCGAAGCGAGAGGTAATCTTTCAACGCGCGCATCGAGCGTGACGTGAATCGGATCACGGCTTGTTTGTCGCCCTTACCGATGATGACCGCGCGTCCCTCGTTCCAATCCAAGTCGCCGCGCCGCAGGTTACAGGCTTCGTGGACGCGCAGACCCGTATCCGCCAGCGTGAGCAGGAAGGCGCGGTCACGCATTGCGCGTAACCGATCAGTTTTTGATTCGGCTGGGAGCGTTGACGCATCCGACACCGAATCCAGAATGCGTTCGATCTCGTTCGTGGGGAATTGAGGCAGGCGGATGCCGGGCTTGCGCGATCGTTGTTCAATGAGCAAATCCATGCGCGGCAGGTTGATCTCCGCCAGACGTTCCGCCGACAGGTACTTGAAAAATCGCGCCAACGCCCGCACGTAGACCTGCTCGGTGGCGGGCGAAAAACTCTTGAGGTGCATCACAAACCTGGAGGCAAGGTCTTCCGTCAGCCCGCTAGCAGGGGACGTATCTGGATTGATTTTTGATTTCACCAGAACCTTCTTGAATTCTTTCAACGCCTTGCCATACGTGAGCATGGTGTTCTGACTGCGCGCCAGTTTGACGACGTTGAGATAATCAGTAATTACGGAGGAGATGGTGGCTTCCATAGTGAAATGTTATACGAAGTCTGGTTTCCTGTCAATGCTTTTGGTAATGTAACTTATCGAAAGCATAAAGTGAAACTTTGTGAAGGCTGGGATTTTCGACTGACGGAGACTCGCCCACTCTTTGACGATGGACCGCAGACGGTGGACAATGAGTCTGCTGTGGAGGAAAACGATTCACTCCCAGTCGCGAGTTGATTCTTCATCCTTCGACCTTCATCCCTCATCCTTGCGAATCTCCTCCCCTACCCCAGCGCTTACCTCCTCGTAATCGGCATCAACCTCCCCCTCCCAAACGACTTCTCACTCACCTTCAAAATCACGCCAGCCTGCCAGCGTTTGTGTTCGCTCGTCCGCATGGCGGCATTGCTTTGGTTATTCCGCACCAGCGCTTCGGCTTCGGGTGAAATTTTTTCGTAATCGAACGGGTCAATCTGGTCTGCGCGTAACTCGGCTGAAGGTTTTCTATTCATCACAAATTGCGGAATAAAATTCCGCGCTCCATTTATCCAATTCGCTAACGCGTACATTTCGAGCTTGGTCAAATCACCGAGCGGGCTGATCGCGCCCGCCATGTCGCCGTATAACGTGGAATATCCCAGCGTCAACTCGGTCTTGTTGGATGTGTTGATCAGGAATCCGCCGCGTTGGTTGACGAAACTCATCAGGATGACCATCCTCAGCCGTGCTTGGATGTTCTCGCCCGCGACACCCTCGCTTCTTTCTGGACCTACAACCTGCTCAGCCGCCTTGTGCATTCTCTCCAACTCGACGACTTCGAACCCAATCCCCAGCCGATTCGCCAACTCCCGCGCCGACTCGGTCGAGCGCGGATCCGTGAACCGCGAAGGGATAGCGACTCCCGTCACGCGCTCGCGTCCCAATGCCTCCGCCGCGATCACCGCCACCACAGACGAATCAATACCACCCGACAAACCGATGAACGCATGTTTGAGTCCGTTCTTGTTTGCGAAATCGCGCAAGCCCAGTTTGAGAGCGCGGAAAACTTCCTCTTCGCCGACGATGGACAATGGACGATTGACAATGGTCGAGGGTTTATCGTCCATCGTCAGAATTTTCACTTCCTCCTCAAACATCCTCAACTTCTCCCCTCCTAATACAAAGCTTCCACCATCGAAGATCAACTCATCGTTCGCTCCAACCAAATTAACAAACACCAGCGGAAGTCCCTGCCTCTTCGCGTGATAGAACCTCCCCTCCCCTGCCCTTCTCCGATACGGCGACGCGGAGATGCAGATCAACATCTCCGCGCCCATCGCTTTCAAGTCCGCGCCTGGATGAACAGGATATTCCTCGTCCCACATGTCCTCACAAATGATCACGCCGACTTTCGCCCCTGCAATGTCAATTGGCGGAAGAGTCTTTGTCCCTGCGATGAACCAGCGCGGCTCGTAAAACACATCGTAGACGGGGAGCAATTGCTTGACCTGCGCGTCTTTCATTTCCCCGTTTTGCATCAAGTACGCGATATTGTTCAACGATGGATGTTGATACATTTTCTGCGAAGCAGGCGCGAACGATCCAACCAGCAGCGGAGGCAAATGCCTGGTTTGGCGCGCCAGATCCAACGTCGCGGCTTGAACCGCCTCGACGAACGACGCGTCATACAATATATCGCGCGGAGGATATCCGCAAACGGTCAATTCGGGGAAAACGATCAAATCAGGATTCTGCGACGCGACTTCATTAGCGGCAGAAATGATTCGGTTTACATTCCCCTCCAAATCGCCGACGGTTGTATTGGTCTGAGCAATGGCTAACTTCAAAAGATTTTCCTTTGTGACAGTTTGCGCCCTTCGTGGTTAATGCTCTTTTTCCATCTCTTCCAATAAATTCAACGCCTCGATCACCGAATCTCTTCGCAGGCAAACCTGATCGCCGAGCATGAACGTTCGATAACCGATCTCAAGCAGGAATGCCACGTCGCCGATATCCGCGCTCGCAGGGATGGGACTCGCCGCCATCGAATCCAAAATACGGCTGGCGACAATCGCATCCTTATCCGCCTTGACAATTGCCTTCACTGCGGATGCAATTTTGTGCGGGCGAAGGACTTCCACGAACAGGTCGCCGCGCGCCGCCATGAGACGCCCGTGTTTCGCGCCACGCGTTTTTACGAAGTCGAGTCCGCGATGTGTTTCTATTTTCAAGATCACTTCCGCGTTCGACAATAACTTTTTTACTTCGTCAACATCCTCAACCGATTCGACATACGAAAGCATCACCTTTGTCATGCCGAGTTCCTTCATTGCGGCGAGATAGGATTTGTCGGTGTCGGTCAGCGTCCCCTCAATTTTCAACGAAGGATGAATGATATTCACCGACTCGCCCGGTCCAACGAGACGGCGCGGACCATCGGCTAAGATGAGTCGGTCGCCGTCCACTGCCGCCACGCGGACGCGTTCGAGACCATCGGAAAAATACGCGTCAACGGGAGTTTCGACTTTGATGCGATGACTTAACTTCACTTCGGTGTACGGGGGAATCGCCGCGCCGACAACGCGTAGTTGGCGCCCTTTCATATCCACCCAGATCGGTTGTTTGAATTTGCTCAGCCTCTGCAACACTTCGCGCTGAGTTTCGCGCAACGGCATGACTGTGTTTAGTCGGAATCCGCTCACGATGGGATGCGATGCGACATCGGCGAGGAAGTCCGCGTACGGAGGAATGGTGACGATGACAGATATTTTCATGTTGTATGTAGGGGCGGCCGTCCGTCCGTCCGCCCCTACGCAATTCATAACTTCAGCGTCGTCCCGCAGAATCTACACTTGAACATCCCGTCCGCATCCACAGGGATGGGCGCGCCGCAACGCGGGCAGATCATCTCGATAGGCTTACTCACTTGCTTCACCTTCGACTCATCCTGCCGCGCGCGCATGTTGTCTTGGAAATCGCCGAAGTACCCCCACGAGCGGGCGATCAAGCCCATGGCGTAATCCACGGCGCGTTGTTCGTCTTCGATGTGGAAAATTTTCTGTCCGCCAATGGCGTCGCCCCATTGTTTGTCCACCACATCGCCGCGCTTCCCGCCGGGTCGGCGCAGGAACCACGTGTTCCATTTTTGAGTCACCTTTTGCCATTCGTCAATCGCATCCACATTTCCCCACACGCTGTCGCCGAGATAATGACTCACCTGCTTGCTGTCCATTGTGGCGTGCATGTTGATGTCTCCGAACACGATCAGAAACGGCGCGTCGTTGCCGGACGGAATCGTCACATGCGTATTCACCCAACGCGCGAACAAGCCGTACGATTCGGGCGCGTCGCCTCCGCCGCCTTCGCCGTACAATGAGCCGAGCAATTGCTCCAGATCAAATCCACTGGCGAACGGGGTTACTTGCAGGGGCCAACGATCCACTTTGGCATCGCCGATCGCCGCAAATGAAATCGCCACGTCGGGGCGATACTGCGAAAGCGTGTTGAACATCAATGGCAGGCGATCAAAGATTTCAAAGGGCCATGAAGCCATCGAGCCGGTCACGTCAATGGCGACGATGACCGGGTTTTTCGATTCGGTTGAAATATGTTGTTTCGGATCAATGATCTTTTCGTTCGGTCCTGCCTTCTTTTCATACGCGCGCGGTCCCGCCGCCGCGGCTCTTGCCGCAGATGCCGAACGCGCAGACGCCGCCGCTGGAGCATACGCATATTTTCCCGACCCATACCATTTTGAAGTATCTTCATCCCACGAGTACATGTTGTCTCCTTAGTTTTTCATCCTGAGCGAAGTCGAAGGAGGCTTGCTCAAGAATTGATTATTATTTCCATCGCCAGCGTTTCCAACCCAAACTCTTCACGAAATCTTTTATCCAGACGATTCGACTTAATATACTCTGCGATGACTTGCGGGACAAGCGACTCCCAATCTTCGCCGCGCGCCATCGCCCGCCTCACTTCGGACCCTTCAGCTGGTACCCGCTCCCGAGGCGGAATCAACTCGACAGGCGGGATGACGCGGTAGTCGTCTTTGAGTAGATTCATCACGTATGGATTCGCCGTCACGAAGATATCCAAATCCCCAAGTAAATCCATCACCATCACGCGCCAGCGCGGACCATCGTCAAGGTCGGGAACAGGGATGATTCGATAATTCGTAAACTCCGCGAGAACAAGTTGGATCATGTCGCGCGTTTCTTCGGGTGTGAACGAGTTGCGCGCGTTGTAGCGGTTGGAACTGCCGATGCCGATCATCGCCTCTTCCCCACTGTTGCACAGCGCGCGCAGGATGGCTTGATGCCCCAAATGGACAGGCTTCCAGCGCGCGATCATCCCGATGCGTGAATATTTTTTTGCGGGCATAGCGTGATTATAACAAGAGCCGACAGACCTCATAGGTTTTTGAAACCTGTGAGGTCTCTTGTCAATATAGAATATCCGTTCTATAATTTCAGCCATGAACGCGCTCGACACGTTAGTTGAACTTTCCAGCCAGATGGAATTGGAACACGCGGAGGATTCGCGCGGTGGTCGAGTAGCCCCGAGCGCTAGCGAGGGGCGTATCGAGACCACACCCGCCTGCTTCACACCAAAAGAAAAACGCGCCGCATTCACCCACTCCGCCCAACTCCCCAATGGAAAACAGGTCGTCCTGCTGAAAACGCTCCTCTCGTCCGCGTGCGAACGGGACTGTTACTACTGTCCCTTCCGCGCGGGACGCGACTTCCGCCGCGCCACGTTCAAGCCGCAGGAATTTGCCGAACTGTTCATGAAAATGAATCAAGCAAAAATAGCCGAGGGAATTTTCCTCAGTTCGGGCATCGCGGCGGGTGGCGCGAACACGCAGAACAGAATCATTGACACGGCTGAGATACTCCGCAAAAAACTTGGCTTTCGCGGCTACATGCACCTCAAGATCATGCCGGGCGCGGAGAAGGGACAAGTGGAGCGCATGATGCAACTCGCCGACCGCGTCTCGGTCAACTTGGAAGCGCCGAACACTGAGCGATTGGCTAAACTTGCGCCGCACAAAATTTTCATCGAAGAGTTGCTTCGTCCGCTGAAATGGGTGGAGGAGATTCGACGCTCACAACCCGCCTATAAATTCTGGAACGGGAAATATCCATCCACGGTGACGCAGTTCGTCGCTGGTGGCGCGGATGAAAGCGACTTGGAATTGTTGACCACCACGAACTGGCTGATGAAAAACGTACGCCTCACGCGCGCGTATTTCTCTGCATTCCATCCTATCCGCGACACGCCGCTTGAAAACAAAGCCGCCGTGGATCCGTTGCGCGAGCATCGTTTGTATCAAGCCTCATTTTTGTTGCGCGATTACGGCTTCGACTTGGAAGATATGCCGTTCACACAAAACGAAAATCTTCCGCTCCACACCGATCCCAAAATGGCATGGGCGCAAATGAACTTGAAAGAGAAGCCAATTGAAATCAACAAAGCAGAGCGGCGGGAGTTACTTCGCATCCCTGGCATCGGACCGAAACATGCGGATGCAATCCTGCAAGCGCGGCGCGGAACGAAACTCCGCGATTTGACCGCCCTTCGTAAAATGGGAATCATTGTCGCTCGCGTTTCCCCGTTTGTTTTGCTGGATGGCAGGCGGGCGGAGAGTCAGTTAGTTTTATTTTGATGTGATTGAAATGTTTGAGTGGTATCCATCACCAGCGACTTGAAAGTCGCGTTACAGCGCGATCCACCCGCCGCGCAGACCTGCGCGCACGGCTTCGGTGCGGTTGGTCACATCCAATTTTGTGTAGATCGAAGAGACGTGAAATTTCACGGTGTGTTCGCTGATCCCCAATTCGAACGCGATCTGTTTGTTTGCCAATCCCCTCGACAATAATCCCAACACTTCCAATTCCCGTTCGGTGAGCGGACCGCGCTCGATGAGTGAACTTTCCGATTTAAATAACAGATGCGGCGCGCCGACGATAAGTCCCTGTGACAGCGCGTGGATGGCGGCAGTCAATTCTTCAGCGGATGAATCCGTCGGCAGGATTCCCCACACGCGCGATGAACGCTTCATCTCCTCGACGTGAGGCTGGTCGTCGCCCTTCGACAGGCTCAGGACATCGCTCAGGAGGAGGATCGCGGCTGACGAGGGCGAATCAACTTCACTTACGCGAGACGCGAACGCAGTGGATGTGATCATCACATCCACTGCGTTTTCTTCATCCAACGAATCGTTCACAACTTTAATCGTCTTGTCAAACGCGAGCAAGGCTTGCAATCCTGCGCGCAATGCGGGCGACGAAAGTTTCAACAAGACGCGAATCATATGCAAAACGTCCCGCAGGATTCGTTCACCGTTTTAGCTTTCCCTGCAAACCTGCGGGACGGTGATTTCATTTTCGTTCGCCCACCGTCACGTTGACATTCTCAGGCTTGCCGCCACGCAACACTTCGACAGCGACAGACTTGCCAACGGTTTCGCTTTTCAGCGCGGCGAAAAGATCGTCGGGGTCGCTGACGGGTTGACCCGCCACCGCGACGATGGTGTCACCGACAAACAATCCA
>CASGHD010000079.1 GCA_949319575.1 uncultured Anaerolineales bacterium | reverse complement strand
CCGTCCACGAATATTCACGAATACACGAATGCCTCGATAGACTCAACACAAGCGCGCGAATGCCCGGCGCGAATTCGAGTATTCGTGGATG
Source organism: uncultured Anaerolineales bacterium (assembly GCA_949319575.1). Lineage (GTDB taxonomy): Bacteria > Chloroflexota > Anaerolineae > Anaerolineales > Villigracilaceae > Defluviilinea. The sequence continues at coordinate 19,550 of CASGHD010000079.1, read as the reverse complement.
GTTTGGGGCGCTATGAGCCTCGATAGCGACTTTGCGTTGTAATACTAAAGTAGTTGGAGAATCAATGACTGAAGTAGTAATCACAGACGCCATCCGCACGCCGATCGGGGCCTTGGGCGGGATTCTCTCCCCGCTTCGCCCCGACGATATGGCGGCTTCTGTTATCCGTGAAGTGATTCAACGCGCCGACCTTGACCCCGCGCTCATCGAAGAAGTGATTCTCGGGTGCGCGAATCAAGCGGGCGAGGATAATCGCAACATCGCGCGGATGTCCGCGTTGCTGGCTGGGCTTCCTGTTGAAGTCGCGGGCGTGACGGTGAATCGCCTGTGCGCGTCAGGCTTGAGCGCGGTGAACCAAGCCGCGCGGGCGATCAAAGCCGGGGAGGGCGAGGTCTTCATCGCGGGCGGAGTCGAAGCGATGAGTCGCGCGCCGTACTCCATCCCAAAAGCGGAAGCGGGATTCTCATTTGGAAATCTCACCGCATGGGACACTGCGCTCGGCTGGCGTTATCCGAATCCGAAAATGAAAGAAGCGCACGGCACACACTCGATGGGTGAGACCGCCGAAAACATCGCGCAGGAACGTCCGCGCATCACGCGCGAAAAACAGGATGCGTTTTCACTGTTGAGTCATCAACGCTCAATTGCCGCAATTGATTCGGGACGACTCGCAAAAGAAATTCTCCCAATTCTCATCCCTCAGAAAAAGGGAGAACCCAAATTGGTTTCAGTTGATGAACGCCCGCGCCGCGACACAACAATAGAATCTTTGGCGAAACTCAAACCTGCGTTTGCAAAAGAAGGTGGAACTGTCACTGCGGGAAACTCGTCTGGACTCAACGACGGCGCGGCGGCGTTATTGATGATGAGCGAAGAAAAAGCAAAAGCATTAAATCTCAAACCGCTGGCGCGAATCGTCGCTTCTGCTGTGGCTGGCGTTCCGCCGCGCGTGATGGGATACGGACCCATCCCAGCGACAAAAAGAGTTTTGCAACGCGCAGGCTTGCAAATGAAAGACATCGGCTTGATCGAACTCAACGAAGCCTTCGCCGTGCAGTCGCTCGCGGTGATGGAAGATTTGGAACTTGACCCCGAAATCGTCAACGTCAACGGCGGCGCGATTGCAATCGGTCATCCGTTGGGATGTTCAGGCGCGCGACTCGTCACAACTCTTGTGCATGAAATGAAACTACGCGGCAATGTGAAGTATGGACTTGCGACTTTGTGCGTCGGCGTCGGTCAAGGCGAAGCGACGATCATCGAGTTTTTATAGTCTTCGGAGCGCGGACTTCAGTCCGCGTTTTGCCAAAAGCCAAAAGCGGACTGAAGTCCGCGCTCCGGTATTTATTCTGAAGTCCGCGCTCCGATATTGCTGAGATACGATAAGCAACCATGAAACGAATCTCCCCCATTCTTTCGATGTTACTCAGGGTATGCCTTCTTCTTTCCTTCCTTACTGCTTGTAATGCGTCCTACGCCACACCACCCCAAACACCCGAAGCCGTCGCGCTCGACGCGCCCACTGAGATCAACACGCCACTCATTGAATCGCCTTCGCTCATCCAAATACGCTTCCTCAACGAACGCGATGGCTGGGGAATCACCGAGACTCAGGTCGTCCGCACAAACGACGGAGGCGTCACGTGGCACAACGTCACGCCGCCCGAGGTGACAGAAACAGGCTACAGCGTAGATTGGTTCGTGTTGGATAACGATCACGTTTGGATTCAACAGCCCGACAATGCGAATTATCCATTCGCTGGGTTTCAATATCGCACGATCGATGGCGGAATCCACTGGAACAAGATCGACGTTCCATTCAGCGATGCGCGCGTTTCGTTTCTCGATTCTAACAACGGCTGGGCATTGGCAGACCTCGGCATCGGCGCGGGCTCGAACGCAGTCGCTGTCTATCAAACCACCGACGGCGGCGCGACATGGATTCAAAAATTCATCAACGACCCGAACCATGCCAATGCAAGCGAGTCGCTTCCGCTTGGCGGACTCAAATACGGACTCGTTCCGCTCAACATGCAAACCGCATGGATCTTTGGCGTAATTTACGCGCCCGGCACACCGTATCTCTTTCGCACCGATGATGGCGGCGCGACGTGGTCTAGCGTTAATTTGCCATTGCCGACTGGCTCAGAGAATGCCGACGTAGGCATCGAGCAAATGTTTGTCGCCTCAGTCGACATCATGTATCTTAAGTTGAGGGCGTTCTCGGATACGAGCAACCTCGTGATCTACGTTTCAAGCGACGCGGGCAATACGTGGTCGCTCACGCCCACATTGATCCCCGGCGGCGGCGACGCAGACTTCCTGCCCGATGGTGAAATGATCGTGTATAACCGCGAACAATTTTACGTCACGCGCGACGCGGCGAAAACGTGGAGCATCCTCCCGCCCGACATCAAATTCGGCGATTCGTTTTCCCGCATGGATTTCGTAAACGCCGACACCGGCTACGTCATTTCGCAAGACCCAACCACAAATCATCGTTCGCTCTATCGCACCGAAGACGGAGGCATAACATGGTTTCCCATAATTCCTTAGCATGTCGTTGCGAGCCGCGCTCTTGTTCTTCGTGGCGAAGCAATCTCCTCATGACATTCCTGCTCCTCTTTCTTATTGGATGTACCCCCGCCTCCCCCACAGGGACGGCTGTCTCGCCCACCTCAACGACTCCTCCCACCGACGCCCCCACGCCCGCGCCGGATTACGCCGCGCAGATCCGCAACGCGCAATATCAACTCGGCTTGCCCGACTCACTGCGCGTTGTTCAATTCACGGATGGAAAATACGAATCAAACCCGCCCGGCAGTCCGGACTACGCCTCCGCGACCGTGATGGATCATTCTGCGCGCGGCGACTTGACCGGCGACGGCGTCGATGAAATTGCGATTGCTGTCGTTGAAAATTACGGCGGCACAGGCAACTTTGTCTTCATTGCAGTGTATTCACTGGTCAACGGCGAGCCTGCTTTTCTCACCTCCACCCTGGTGGATGATCGACCAGCCATCAACGCGCTGTCCATTGCAAACGGCGAGGTTTTTTTGCGATCCATCACGCACGCATCCGAAGATCCGTTTTGCTGTCCCACCCTTCAAAACGAACGGCATTATCAACTGATCGACGATCAACTGCAAATCACCGATTACGTCACCTTCACGCCCGATGGCCGCCCGCGCGCGATCACCATCGAATCTCCCGCGAACGGATCCGAAACGTTCAGTTCTGCGCGGATCAAAGGCAGTGTAGCCATCGCGCCGTTTGAAAATAATCTCGCCTATCGAATCTACGACGTGGGTGGAATCGAACTATCCGCCGGCGCGGTGACGGTGACCGCGCCCGAACTCGGCGCGCCCGGCGCGTTTGACACAATGGTCAACATCGGCGGGTTACTGTCGGGCTCGACCATCCGCATCGAGATTCAAGACATCAGCGCGAAAGACGGCTCTCTGCTCGCGATGGATTCGGTTGAATTGGTTGTAAAATAAACACACGCTCCTTTCGTCGTCCTGGCGAAACCCTCAACGCCGGGGACGGCGTTGAGAGCAATAATTTTTGGAGGAACCCATGCCTAACCTCGTTCGAGATTGGATGAGCAGTCCCGTTGTTGTCGTTGACTCGGATACCACCGTTTCCTATGCCATGACCTTGATGCGGCGGCGAAATATCCATAGTGTTATCGTCGAGCTGAATGAGAAGAACAAGGAGTATGGCATTGTCACCACCACCGACATCCGCGATAAGATCGTCGCCGTGAATCGTAATGCCGCTGAGACGCATGTGCGCGAGATCATGTCGGGTCCCATTATTACCGGCAAGGCGGAGTGGACGCTGGCAGAATGTTCACGCCTGATGCAGGAAAAGAAATTTCACCATCTGCCGATTACCGACGAGCATGGCACGTTGACCGGCATGATCTCTGCCACCGATATTTTCATGGCGGTCGAAGAGATCGGCTGGGTGGAAGAAAAGGATAAATGATTGCCGGTGGTCGAGTAGGCGGCGGGATCCGAATTCGGGCTTCATCCTACTTGACCTCCGTCGCCGTATCGAGACCACATGCCAAAACAAAAATTCTACGTCGTTTGGAAGGGACGCAAGACCGGGATCTTCACCTCATGGGCGGAGTGCGAAAAGCAGGTGAAAGGATTTGTCGGCGCGGAGTTCAAAGCGTTCGAGTCGCGGAGGGAAGCCGAGTCAGCCTTCCAGTCGAAGTATGAAGCGTTCAAGGGGAGGGCGTCCACGTCGGGGAAGTGGAAAGAATCCGAAGAGCCGCCTGTCCTCCCATCTATCTGTGTGGACGCGTCATGCAAAGGCTCGCCCGGCAAAATGGAATATCGCGGCGTGGAAACGGAATCGGGGAAGGAAATTTTTCGCGCGGGTCCGTATCCCGATGGGACGAATAACGTCGGAGAATTTTTAGCGATTGCTCACGCGCTGGCATGGTTGGCAAAACATAAAAAGAAAATTCCGATCTATTCAGATTCGGAAAATGCGATCTCGTGGGTGTTTACGGGCGTTTGCAAAACAAAGTTGAAACACACAAGCAAGAACGCGCTGATCTTTGCGATGATCCGCAGCGCGGAAAACTGGCTGGCGGAAAATGAATTGGACGATGACGCGGCGCTGAAATGGGAAACGATAGAGTGGGGCGAGAACCCGGCGGATTTTGGGCGAAAATAATTCTGAATGATGAAGGATGAAGGATGAAAACTGCATTGTTGGTGATTGACATTCAGAACGATTATTTTGAAGGCGGGAAGTTTCCGCTGGTGAATCCTTTGGCGGCGGCGAAGAAGGCGTATGAATTGCTCCAGTGTTTCCGCGAGCATGGCGGACACCATGTTCATGTTCAACATATTTCACTGGAGTCAGACGCCGCGTTTTTTGTGAAAGGCGAGCGCGGATCGGATATTCATGATTCCGTCGCGCATTTTGAAGGCGAGCCGATCGTGTATAAACATCATCCCAATTCGTTCCTCGACACGAACTTGCTTGATGTGTTGAAAGAATGGGAGGTCGAGCGCGTCGTCATCACCGGCATGATGACGCACATGTGCGTAGATGCCACCGCCCGCGCCGCTGTGGATTTCGGCTTCGATGTGATCGTGGCGGAGGATGCCTGCGCCACGCGCGATCTGGAACATGGCGGCACGACTGTCCCTGCCGATTTGGTTCACAAGTCGTTTCTCGCCGCGCTCACATGGTATGGGAAGGTGATGAAGACGGATGAGGTGATTGCGTTGCTGGCGAGTGAGATGAGTCAGTAATCAGTAAACAGTGAACAGTCTCTAGTCTCAAGTCTCTAATTCTCGGCTCTTCCATCGGAAGTTACCATGACCTTGACCCTCGACCTCGAAAAACAAAAACAAGCCAAGCAATACGCCCGCATCCGCCGCCGCTTGTGGCTGGTGGATACAATTTTCAGCGCGGCATATTTTCTCGCGTGGATTCACTTCGGTTGGGCGATCTCCCTGCGCGAGTGGCTCACCGCTAACTGGTCACTGTTCACTTCCCCTTGGCTTCTCGTCCCCGCGTTCGTTGCGATCTTCGGCGGAATTTTCTTCCTCTTGAATCTCCCCCTCGGCTACTACAGCGGATTTGTTCTCTCTCATCGTTTCGGTCAATCGAATCAGACTCTGAAAGATTGGATCGTGGATCAACTCAAAGGACTCGCGGTCGGACTTCCCCTCGGCTTGGTTCTGCTTGAACTGCTTTATCTCGCCCTGCGCATCACCGGCGATCTGTGGTGGCTGTGGGCGGCGGGCGGACTGCTCGTCTTCAATGTGTTGCTCATCAACCTCGCGCCGATTCTCATCATGCCGTTGTTCAATAAATTTGTTCCGCTTGGCGATGAACACAAGGAGCTCGCAGATCGTTTGTTGAAACTCGCAGAGCGCGCGAACACAAAAGTGCGCGGCGTGTTCAAGTTCGATATGTCGAAGCGGACAAAATCTGCCAACGCCGCGCTGACGGGCATCGGCAACACGCGCCGAATCATTTTGGGCGACACGCTCATCAATGAATTTTCTGCCGACGAAGTGGAGACCGTGCTTGCCCACGAGTTGGGACATCACGTCAACCGCGATATTGCTGTGCTGGTCACGTTTGGAATTTTAAGTACCACGCTTGGACTGTTTCTCGCGTCGCTTGGGTTGAACTGGGCGATTGACGTGTTCGGCTTCACGTCGCCTGCGGATGTGGCTGCGTTACCCGCGCTCGCGCTGATCATCGGCGCGTATGATCTGCTGACCATGCCGCTCAATAACGCCGTCTCGCGCTGGCGGGAGAATATGGCTGACGATTACGCGTTGAGATCAACACGGAAGTATGAAGCGTTCGCGTCCGCTTTTACGCGGCTGGCGAATCAGAATCTGGGAGAAGTTGATCCCGAAAAATGGGTGGTCTTCATGTTCTACTCGCATCCACCGTTGGGAGAGCGGATCGCGAAGGCGCGGAGTTGGAAAAGTTGATCAATATGAGACCTCGGAGGTTTGTCAAAACTCCGAGGTCTTTTATAACTCACGATAGCGTCAAGAACTTGTGTGAGGCAATTAATCTATGTCATCCCTTCGGGATTGCCTCATGCTGAAAGCACGACCTAAATTCTCTAATGCTCTAATGCTCTAATCCTCTAATCCTCTACTGCTCTAAACCTCTGATGCTCCAATTCTCGCCTAACGCAAAATTACCACTTACCAATTACCGCCTCACTCCTGCCATTCCAATTCGAATTCGCCAATGGCAACTGTGTCGCCTTCCTCAACCCCGGCTTCGCGCAGGGCTTTGTCAATGCCGAGCGTTTCCATGATCTTTTGAAACCTTCTTATTGAGCCGTCGTGTTCCCAGTACGTCATCTTGGCGGAGCGTTCGATCCCTATGCCTGTGACGCGCCATTCGCGCGCGCCCTCGCGCGCGATTACAAATTCGCGCGGGTCTTCTTTGGCTTTGTAGACGGGCAACGGCGCTTCGAACGATTCGAGTTCGGGCGTCTCTTGCAAAATTTGATACGCCTTCACCAGCAGTTCGCGCGTGTTCGCGCGCGTCAACGCTGAGATGGTCATTAACTCCACTTTGAGTTTTTTGAACTGCTTTTGAAGCGCGGGAAGTTTTTCTTGAACATCGGGCTGGTCAATTTTATTCAGCGCCACGATCTGCGGTTTCTTCGCAAGGTTCGGATCGAACAAGGCTAACTCTGAATTGATCTGGCTGTAATCCGCGAACGGGTCATCGGACAAACCGTCCAGCAGATGAATCAACACGCGCGTGCGCTGGATGTGGCGCAGGAAGTCGTGCCCCAGCCCCGCGCCGTGACTCGCGCCCTCGATCAGACCGGGGATGTCTGCCAGCACGACCGACGCGTTCACGTCAATTTCGGCGACTCCGAGATTCGGCTCCAGCGTGGTGAACGGATATGGCGCGATCTTTGGTCTGGCGTTCGTCAACACCGAGAGCAGCGTGGATTTGCCCGCGTTGGGGACGCCGATGAGGCCGATGTCGGCGATCAATTTCAATTCGAGGCGGAGGCGTTTCTCTTCGTTCGGCGCGCCTCTCTCTGCCGTGCGCGGCGCTTGATTCCGAGACGTCGCAAAGTGTTGATTCCCGCGTCCGCCGCGCCCGCCTTTGCAGATGATGAGTCGCTGGTTCGGTTGAGTGAGATCGCCGATGATCTCGCCGCTGTCCGCGTCGAAAAGAATTGTGCCGGGCGGGACGGGAATGACGAGGTCTTTGCCCATGCGCCCGGACATTTGCGACGGTCCGCCTTTCGCGCCATCATCGGCTTTGAATTTTTGATTCTGGCGGAACGCGGAAAGCGTGTTGAGCGTGGATTTGACTTCGAAGAGGACGTCGCCGCCCTTGCCGCCGTCGCCGCCGTCGGGTCCGCCGCGCGGGATGAATTTTTCGCGATGGAAATGCACCATGCCATCGCCGCCCTTGCCAGAGCGAATGTGGATTTCTACTTGGTCTGTGAACATGCGCCCGATTATATCGTTATCGTGACTTTTCAGCGGAATAGAGCAACACGTTCCTGAATCCATACGCGTTTGAATTGCCAGAGCAAAAACGCAATTGTAGAAATGACGATGAGTTGCGTCGCCTCTTCCCAAAACTCAAACCAGACGAGTCGTTCGGCGAACAATGCGCCCAGTGAGAGACGAAGGATCGAAAACGCGAGTAAGCCGATTCCTGCTGAAAGAAAAACGTTCGCGACGTTTAATATCTTTGGTTGTGTTGTGCGGGAGGATGAAAGCAACGTCAATGAGAAAAAGAAAATGGATGCAATGGGCAGGGCGCGGCTTTCAACCCATTGATTGAATTCAAAGCGCGCATACATGTACGGGTAGCCAAAGATGTCGGCGTGGTATCCGCTGGGGGAGGGCGAGACAGCCAGAGGGAGGAAAGAAGCGAGTATCCCCAGCGCGGCGATAAAGCTGAAGGTGGACGATATCCGAATTGGATTTTGAACGGCGCGGCGGTCGAGAAAGTGAATCAACGCGAAGGCGATGGCTGAAAATTCGATCATCATACCGAAACTGTGGATGTGTTCGGAGACGATCAACTCGCGCTGAAAAGCGAAGAAGGTCGCGCCGCAGATGAGTTCGCCGACGATCAATGCGGAGAATCCCCAGAAAAGGGCGCGCACCGATAGAGAGGCGCGGCCCCAAAGCGCGAGAAGAATCGCAACGGACAAAAACATATAGATGGGTTTGACGATCAGTAACGAAGCCGTCAGCGCAAGCAATTCAGATGAATTGATTGTTTGCAGTTGCGCCATTTCCGAGACGCCGAGCGAACCATATCGCGCGGCATAAACAGGAATCGGAAGCAGACCGCCGAGCAGGATCAAGCCGATGAGTGTTAATGTCTGTCGCAGGGACATGCGCGGATTATATACTAGATTGCTTATCTGATTACCTTACACAATGGTTTTGGGACGAAGATAAACGCTGATTTCGCTGATTCAAAAAGAAAAAATCTGCGTTTTCAGCGTGAATCAGCGTCCTGATTTTGAAAGTGTAAGGTAATCAAATTGCTTATTTACTTTCACGTTACTCAAATGTATAATGCCTTAATCGTCCGATAATTTCAGGAGGTAGTCATGTCCCCGATGCCGGTGTTGTTCACAGTTGGCGGCGTTCCCGTTTATTCACATGGATTCTTTCTCTTGCTCGCGTTGCTGGCGGGTCTTGGCTGGCTGGCGATCGAAGCCCGTAGGCGAAGATGGTCGCGGGAGGAAGTTCTTCCGATTACGCTGGCGGCGTTCGTCGGCGGGATGATCGGCGCGCGCGTCTCCATTTTATTTTTCAACGGATTTGAGTATGCCCCGCTCGTGTTGAACATGTACGCGCTGTTCGACCCGCGCATCGGACCCGGTTCGATTCTCGGCGGGGTGGCTGGCGCGTACATCGGCGGCTACATCGCCAGTAAAGCGATCGGCAAAGAGCAGTGTTCGTGCGACGCGTTCGCGCCCGCCATGGCATTGGCGACCGCCATCGGACGAATCGGCTGCTATCTTTCCTTTGAAGATGGATTGGGCAAACCGACGACTTTTCCGTGGGGCGCGCATGTCCCAGGCGCGGATTATCTCGTCCACCCCGCGCCGCTGTACGACATGGCGTTCAATTTGGTCTGGTTCGGAATTTTGCTCGCCTTGCGCGATCACAAGTGGATGCAGAACGGCAACTTGTTGAAGTTCGGCATCGCGGGCTATGCCTTCTTCCGTTTCTTCGTGGAGTTCACGCGGAACAATCAGGTCATAGCGTTTGGACTCACCGGTCAACAGTTCGTGAGCGCGTTGTTGTTCATCGCGGTGGTCGTCTACTTTGCGAAGAATCGGGAGAAGTTGTTCCCGTCCGCGCAGCCTGCTTAACGTCCCTGTGCAAATAAATGTTTTCGAGCAATACATAGCGAGGAATTATGAACTCAGAAAATAACTCCCCTTTAGACTCAAACAATAGCGACGGCAAACCAAAGTGGTTGACGCCCAAAGTCTACGAGACCGACGCTGAAAGGAAGCGCGATTTTTGGATCGGCGTCGGCATCTTCTTCGCGTTGAACATTGTGCTGACTCTGTGTCAATGGGGGGTGGGCGCCGGCGCCCTTACTGTTTCCCCGACAAATGGAAGTTCCGATTTCGTATCCTCGACACTGTTTACGATTCTCACCTGGGTTTTCCTGCTCCTGCCGTGGGTTATCAACATTGGTTTGATAATCTACTTCGCCTTCACGCGCAATCAAGTCGCGTTAGGCATGGTGGCGGGGTTTGGAATCGCGCTCGCTATCGTCATTTGCCTGGGGGTGATCTTCGTGGCGTGGTGTTTCATTACGCTGGGCGCGGGGAGTTATTAGCTGATTTCGCACCGTCCCGAAGGTTGGTTTGGCTCAACAAGGCGCTTTCAAGGAAACCTTCGGGACGTTCTGCGTAAGGCGAGTTATTAACTCATCTTACGTAATGGCGACCTGTTGTTCTTTTCAAAACTAATCGAGCAAAAAAACCTAACCACTGAGACACGAAGACACAGAGAAAACCAGTTAAAAACTCCGTGATTCAGTGTCTCCGTGGTTCAATACGGATTGCTCGGTTTAATTATTCATCTGCAAAATGTCGCGCTACAGACTCTGAACATTGGAGAACACATTGGATCAAACTTTGGTAAAGGAAGACCGCAAGGAAATTTTTTGGGAACTGACAAAATCCATCTGCCCCGAATGTAAAAAAGTAATTGACGCGCGGATTCTCCTGCGCGATGGAAAAGTTTTTATCAACAAACGCTGTCCCGATCACGGTCCGTTCGAGGCGTTGTTTTTCGGCGATGCCGACCTCTACGTGAAGATCGCGCCGTACAACAAACCCGGCACGATTCCCCTGCAATTTGCGACCGAAGTCCACGAGGGATGTCCGCTCGATTGCGGATTATGTCCCGATCATCAACAGCACGCATGTTTGGGATTGATCGAGGTCAATCAGGCATGCAATCTGGATTGCCCATTGTGCTTCGCCAACTCAGGGACGCATCTCGCAAAGGATGGGTTTGAACTCACCTTCGAACAAGTTGAGTTCATGATTGACAGTTTCATCGCGGCGGAGGGCAACCCCGAAGTGTTGCAGTTTTCAGGCGGCGAGCCGAGTCTGCATCCGCAAATCATCGAGTTCATCGAGCTGGCGAACCGCAAGGGAATCAAATACGTGATGCTGAACACGAACGGCATCCGCATCGCGCGCGACGATAAATTTTTGGAGGCGCTGGCAAAGACGAAGGCGCACGTCTATTTGCAGTTTGACGGCTTCGACGCGCGCACGAATGAATTGATTCGCGGCAAAGCAGATTTGATTGACATCAAGCTGAAGGCGTTGGAACGCCTTGCAAAACATGATATGCGCGTGGTGCTGGTTGCGGCGGTCGAACGCGGAATCAACGAACACGAGATCGGGCGCATCGTGGAGTTTGGCTTGAGTCACCCTGCCGTGTTCGGCGTCAACTTTCAACCCGCTTTCCGCGCGCAACGCCATATCCCCGCTGATCCGTTGACGCGCATGACCATCCCCGATGTGTTGAAAAATTTGGAAGAACAGACGAACGGCTTGATCAAATTGGACGACTTTGTCCCCGTCCCATGCTGTATGCCGACGTGCAACTTCGTCACGTACGCGATGATCGAAGGCGACACGGTCACGCCGATCACGCGCATTCTGGATATTTCGTATTATCTCAACTACATCAAGAATCGCACGCTCCCCGCGTTGAATGACGATTTGCTCAAAACCCTCGAACGGCTATGGAGTAGTTCTGCAAAAGTCGGCTCGGACGAAGCCGCGCAGGATATTACGAATATGCTCAAAGGGAAGTCGAACGGCGGAAGCGAACATCACACTATGGAAGAGACGCGCGCGGGTCAGCGCTGCGAATCCTGCCACGCGCATCTGCCGTTGAGCGAACACGCGCCGCGCGACTTGGGCCGCCATGTGTTCATGATCAACACCCGCGACTTTATGGACCCGTACACCTTCAATGTAAAAAACGCGATGAAATGCTGCGTGGAATTTCTAATCCCCGACGGGCGGATGATTCCGTTTTGCACGTACAACACGGTGGGCTACCGCGAGCAAGTGGCGGCGAGTTTGAAACCAACGGTTACAGCAGGCGAATAAAAAATAGCCCGCGTCAGGGTAATTTCTCAACGTCTGCAATATCCTTTGCCCTTCCGCTTGCTTTCTTGTTCGTCTTTAGGTTTTCCAAGTCAATTACATTAACTTCAACCCCATCAAATTCATCCACAATCCTTGACCGATAACACTCGTCGAATTCGACTCCTGATACCGAAGTGGTAATCTCGAGTCTCATCGGCGGGAAGCCCATGCGAATGATTTTTGGCTTTTGCAGGAATAGTTCAGACGTTATGGCGGGATCATCAAACCCAAACGATTTCAAGGCAGAAACGATCTTTCGCGCATTTTCGGGATGAATGGCGACCCAGATATCCATGTCCTCCGTTGCGCGCGCATAACCGTGATAGCCAACCGCGTATCCCCCGATCAGTAGATAGCGAACCTCATGCTCTTTCAGCAATTTCAAAAACTCTTTGAAGTCGGGCGGCAGCGTCAGAGCCATAGTTAATCCTCCGCAAAAGTTCCATGTGCTGAAGTCGTTCGAGAGGGGTGCGAGCGCGCCAATACTCGAGGTCTTGTTGATCGGCTTCTTCAAAGGAAGATACCACCGAGAAGACGCTTCGATCTACAGTAGGGAATTGATTATCCTTCATGAGTTAAGTATAGCACAGCAAGATAAGCGCGAGGACTTGACGGGTTTGATAAAATGGTAAGAATAGTATGCCGAATTAGCGAGGACTATTTATGAAACGCCTTTTTCAAGTTTTCATTCTGCAAATACTTTTAGCCTCTTGCGCGAACGCAACCACGCCAACAATCGAATCGACCCCGCAGGCCGTTTCCACGTCTACCCCCGCGCCGTTCGTGCCAACCCTGCCTAATTTGATAGAACCACGAGTCAATGGACTTGCCGACACCCCTCCCGAATTTACCACTGGATTTGGCGGTGAGGTAAAGGGTATTTCTCAGGCAGAGATTGATTATCTCGTGGCGTGGGAAGTCTATCAGAAGATGTACCGCGATGAAGTGGGGTCCAATAAGTGGCCTACGGAAGTGTTTGTCGCGGAAATGCTTTCATATCTCGATAAAAAAACTAGTGTTGACCTCATTGTGCAGCAAGATGCTGATACTGGGAGACTGCTGGTGGCTTTGGTCAAAAAAGTGAGTAATCAGACGAGTGTGTACTGGGATTTCCATAATGGTGCGGTGGCAAATACCAACCCGATGAGTCTCGATACCGATTTTAGTGATGACCCTGGACTGGTGATGCTCAAACCAGGTCTTTCGCCCCAATTCCGCTTCAACCCTGTAGATGGACACTGGTATATGTTTGCCGTGGATAAAGACGGCAAGGCGGTGGAATGGTTTGCGACTGCTGGGGCGACTAAGGACAATCAGGCAAAGCAGTGGAGAGAGGTGCCCCGCGAGCCAGAATTGTTTACTTTGGGTTATAGCCCTGCCATGAATGAGGCGATGGCAAATCTGGAAATCCCAGAGAACTATACCAAACTCTTGTATGCAGATGGGACAGAGGTGCCGATGGGGCTTTTGAGTAATGATGGAACAGAGTATGTGTTTTCGGGGGTGTTGACCGACGTGATGGTCATGGATGATTTTGATTCTATTTTTAATGATGAGGCTCGTGGGGCGGTACTGAACATGGTGCTGCCAAACGGTAATGAGGTACGGATATGTTTGGTGATCAATTCAAACCCTTTATTTATCATGACGGAGGGGTTACATTTTGAGGGCTGGCAGGAAACTGCTTTTAGGAAGGTAAAAGGAAAAGATTTGGTGGTGGAGACTTTAGGTACTCAAGGGATTGGGAAACAAGTCTTGTTTACGATTATAAACACGAAGAGGGATGGCGATCATAAAAAAGGTTTTAATGCACTGATGGCAATCATTAACGGCGAACAGCCTAATTTAGGTGTGTTTGACGACATTACCTATGTGCAATTGGGTGTGATCGTGATGCAGGAATAATTGAGTGGGTTCGTTGGGGGTGTTTTTTCTTGCAGTAGAATTTCGTGGTGTGCTAGACTTTTGAGGTGAAGCAAACGCATTGGTATTTACTGGTAGTTTTGGTTTTACTGACTTTGATGGCTTTTGGGGTGGGGTTGTTTCTGGTGATGCCAAGCAACTCCCGACTGATCGAAGCTCTGCCTGTGGTGGGTGAGTGGATCAAGAGCCGTAGAGCCTCTCTCGAACCAGTCGTGGATCAGGCGGTGCTGACTACTTCGTTTCGGCAAGAGGGGGTCGAAAAATATATCCGCGAGAATGGGATAATCACCTATCTGGTGCGGGGGAGATTGCTCGATGATGTGGTGGTGCGACAAGGGGACAATCTCCTGCAGGGGAAAATAGTGGTGGATGGACACTTGCAGTCTCAGCCAATAGACTTTTTGGCTGGGTCTGTCGATGGGATGGTGTATTTTGGGATCGAGCGAGATAAAGTGATCTCGTACACTGAAGCCCGAAGCGTGCAGACAGCCGACTACCTCAAGGCTGGCACCAGAGTGGAGCTGTCTATCCAGTACAATCCGAGCGATAAAATCGGGGCGGAGCAAGTGGTGTCGCTCGAGGGACTAGCGCAGGCGATGCGAGAGGATAGGCGGTACGAGAGTGAGCGACCGCACACCCTCTATGCCCTGAAGCTGTCGGCGCTCGAGTAACTCTCGCCACCTTTTTTTCTCGCTGTTGGCTATCCTTCTCAAATTTGGTTTAATGGAGAGTATGAAGAAGTGGTTATTTTTGGGTCTGCTGATGTGGGGGTTGGCTGTGTGGTGGGGGATGGGGGTGGGGCAGACGTTGGCAGAGGGAGCGTGTGGCAGTGGGCAGACCTGCTATGGGTCGCGCAATCTGACGGCTTGGTTTTGCAATGGGACTGGCTCGTCTTATTGTCTAGATTGGTATGGGAGTTGTGTCAATATACCTGGACAGGATTGTGACCCTGGTTTGGATGATGCTGACCAATGTGGTGATGTGCATGGAAATGCGCCTGATTGTGTCAAGGTTTGTGTACAGTGGAGCTCAGGTAGTGGTAGTGGGTGTGATCCAGATACTTTCAATGCTGGGTGTGATACCGATGGGGCGAATTATTGCCAAGTTGAGGAAACTGTCAGACAATGTTCGAGCTCTACGAGTGGATGCAATGAAACCTACGAAACAGGCTCCTATGGCTGTTGTGGACCTGGCGGGGGTGGTGGAGGCGGAGGGGGTGGTACTCATGCGGAGTGTCAGAGCCAATCATGTGTGAGTGTATCTGGGGCTGGGGCGGATGAGTGTAGTGATGATAGTGATTGTGCGCCGCCGCCTGCGGTAACTCATCTGGAATGTCAGAGTAATGCCTGTGTGGTGGTGGCTGGCTCTGGGGCTGACCAGTGTGCAGTAGATCCCGACTGTGTGACTACCTATACTGTCTCAGGGACGGTGTACCTCGATAACTCTGGCACGTGCAGCGATATCTCGACGCCTCTCTTGCCTGGGGCTGGGTCTGCGGTCACTTCGACGGGTCTGCCTGATGCTGCTGTGGGTGGTGGCGGAGCGTATAGTATGGGCGGCGTGTTGGGTGGGACGAGAGTTTTTAGCCTGGCTTATACTGATCCGCAGTATGTGTGTAGCTGTCCATCTGGCTGTAGTGAGAGTCTGAATGTGGCTGGCAATAGCGTGGTGAATTATTTCGTGACCAATGTACAGGGTGATTGGTGGCAGACTCGTGGAGGCGACGTGGGGGCAAACAATGGCAGTATTTCTACTAACATTCCAGGTACGTGTACGGGGGCTTGTAAACCGTATCTGTCTCTCTATGATAGTTTGTTGACGGCTGATAGCAGTGGGGTCGTGTGGATGAACTCGTTGACGGGCAATTTTGGGACGGCTGGCAGCGATATTTCCGAGGGGACTGACTATCTGGCGGCGAACGCGTCAGTCAGAACGCTGTCTAGGCGGGAGGGGTATGACTATTTTTATCGCCTGTTTGAGATGGGCTTGAATCCCGCGGAAGATACTATTCTATCTGATAATGAAGTGAATATAGCCAAGCCCGATACCACCCTGCAACCGCCTGCCAATGGCAGGGCGTACTTTGTGCGGACGGGGGGTTATGTTGCTTGGCTGGCAGTTTTACATTGCCGCCAACTCGCTGAGTGATCTACTGAAAATCGAGACGTAGAGTTAATTATTTCACGAACTTCCACGCCGCGGGCAATGCGAGCGACGCAAGAATCAATTTGATCGCGTCGCCGAACAAAAATGGGAGCAGACCAAACTCAACGGCTTTGCTAAAACTTTTCAAGAAGATTCCCAGCCATGCGACGCCGAAAAGATAGATGATGATCGTGCCGACGATGAACGGGATGATGGACGTGCGGACGCTTCGCTCCAAGCCTCGTTCTGCCAGCAGACCTACAACATACGCGGCAACGACGAAGCCCGCGAGATAGCCCGCTGTCGCGCCGGTGAGGATGCCCAGTCCGCGACTGCCGCCGGCGAAGAATGGAAGACCGAGTCCGCCTTCGAGGATGTAGAGGATCAACGCCGCCGCGCCGCGCTTCGATCCCAGCGCCGCGCCGATGAGCAGAACGCCGAAGGTTTGTCCGGTGATCGGGACGGGCGTGAACGGAAGCGGTATCTCGATCTGCGCCAACGCGGCAACAAGTAGACTACCTGCGACGATCAGCAAAATATCTCGGATGCGCGAAGAAATATTTGGAAAGTAGCGAGTGGAAAGGGTAGGGGCGAGAGTGGTCATGGATAGTCTCCTTAATTCTTAGCCACAGATTTCACGGATTCACACAGATTTTAAGAACAAATTCGTGAAAATCCGTGTAATCGGTGGCTGAGGTTTTTCTGGAATGTTCTTTACATCACATCCGGCGCTTGAACGTCGAGCAGTCTCAGCGCGTTGGCGATGGTCTGTTTCGCCGCCGCAACCAGACTCAAGCGCGCATTCTTTATTTTTTCATCTTCCGTTTGCAAAACAGGCACGGCATGATAGAACGAATGAAACGCGTTCGCCAAGTCGTACGCGAACTGCGCCATCACCAACGGACGATACTCGTTCGCGGCTTGTTGCACCTTCGCGGGGAATTGCGAAATTTGCTCGATCAACTCGATCTCATGCTTGGTTAACTCATAGTCGAAGGTCAAAGGTCCAAGGTCGCCTGACTTTTGACTTTCAACTTTTGACTTTTTGAGAATCGAATTTGCCCTCACATGCGCGTTCTGAATGTACGGACCCGTCCGCCCGTCGAATGATAATGCCTCGTTGATGTCGAAGACGATGTCTTTGTTGTTATCCACCGCCAGCATCGAATACACCAACGCGCCCAAGCCGATTTGCTTTGCAATTTCCTCGCGTTCGCCTTCAGGAACATTTCCGCTTCGTTCCGACTCCACTGCCAGCACGCGCTTGATGGCTTCATCGTACACTTCCTTGAACAGCACGACACGTCCGCGCCGCGAGGACATGGCGCCTTCTGGCAGACTCACGAATCCATAGCCGAGGTGGTAACACTTCTCCGCTTGGGGGAAACCCCACAACTTGAGAATCGCAAATGCTTGTTGCAAATGAAGCGATTGCCGCACATCCACAACATAGATCGAGCGATCCACGTGATATTTCTCAAACTTAACTTTTGCCAGCGCGAGGTCTTTGGTTAGATACAACGTCGTGCCGTCGCGCCGCAAGATCACATTCGTGCGATATTTCTCTTTGGTCAGCCCAAGTTTCTCGTCAATCTTCACGATCACCGCGCCGCCTTGCGGACGTTCATCGTCTGCGATGCCTTTCGCTATTAACTCTTCAACGATTGCTTTCGACGGCTCGTCCACTTCCGATTCGTAGAACCACACGTCCATCTTCACGTCGAGGATTCGCAAAACGTCTTGTAATTCTTCCAACGCCCACTCGCGCGTCACGCGCCACAACTCGCGCACAGATGCATCACCCGCGTCATACTTGCGATACATCTCGCGCCGTTCGGCTTCGTACGCCTCGCGTTGCGCGGTTTGTTCAGGCGTTTCGTTCTCCTTCTTTTCCAGTAACACATTCGCTTCGACGTACAACTTCAATAGCCACTGACCGCGCTCATGCACGCCTTGCGGTTCCTGTCCCTTGTAAAACTTTTCGTACATCCACATCACGGTGATCACGCCGAGTCCCAGATCGCCGGGGTACGAAGCGCGGATAGTTTCAAAGCCTGCAAATTCTGTCAGCCTCGCCAGCGCCTCACCGAGGACTGTATTGCGCGCATGACCGATGTGAATAGAATGGAGCGTGTTTGGCTGGGCATATTCCACCATGACTCGCTCGCCCTTTGCCGCGCCCCGCCCGAAGTCTGCGCGAGAGGCGAGAACTTCATCCACCACGCGCTGGGCATACTCGGATGTTCTGTAATAGACGTTGAGATAACCCTTCACCGCGTCCACGCGACTGACCCCCTCCACGCTTCCGATCTGACCTTTGACCTGCTCCGCCATCTCCTGCGCTCTCGCCGGGACGGGTTTCCTCTTCTGATCGTCCCGCCGTTCATCACGTTGTTCGTCCCGCAGTTCAACTGCGGGACGAGCGGAAAGAACACGCGCTTCATCTGCCGCCGTTTGAAAAAATGACGTGGCGATTCCCCATTCGCCCGCGAACGGAATCGCCGTCCACTTCAACGGCGCAAGCGCGATCCCGTTTGCGTCGCAATAGGTTTTAATTTTTTCTTCGATGAGTTGTTGTTCTTTTTCAAACATGTGTGAAGCAATCCTGTGGATGATTATATCAACCCCCTCCCCCAAAATCCGACTGGGGTTCGTCGGATTTTGGGGGAGGGACGGGGAGGGGGTGGGGTAACAAAAGCGGGAGCATGCGCTCCCGCTGACGGTGATTATTCGATAGACCAGACCCCGTTTACTTCGAAGCCTTTTCCTTCGTTCCATCCAGGGTGTTGAGGCGCTTCATCAAACGGCTCTTGAGACGCGCGGCTTTGTTCGCGTGGAAGACGCCCTTGCCCACAGACTTGTCCAATTCGCTGATGGCTTGCAAGACCGATTCTTTGGTTTCGGGAGCGTTCTTAGCAAGCGCGACGCGCGCCTGACCCACTGCGGTACGGGTAGCCCCGCGGACGTTACGGTTACGCAAACGGCGCTTCTCGTTCTGGCGGTTCCGTTTGATCTGAGATTGAATGTTAGCCAAGGTCTTCCTCTTTCATTTCGTTATTGATTGATTTGTGCCGAAAAATCAGGCATAGGAGCGGTATTTTACATGATGCTTGCAGAAATGTCCAGAAAATTTACGGCTTTGTTAGGGCAAAGTAGAAATGTCCCTTTTGAGCAAAGTTAAAATGTCCCCTTCGGAGGACAGGCAACTTGGAGACATTACTAGAAATGAGCGCGAAAGAAATCAATCGGTTGGAAGTGCTGCAACGGCTGGACAAGAAAC
>CASGHD010000078.1 GCA_949319575.1 uncultured Anaerolineales bacterium | reverse complement strand
GAGAGTAGAGAATAGAAAGTGGAAAGTAGAAGCTGGAATTCGCTTATTGCCACGTTGCCAAATCCACACTTCCTCCAAACCTATGAATGGGGACAGGTGAAGGCGAAGTATGGGTGGGAGCCTGTTTATTTGATATGGGATAGCCAGGGAAAGATGAAAGAGGAAAGAGACCCGAATCATCTTTCCTCTTTCCTCTTTCCTCCTTCAGCCGCCGCGTTAGTCTTAATGCGTCGCATCCTCCAAAACAGTTTCGCCGCGCGGTTGTCTATTTTGTATTCACCGAAAGGACCGTTACTCGATTGGACAAATGAGTCCCTGCGAAACCGCGTGCTGGATGATCTGCAATCCTTTGCGAAGAAACAAGGCGCGATCTTTCTGAAATGCGATCCTGATGTTATCTTGGGAACGGGTGTCCCTGCAAGCGCGGACGATGTCGAAGAAAAAAGTGGAACAGCCATCACGTCGGAATTGAAGCGGAGGGGGTGGAGATATTCGTCGGATCAAATCCAGTTCAAGAATACGGTGGTCATTGATTTGAAACCAACCGAAGAAGAACTCCTCGCGCGGATGAAACAAAAGACGCGTTACAACATCCGCCTCGCTGAAAAGAAAGGCGTTTCCCTGCGCGTAGGCACGCTGGAGGATTTGGGGATGCTTTATAAAATGTACGCGGAAACATCCGTGCGCGATGGGTTTGTGATTCGCGATGAGGCATACTACAAAACCGTCTGGCAAACTTTCATGGAGCGAGACCGATCCCAATTCTCCAATTCTCCAATTCTCCAATTACCACTTACCAATTATCGCGAAGCATCCCCGTGGGACCATTTACCCCATGCCGAGCCTCTAATTGCGGAATTCAATAATGAGCCCGTCGCCGCGATCTTCGTTTTCTATTTCGCGGGTCGCGCCTATTATGTCTATGGCATGTCGCGCGATGTTCACCGCGAAAAGATGCCGACGTATCTTTTACAATGGGAAGCGATGAAGCGCGCCAGAGCAAAAGGCTGTAGCGCGTACGATTTATGGGGCGCGCCTGAGGTGTTCGATGAATCCGACTCGATGTGGGGCGTGTACCGCTTCAAAGAGGGACTCGGCGGAAAAGTTGTCCGCGCGTTGGGCGCGTGGGATTATGCGCCGAATCAATTTTGGTATCGGATGTATTCGGACATCATGCCGCGTGTGTTGGATGTGATGAGGTCGCGTGGCAAATCGAGGACGAAGCAGAATTTAGGCGCGTGATTTGATTCCAACTCGGTGGTCGAGTAGTCCCGCACGCGCTGAGCGGAGCGATAGCGAAGTCGAAGCGCGCGGGACGTATCGCGACCAACGATTTCATAAGCAACTCGGAGGTCGAGCGCAAGCAGTCGAGACCACAGGTACGCATTCAAATTTATGAAACAAGTTTGATTACCTTACACTTTAAGAATCGGGACGCAGATTTTTCTTTTTGAATCAGCGAAAATCAGCGTTTTTCAGCATCCAAAAAGCATTTTCTGGAAGTTAATCAAGAAACAAGTTTTGCTTTACGGCGTGGTGGTCTCGATACGCTCGCAAACTACGCTCGCAAACTACGCTCGCTTCTCGATCACCGAGTAGGATTGAAAGAGGATTTCCCATGAACAAAATTCCCCGATTGAACTTCGCCCATCTCCCGACTCCCATTGAAGAACTCCCGCGTCTATCGGACCATTTGGGCGGTCCGCGTCTCCTCGTCAAACGCGACGACCAGACGGGACTCGCCTTTGGCGGAAACAAGACTCGCAAGTTGGAGTTTCTTGTTGCTGAGGCGCGAGAACAAGGCGCGAAAACTTTAATTTCTGGCGGCGCGTTGCAGTCGAATCATTGTCGTCAGACAGCGGCGGCGGCAGCGCGATATGGATTCGATTGCATTCTTGTGTTGAACGGCGAGATGCCTGATAAGCCGTCCGCCAATTTACTGCTCGATCAATTATTCGGCGCGGAGATCGTCACGATAGCAGATCGCAATGAGCGCGACCGCGTGTTGCAAGAAACATTCGACAAAGCCATTGCGGATGGACGCAAGCCGTATCTCGTCCCCTATGGCGGATCGAGCGCGACGGGCGCATTGGGGTACGCATTTGCGATGGAGGAGTTGATGAAGCAAAAACCTTGCGAAGGTTCACAACCTTCGCAAGGTTGCCCTGATTGGATCATCTTCGGCACCTCCTCAGGCGGGACACACGCGGGACTGATGTTAGGTCAGCGCGTGTTTGGATTCAAAGGCAAGGTGTTGGGAATCAGCATTGACGAGTCGGAAGAATGGTTGAAGAGTCACGTGTCCAAGCTGGCGACGGAGGCGAGTGAAAAGATGGGGGAGCGGATTGAGTTCACTCAGGCTGAGGTGTTGGCAAATGCCGCCTACTGCGAAGCAGGCTACGGCGTCCTGACTGACGCGGAGCGCGAAGCGGTCAATCTGTTTGCAAAGTATGAGGGTCTATTGCTCGATCCCGTCTACACGGGACGCGCGGCGGCGGGGGTGATCGATCTCATCCGCAAGGGTTATTTCACGAAAAACGAAACGGTTTTATTTTGGCATACAGGCGGGCAACCTGCGTTGTTTGCCGAGAAGTACGCGAATAAAATTTGAAGCCATCGCTCATCACGTGAACAGCGGCGTGTAGGGTTTTCCGCCTTGCCATTCAGACGATAACAATCCATAGACTACCAAATCTGCGAAGCGTTCTTTAGACCACCACGATTGGCGAAGGATGCCCTCCTGGGTGAAACCTAATCGCTCCGCGACCTTCCGGCTGCGATCGTTTTCAGAATCACATTGTATCTCCAAACGATTTAATTTCAGTTTGCTAAAGGCGTAGGCGATCAGACTGCTACAGGATTTCGTCACAAGACCCCGCCCCTGAAAAGAAGACCCTAGCCAGTACCCGAGGCTCGCCTTTCGGTCATCCCAAACGAGACCATGCACGCTGACGATCCCTGCCAGGTTGTCTTGCAACCAAACGCCCGCCCGCAAGCCGTTATTGGCGGCGAAGCGCTCGAGACCTGCTTTGATGTACTCTTTGGCGTCATTCACGGAAAGCTGGTCGGTTAGCCATGTAAGTTCATCTTGCAAGTGATTACGATTTTTTTCCAATAAGGAAAAAACTTCTTCCGCGTGTCGTTCTTCGAGCAGGCGCAGGGTAATATCATCGTCGATTTTGTGACTAAACATGATGCCTCGTTTGATTACCTTACCCTTTCAAAATCAGGGCGCTGATTCACGCTGAAAACGCAGATTTTATCCTTTTGAATCAGCGAAACCAGCGTTTATCTGCGTCCCAAAACCATTGTGTAAGGTAATCAGATGCCTCGTTTGATATAACGGATTTTTTCTTGAATCTCCTCACCCCTTCACATATGATAACTTCTCTGCGATCAAACCATCCTTCAACTTGAACACATCCATCCCGCGGATGTGACCGTCGCCCCATGTGTACGTCCAGCGCATGACGCAGCGGTTGCCGAAGCCGAAGATTTCCTCGATGTCAATGTGGGCGTTCGGCGCGTCGCGG
>CASGHD010000077.1 GCA_949319575.1 uncultured Anaerolineales bacterium | reverse complement strand
GCGGGGCTAAAGCCCCTGCTCAGTACGTGGAAGCCCTTCGGGCTGGCGTAACCGAGTCCACTTTAGTGGACTTTCAGGAACTGAGGCAGGGCTTTAGCCCGCCGAAACACGATGTAAGCAATGCCACTGAGCAGAGGCAAGTCATCGAACGTCCGCGACATCTGTTAACCCTCTCTGCTAAAACCGAATCTTCTCTTCACGAACTGACACAATCTCTAGGCGACGCAATACGCAATCTTGCCCTGAGCGGAGTCGAAGGGACGCAGTATGAAGTATCTGACCTCGCCTTCACCTCCAACACCTCCCGTACCCACTTTGAACATCGTCTTGCGATTCAATCTTCCTCCATGGATGAACTGAACAAGACGCTCGATGATTTCCTAAACAATACTGAATCGTCTTTCATTTCACTTGGACAATCAAAACCAACTGCGCAACCAAAGCTCGCCTTCCTCTTCACCGGGCAGGGATCGCAATACGCCGGCATGGGCAAACAGTTGTACGAATCCCAGCCCGTCTTCCGCGCCGCGCTGGATGAGTGCGCAAAGATTCTTGATCCAATTCTCGGTCGTTCGCTGCTCGAAATCATCTTCGCCGACAAAAACGATTCAACCATTCATCAAACACAATACACCCAGCCCGCGCTATTCGCTTTTGAATATTCTCTCGCGCAGATGTGGCTCTCG
Source organism: uncultured Anaerolineales bacterium (assembly GCA_949319575.1). Classification (GTDB taxonomy): domain Bacteria; phylum Chloroflexota; class Anaerolineae; order Anaerolineales; family Villigracilaceae; genus Defluviilinea. Next base: position 4,617 of record CASGHD010000077.1, on the reverse strand, counting down.
TGGGGAATCAACCCTCACGCCGTGATGGGACACAGCGTCGGCGAATACGTCGCGGCGTGTATTGCAGGTGTATTCACTCTCGAAGATGGATTGCGTCTCATCGCCGAACGCGCGCGCCTGATGGGCGGACTTCCGCAAAATGGGACGATGGTCGCGGTCTTCGCAAGCGTGGACAAAGTTGCCAATGCCCTCAAACCCTTTGCGTCTCAAGTTTCCATCGCCGCCTCGAACGGACCCGACAACACGGTTATCTCCGGCGAAAAATCTGCCGTGCAAAATGTTGTTGATGAACTGACCAAACTCGGCATCTCCTCCAAACCTCTCGTCGTTTCGCACGCCTTCCACTCCCCGTTGATGGATTCGATCCTCGATGAATTCGAATCCTTCGCCCAGCGCACAAAATTCTCCAATTCTCCAATTCTCTTTATTTCAAACCTCACTGGCGAACCCCTCATCCAACCCCTCACTGCAAAATACTGGCGCGACCACATCCGCGCGGAAGTAAAGTTCTCTGCCGGGATGCAGTCGCTTGCGAATCTTGGAGTTGATGCCTTCATCGAAATCGGTCCCAGCCCCGTCTTATTGGGAATGGGAAAACGCTGTTTGCCTGAATCAAAATCCGCGTGGCTGCCTTCGTTGAGACAGAATCAAGACGAATGGCAGACGATCCTCGACAGCCTCGGCAAACTCTACGTGCAAGGCGTGGATGTTGATTGGAAAGGATTCGATTCGGGATACACGCGCAACAAAGTGATGTTGCCGAATTATCCGTTTGATCGGCAGAGGTATTGGATTGAAGTAGATAGGGAAACGAGTAGACAGGTAGACAAGGAAACACGTAAACAAGTAAATACGATCTCGCCGCGTTCGAATGGGAAATCGCAACCGCAGGAAGAAAAACGTAATGGGAGGACGCAGAGAGAATCGCAAACGCGAAAATCTCCCTCATCCCCAGCCCTTCCCCCACAGGGGGAAGGGAGCCAGAGTCCCCCTCTCCCTTTGGGAGAGGGGGTAGGGGTGAGGGCGAGTCGCGCCGAACAACCAACAAAATCTAATATCGAGGATTTCATCCAACAGCAAACCGCGCGCATCCTCGGCATGGACGCCTCGCGCTTGAAATTGAATCAACCGCTCGATACGCTCGGGCTTGATTCGCTCATGGCAATGGAATTAAAAAATTCCCTCGAATCAAAACTCGGCGCGCAAATTTCGGTGGCGAGTCTGTTGCAGGGTCCGACGATTCAAAGCCTCGCAGCGGAGGCGCTTGCAAGTTTGGATTCAGCCGAAACAAAAAATGACGCGCCGTTCATCATCGCGCAACATGAGTCCAACGAGAGTCCGCTTTCGGTGGGGCAGCAGGCGTTGTGGTTTTTGCATCAACTCATGCCCGATGAACTTTCGTTCAACGTGGCAGGCGCGATTCGCATGCGCGGCGACCTCGATGCGAATGCGATGCAACTCGCGTTCGATCAGCTGGTTGCGCGGCATGAATCGCTGCGAAGCACATTTCACGCGGTCAACGGCGAACCGATTCAGCGCGCGCATGATTCGATGGATGGAATTTTCAGCGTTGTGGATTCATCCGCGCTGGATGACGACTCACTGCGCGAGCGACTCGCAACAGACGCGCGCGCTTCATTCGACCTTGAGGCTGGTCCAGTCATCCGCGCCGCTCTTCACTTGACGCGGGATTCGTCGCATGTTCTTTTGCTCGCAATGGATCACATCGTCACGGACTTTTGGTCTATGACGATATTGGCGCGTGAGTTGTTGATGCTGTATGAAGCAAACAAAAACAATTCGCAACTTGAATTGCCCGCGCTGCCCGCGCGTTACTCCGATTACGTGAATTGGGAATCGAAAACGCTCGAAAGCGAACGCGGCGAAAAACTGTGGGAATATTGGCGCGATCAACTTGGGACTCAACTCCCCGCGTTGAATCTCCCAACGGACCGCGCACGCGCGCCGATGCAAACCTATCGCGGCGATTCGGAACATCTCTTCATGGATGCCGAGTTGTACGAAAAGTTGAAATCCCTCGCGCAGGAAAACGGCGCGACGATGTTCATGACCCTGCTCGCCGCGTTCCAAACCTTGTTGCACCGTTATTCGAATCAAGATGAATTTTTAGTTGGCTCTGTCACGGCAGGACGAAACCATGCCGAGTTATCGAACCTTGTCGGCTACTTCATCAACCCCATCGCGCTCAAAGCGGACTTCTCAGGCAATCCGTCGTTCAATGAAATCCTCCAGCGCGTGAAGCAGACCGCGCTCGGCGCGTTCGAGCATCAGGAGTATCCGCCCGCGCTGCTGGCGAAGAGGCTCGGCATCCAGCGCGATTCATCCCGCCCGCCGTTGTTCGAGACGATGTTCATCCTGCAAAAAGCGCACGAAGCGGACGTGCAAGCGCTCAGCCCGTTCGCGCTCGGGCTCGACGGCGCGCGCATGGAAATGAGCGGACTCGAATTCGAATCCATCGCGCTGGGCGGCGAACCCGCGCAGTTCGACATGACCATGATGATGTCTGAGTTGGGCAATGGACTCGCCGCCGCGCTTCAATACAACGTGGACTTGTTCGACGCGGCGACCATCCAGCGCATGTTGAGCCATTTTGATTTGCTCTTGCATGAAATCGCCGCAGACCCAACAAAACCAGTTTCGAGTTACTCGCTGCTCGACGAATCGGAAAAACAAAAGATTCTCGTTGACTGGAATCAAACGCAAGCGGAATATCCGCGCGAGGCTTGCATCCATGAGTTGATCGAAGCGCAAGTGAAACGATCTTCTGACGCTATTGCCGTTCAGTTCAACCACCGTCCCGAAGGTTTGGACGACGCAACACAGCGGCTTGAAGAAAACCTTCGGGACGTTTCTTACAAAGAACTAAATAAACGCGCCGATGAAGTAGCAAAAATTTTGATTGGGCAAGGCGTCAAACCGGGGACTCTCGTCGGATTGTTCGTGAGTCGCTCCGTGGAGATGCTCATCGGTCTTCTCGGCGTGTTGAAGGCGGGAGGCGCGTACTTGCCGCTTGATCCGTCCTTCCCGTCGGAACGTCTCGCGTTCATGCTGGAAGATTCAAACGCTTCGATTGTTCTTACCCTGTCGAGTTTGTTGCCCGAAATGCCGAAAACGGACGCGCGAGTCATTTGCCTCGACGCGCTCGAAGAAGTGAAAGGCAAGCGCGGCAAAAAAGCGAAAGCCAAACCTGACGACCTTGCTTATGTCATCTACACCTCTGGCTCGACGGGCAAGCCGAAGGGCGTGCAGATTCATCATCGGGCGGTGGTTAACTTCCTGTGTTCGATGCAAAAGGATTTGGGAATCAACGCGGAAGACTCACTACTCGCGGTGACAACGCTTTCGTTCGACATCGCGGTTCTCGAATTGCTGCTGCCGCTCACCGTCGGCGCAAAAGTGGTGATCGCAAATTCCGAAGTCGTTGCGGATGGCGCGTTGTTGGCGCAGTCGTTGACCGATTCGAGCATCACCTTCATGCAAGCCACGCCCGCGAGTTGGCGTCTTCTGCTCGAAGCGGGCTGGATGGGCAAGTCTGATTTGAATATCCTGTGCGGCGGCGAGGCGTTGACGAACGACCTCGCGGAAAAACTTCTCTCGCGCGGCGCGGGGTTGTGGAATGTGTACGGACCCACTGAGACGACGATCTGGTCAACGATTTATAAAGTGGATTCGATTCAAGCGGGCATCTCGAACACCGTTCCCATCGGCAGACCGATTGCCAACACGCAGATTTACATTTTGGATTCAATGCTTCAGCCTGTCCCCGTTGGAGTCATCGGCGATCTGTACATCGGCGGGGACGGCGTCAGTCGCGGCTATTTGAATCGCGCGGAATTGACTGGAGAGAGATTTTTCCCTCACCCTAACCCTCTCCCGCAGGGAGAGGGGACTTTGTACAAAACCGGCGACCTCGCCCGTTATCTTTCGGATGGAAATATCGAGTTCTTTGGCAGAAGCGACCAACAAGTAAAAGTTCGCGGCTATCGCATCGAGACAGGCGAGATCGAAGTCGCGCTGGCGAGTCATCCGTCAGTGAAGCAGGCGGTCGTCGTCGCGTGGAAGGAAAGGTCGTCGGATGCGAGTCTGGTCGCCTACGTGGTGTCAGCCGTCCCTGGGAAAGACGCGGAGAACGTCCTCCTCCGAGATTATTTGCGGGCGAAACTTCCAGAGTACATGATTCCATCCGTATTCGTGAATCTCGAGTCGTTGCCATTAACTCCGAACGGAAAAGTGGATCGTAACGCGCTGCCTTCGCCGTCGCAATCGCGCGCGGACTTGCGCGCGCAATACGTGTCGCCGCGCACGCCGTTGGAAATGGAACTCGCCGAGGTGTGCGCGCGCGTGTTGGGGTTGAGCGCGGAGCAAGTTGGAGTGAACGATAATTTTTTTGAACTCGGCGGACATTCGCTATTGGGAACGCGGCTGGTGTTTTTGTTGCGCGAAAAATATTCGCTCGAAACTTCGCAGTTGCCGTTGCGCGCGTTGTTCGAACAGCCGACGGTTGCGAATCTTGCCGAGGTGATTGGCAAAGCAAAGAGCGGAGGGAAGAGCGCGTATGCGGGCGGAAGCAACATCATCCGCATGAATCAGTTGAGT
>CASGHD010000076.1 GCA_949319575.1 uncultured Anaerolineales bacterium | reverse complement strand
ATCTGCTTACTCATTGTTCTCTTACGATATAGCAGAAGACCTCGGAGGGTGGGGAGCATTGGAGAATTTGCGAAGCCGCGCATGGCAAAGAGGGATTCGTCTCTCTGCCGACATGGTTCCCAACCACATGGGCATTGACTCACAGTGGGTGATCGAACATCCCGATTGGTTTCTTTCTGTTCCGCACTCGCCGTATCCCTCGTACTCGTTCAAGTCTGAAAATTTATCCGATGATATCCGCGTGGGGATTTATCTCGAAGATCATTATTACAGCAAGACCGACGCGGCAGTTGTCTTTCAACGGCGCGACCATCATACCGGCGACGTTCGCTACATTTATCACGGTAATGACGGCACATCCTTTCCATGGAACGATACCGCGCAACTCGATTACACCAAAGCGGAAGTGCGCGAAGCGATCATCCAAACCATCTTGCATGTCGCGCGCAATTTCCCCGTCATCCGCTTCGACGCGGCGATGACGTTGGCAAAGAAACATATTCAGCGATTATGGTTCCCCGAACCCGGCGCGGGCGGCGCGGTCCCGTCGAGGTCTGAGCATGGCATGACGAGGTCCGAATTTGACGCGTTGATTCCGCAGGAGTTTTGGCGCGAAGTCGTGGATCGCGTTGCGGCGGAAGTCCCCGACACACTTCTCCTCGCCGAAGCGTTTTGGCTGCTCGAAGGGTATTTCGTTCGCACGTTGGGGATGCATCGCGTGTATAACTCCGCGTTCATGCACATGCTGCGCGACGAAGACAACGCCAAATATCGCGCCGCGATCAAGAACACGCTCGAGTTCGACCCGCAAATTCTCAAGCGTTACGTCAACTTCATGAACAACCCCGATGAGAAAACCGCCATCGAGCAGTTCGGCGACGGCGATAAATATTTTGGAATCGCAACCGTGCTGTCCACTTTGCCCGGCTTGCCGATGTTCGGTCACGGACAAGTGGAAGGCTTCCGCGAAAAATATGGGATGGAATTCCGCAAGCCGAAGATGGATGAGACACCGAATGAAGGACTCGTTGCTGGACACGACTGGAAAATCTTCCCGATCCTACATCGCCGCTCCCAGTTCGCGGACGTAGAGAATTTTTATCTCTATGATTTTTATTCTTCCAATGGAAATGTAGATGAGAATGTCTTCGCCTACTCAAATATTTTCCAAGACGAACGCGGACTCGTCCTCTATCACAATCGCTTCGCCGATACCAAAGGCTGGATCAAAACCTCCGCCGCGTATCTCGACAAATCCACTGGCGACCTGCGGCAGAAATCCCTTGCCGAAGCATTGGGACTTCCGTTCGAAGGTTACGTCATCTTCAAAGATTATGTCACACGCCTGGAATACATCCGCTCGTGTGAGGAACTCTGGAGCAAGGGACTTTACGTTGAACTGCACGCCTATCAGCATCACGTGTTTATGGATTTTAGATTCATAGATGACGAGAAGTGGCGCGACATTTATGTCGCCCTAAACGGCGCGGGCGTGGAGTCTATGTCCGCGAAGTGGGAGGAAATGTTTGGAGTTAAGGATGAAGGTGGAATGATGAAGGATGAAGAAGTGAAAGTCAAGAAGCCGAGGAAGAAGGCTGTGAAAAAGAAAGAGGAAAGAGGAAAGAAAGTAGTAGGTGGAAAGATAACGGCTGTGAAAAAGGCTAAACCCGCCGTGACAAAATTGGTGACGAAAAAGGCTGTTGTCAAGAAGAAGTCTGCGGTGAAGAAGATAGCTGTGAAGAAATCAACCGCGAAGGCGAGTAAGTCAAAGCCGAAAGCGAATCGGAAGAAGGTTGTGAAGAAACCTGCGAAGAGATAACCTCCATGCTCCGAGGCGGTCTGCGACCGCCGTATTTGCAAGATAACGCCGCAGGGTCACAGACCCTGCTTGAGCATGAGGTGAAAGACCCTGCGAGAGCATAGTTGGTATGTATGCCCGTCAAACCAAACTTCAATTCCGATTACTTCTACTTTGTGACAACAACCGCAGTGGGGCATGCTCACCTATTTCGCCGCGATGTCATCAAGCGCATCATCCTTGATAGCCTCCATCATTTACGGACGACACGGAAAATAAAGTTGTTTGTTTTTGTTATCATGCCCAATCACATTCACATCATTGCCCAGTTCAGCGAAGAATACCCGCTATCAGACGTAATGCGTGATTTCAAGAAATTCACAGCGCGGCAAATTTACCGCCACTTTCAAGCGGAGGGGAATACGAAAGTCCTGGAAGTTTTGAACCGAGAGGGAGAAAAGGTAAAACAGGAGTATAAAGTTTGGGAGGATGGATACGATGCGCGCGATGTATATTCAACAAAGTTTCTACAACAGAAGATGGATTACATCCATCACAATCCCTGCCAGCCGCAATGGAAACTTGTTGAAATGCCCGAAGAGTATTTGTGGTCAACAGCGGGGTTTTATTTTGACGGGAAGCCTTGTATTATCCCAATTGATGATGTGAGGGAGTTTCTGGCGTAAATCAGCGGGATTGCAAATCCCGCTGGAGCATAGCTGGCGCGGTGAGTTGCGCCAGACCGGGGTCGGTGTATTCCGTGTTGCCGATGATGAGTGCAAATTTTCCGCTCATGGTTTCCTCAGAGCAAATATCTTTCTACTCGATTATTTTTAGCCAAAATAAAACTCTAGAAATCAATGCGCCTGCTGGGAGACCATATATACCTCCAACAGCAATGAAAGTATATAGATAAGAACTTTGAGTTAACCCGGCAACAAAAAACCCAATAGCCAATAATACAATGGATACTTTGTGTGGATATATAGTTAATCCAGCAAGAGCGCAAGTAATCAATAAGATAATGTGTGGAACATCTAAATAAAAGGTTGAATAGGCATAGGCAAAATCATACGTGAGTCCATTGATTTTTCCATAAATTACCCCATAAAGTATTCCCAGAATTAATCCAACAATAGCGCCCAACAGACTCCTTCCCAACGGCGAAATAAGGAATGTTTTTTGAGTCTCTGTTAACTTTATTTGGCTTGGCTTTGTTGAATTAGTAACTTCTCCATTCGATTCCGTCGTCCCGTCGCTTGTATCTTGCAGAAGTTGCCAAGCTAATACAAAACCGCCAATTGCCCAGCCGATGGCGGTGCCGATCCCCCAACTGGTTACGTAATCCAGAGACATCATTTCAATCATAAGCTTCTTCGAGATGAACCAGCCGACTCCTCCACCGATCGTCCAGGCTAGAACGATCCAGGCTCTGCTTTTCAATTGAGGCGGAGCCAGCCCAAGGCTGAGCATAATCGCCACGCTGATCATGCCTCCGATTGTGTACCCAATGGCTATACCGATGGTCTCAGTGAGTTCGTCTCCAATTTGCCAGCCAACTCCCAAGCCAACTGCCCAGGCAAGCGCCACCCAAAATATTTTCTTATTGGATTGAAGATCAAGATTTTTGGCTGTGATAAACCCGCCGACGACTCCGCCGATGACTCCACCCACTGCTCCGTTGGATGCGTCGAATGTGATTCCAGCGATCACGCCAGCGATTGCCCAACCTAATGTCATCAAAGCCAGACGACTCTGGCTGGCTTCGTTTGCTTTTTGTGCTTCAGGTCTCGCCGTTTCAAACGTTTGCGACGCGAGACGTTCAGACTTTTCCAAATGTTCCGCCTCCACCGCCTGCTTGTGGATGATACTCTGCGCATCTTCCGCAAATCTTTCTGGTGTAGCGCCTCTTGCTTTTCTCTCTGCGACATAATTCGTATCGGGTCGTTCTTTGGCTTGGACTGACTCCAACGCCTGCGCCGCCGCGCGCTGGACTTGACGACTGTCATCCTCCTCGGCGATTTTTTCTAAAGCCTCTCTTGCCGAGCGTGCCAACCCGAGATTTTTTCCGTTCAATAATTTGGTCAGCTGTTGCACCGCGCCGAGGCGAATATCTGAAAACGGATTCTCAATAGAGTCCAGCAGGGGAGTCGGCAGCGGCACAGACCTGATCTCGTCCATCGGCATGTTTTGCCGCAGGATGATCTCTCCCTGTTGCTTGCTTGAAAATTTTGATGGCGTCTGTTTGGGTGTGGCGTGTTTTACTTTCTCGTAAGCGTAATCGTACAACTCATCCACTGTGATTCGTCCATCCCCGTCTAAATCCGCTTCGCCTTCAAGCCCTTCCACAAGATAATGTGTGAACAGTGAATTATCTGTTTCGCCAATGACTTTATCGCCTTCCCACGCGAATTGAGTCGAGTCGCTGGCGGTGAGGATGATCCGACCAAATCCACTTTCAAACGCGGAAGCAGTTCCGATGCTTACGCCTGTGGCGGCTTTCGTCCCTTGCTCGTATGCGCCGCTCATGCAACAATCCAGAATCAAAACCTGTCGCTTCGAGCGGCTTTGATCCATGACTTCGCGGATGTAGTCTGATTTGACCGCTGTAGATCTTAATCGGGAACGAATTGTGTTTTTGACAGCCAGAAATAGCGCGCCAAGTTCATCGCGCACCCCATGACCTGAAAAATACAGAACGAGCAAATCATCAGACTTCTTCCCGTCGAAAAACTCATCAATCGCGCCGCGCACGGTAGACTCAGGCTGGTTCAGCAAAACATTGACTTCATCGAATGAACAGATGCCCTTGTCTTGAAGC
>CASGHD010000075.1 GCA_949319575.1 uncultured Anaerolineales bacterium | reverse complement strand
CGTCCCCGCCGTGGTCTTGCCTTCGACGAATTGCTCCATCTGGACGCTCGCCATTTTGACGACTTTCAGCGGCGGCAGATTCTCACCAGCGGACGCTCCGCCTCTTTCCAACGGGACGGCTGATCCAGTTTCCCGAATCATTTTCACGCCCAAAGCGAACGCGACATCCTGCGCCTCGTCTGTGACAATATCGTCAGGCGCAAGCACAAGCGGACCAGCGCGTTCACGCGCCAGACGGCGAATATCCTCCGCAGTAAAAAGTTGGCGAGGCATGGGGGGAGGTAGACAGGTAAACACGAAAAACTGTACACACGTAAACAGGTAAACACGTTTCACGTGTCTCCTTGTTTACTTGTCTACTTGTATACCTGTGTACTTACTTTCCTGTCTACTCTTTACTTGTCTTTGCCTTTACCGCCAAACGAACCCTTGCTATTCTGCGGCAGGATCATTTCAACGTCACCGTGCGGGCGTGGAATCACATGGACGGAGGCGAGTTCACCGACGCGTTTTGCGGCGGCCGCGCCTGCATCCGTCGCGGCTTTCACCGCGCCGACGTCACCGCGCACCATCACGGTCACGTATCCGCCGCCGACATACTCACTGCCGATCAGCGTCACGTTTGCGGCTTTGACCATCGCGTCCGCGGCTTCAATCGCGCCGACGAGTCCTTTGGTCTCCACCATTCCTAAAGCGATCATTGCAACATCTACGGGCATGGCTTAAATCTCCTTTGAGATGAATGTTGTAACGCGACATTTATGTCGCATTCCTCCGATTAGACATCGGACATCAAGGATGGAGTTTTCAATCCCTGAGGTCTGATTTCTAAAACCAATTTCTTAGCCACGGATTTCACGAATTATCACGGATTTTTGCTTTCTTTTTTCATCGTTTCGACTTCGCTCAACGCAAGCCTTCATCCTTCATAATTCATCCTTTCCTTCCCAACTCCAACAACACCTTCCTCACGATCTCCTCCACCTGCGGATTAACCGAACTCGACACTACCGAACCTGCTCCGCCAGTAAACATTCCTCTTTGTGTTTGCGTATCCGTGGAGCCTGGCGTAAACGCCGCATCTGGCGCGGTGCGGATTTCATACGCCAATCGCTTGATATTATACATGTGATGGACGGTGATGTTATCGCCCGTTATCGCGCCGCCGACTCCGCCAGAACCGAGAGTCATCGAAGGCATGAGTCCTGTTGTATAGCCTGTTGTGCCAAGTGTTCCCATCGTATTTACAACAATGCGGAACACAGGTTTCTCTAAACCAAATTGCATAATGACATTTTCATCGCGTGCATGGATGACTTGCGAGTGACCACGGCCGCCGTAATTAATTAATTCAAGCGAACGTTCGCAACCTTCTTCCCAGCCGTCCACCTCATACCAGCCTAGAACAGTTGTAAGTTTTTCACCAGAGAGCGGCTCGTCGCGCCCGACGCTGTTGAGTCGCACGACGAGAATCCGCGCCCAATCGGGAACACTGAAACCATATTGCTGAGCCAACTGTTGCGGACTCTTCCCCACGCCTTTTGGATTCGGCAAATGACCCACAAATAAATTCTTTGCCAAAATTTGCTTGATGTTGTCGTCAACAAAATACGCGCCTTCGGCTTTCATCATCTCTTCGAGTTGCGCGGCTATTGGACGATCTGCAACGACGGCTTGCTCGGTAGCGCAAATCACGGAATGATCAAACGCCTTCGATGCGACAATATATTTCGCGGCTTGGGCAACGTCTGCCGAACGATCCACATACGCGGGGACATTACCAGGACCGACTCCATACGCGGGTTTGCCGACGGAATGTGCGGCGCGCACCATGTCCGAGCCGCCCGTCGCAAGGATCAATGCGACGTATTTGTGTTTCATCAATTCTTGTGTGCCAGGCAGGGTTACTTTTGTCATGCAAGCGATGAGTCCCTTCGGCATCCCAGCCCTCTCACCCGCTTCTGCCATAATACGAATCGTCTCCGCGCAACACTTCGCCGCGAACGGATGAGGCGCGATCACGATTCCATTTTTCGCTTTGACAGCGATCAATGTCTTGAACATCGTTGTCGAAGTCGGGTTCGTAGAGGGAGTCAACGCGCAGACAACACCCATGGGCCATGCGATGTCGTATGTTCGTTTTATAGGGTCACTGCGTATCACGCCGACGGTTGGAATGTCTTTGATCGCTTCCCACAATAATTGCGATGATAATAAATTCTTGAGTGTTTTATGTTCAGGCACGCCATAGCCCGTCTCTTCGCTTGCCATTTTGCCAAGCGTCACAGACGCGTCCGCCGCGGCTTGCGCCATCGCCGCGCAGATGCGGTCCACCTCCGCTTGCGTGGCGTGGAGAAATTTCCGCTGGGCGTCACGCGCTTGCGTAGCGAGCGTGCGGGCTTCCTGAATGGATTGAAGATCGTTATCAATGTCGGTCATAAGTTTTCCTCATGTCGTTGCGAGGGCGCTTTTGCTCTTCGCCCGAAGCAATCTCCTGTTAACAGGCAATTGCTTGTTGCGAGGAGATTGCTTCGTCGCTCACTCCGTTCGCTCCTCGCAACGACATTAGTAATTCAATGGATTACTCGCAACCTCTAGCACTTTATTCTGAAACGCCATCGCCGCGGCTTTGCAGGCGGGCTGGTCGCCTGTGAGCATCACGCCCATGTAATTGGTTTCGGATGGCGGCATGGTCAATGCGACGATGTTCACGTCCGCAGATTTGAGCGCGGCATCCAGCGCGACCAAACCTTCGTTTGGAGTTGCAACAAGGTACGCGATCGGCGAGCCGACAGGTATGTTGCACACTTGCGAAAGATACGTTCCCGTCCGTGAGATCACATGCGGAAAAAATGCGATGGAGTCATCATCGTTTGCGGAATACCAGACGGCTTGCGTCTTGATGTAATTGACTGCGGCATTCAATCCCGCTCGGACTTCGGCGGGGTCTGGTCCCGCCAAAATAGCCATGATCTCGCCTGACCATTTTCCCGACGTGTGCTTCGCGCCCGCGTAGAACGACTTGGCGTACACCACTTCGACATTCGCCATCTTGGTCGCTTCATCAATAGCCGTGTAAGTAGCGTCGTCGTTGTCCACGCTGAGCAAGCCAATCGAGCGTTGATCGTCGCGTAGTTTGAGATGCTCCGCGAAGTTGCGATCCACTTGTGGGATGAGTTGCACCGCTAGCGGTGTGCCGAATAGAGGGTCGAGGATTGCCATAATTATTCCTTATATGTCATTGCGAGGGCGGTGTTCGTCCGCCCGAAGCAATCTCCTATTTGCAAGTAAATGTTTGTTGCGAGGAGATTGCTTCGTCGCCGCTCCGCGGCTCCTCGCAACGACATTAATTCGCCAACTTCAATTTTACGCCAGATGCTTGATGTTTGCGCATCTTTTGCGCGATCTGCACGACAAACGCTCCGCCTTCCAGCGGATTCGTTCCGCCGTTCTCGAAGATGTTGCAGACTACATCGCGGTCGGCGTCGGTGTCGCCGTATTTGGGTTTGTAGCCCATGTACGCGCTCATGGACTCGGCGCGTCCCAGCCCAGGGCGTTCGCCAATGAGCAGGATCACCACATCGGGCTTGATGAGTTCGCCGACATCGTTTATCACACCGACACGCGCGTACTTGATAAAGAACGGCGTGCCGAACGTGAGACCTGCCGTTTGCACACCCTGCCTAATGACAGGAAACATTTGCCGAAGATTCGCCTCAACCGCCGCCGCGGAGAGTCCATCGCCGATGACAAGTTGGACATTGACATTCTTCTGGCACTTCTCATTGATGATGCGCTTGGCGTCATCGTTGAGTAAACGTCCGAGATCGGGACGGAGCAAATATTCTTGTTTGCCGCCAGTTATTTTTGTTTGAACCGTGAAGAGATTGAATTCATCTAATAATTTCTGGTCAACGTCGCGATAGAGCGCGTCTTGTGTGACGGCATGATCGCCTTGAAAGAGAAGCAACTCCGCGGTGCTGTAACGCGGACCCGCGCGTCCGACTCCGATGCGGGCGGTGGTGGATGCCATGATGGCTTTCAATCCTTGCGCGTCTTTGGGATTGTTGACGCGCGGTGTGGCGCGGGTGAGGGTGGGGTCGGGTAAATCAATTGAGAGACTGGAGATTAGATGACTAGAGATTGGAGGAGTAGAGAATTGAGGCTTGGATGAAGTTGCCGAAGAGGAGGGGAGAGTCGCCGAAGCAGAGGCAGATGTCCCTGAGGATGAAGCGGACGTCTTCACGGCTCCCGAGGCTTTGAGTTCGCGGACGATTGCGTCTACGAGGGTGTTGAGTTGGGTGTCATCCATAAAATAAATTCCTTATATGTCGTTGCGAGGAGCGCTCTTGCCTTTTGCGACGAAGCAATCTCCTGTTATCAAGTGCGTTCCTGTAAAGAGAAGATTGCTTCGTCGTCGCTCCGCTCCTCCTCGCAACGACATTAGCGTTTGAGGAATATCGTCGGGTCGCCTGCTTTTTCGGTGAGGATGCCGTTTTTAATCAGACCCAGGTCTTCCATCCATTTTTCGAATTCGGGCGCGGGGCGCAGGTTGAAAAGTTGACGAAGCGTGGGCGCATCGTGAAAGGATGTGGACTGATACGAGAGCATCGAGTCGTCGCCCATCGGCAAGCCCATGAAATAATTGCAACCCGCGGCGGTGAGCATGACCGCGAGATTCTCGATGGCGTTTTGATCGGCGCGGGCGTGATTGGTGTAGCAGGCGTCCACGCCCATCGAGATGCCCGTGAGTTTGCCCATGAAATGATCTTCAAGCCCCGCGCGTTGGATCTGGCGCGCGTCGTATAAATATTCGGGACCGATGAAGCCGACCACCGTGTTGACTTGATACGGACTGTAGCGTTTTGCAAAACCATAACAACGCGCTTCGAGCACGAGTTGATCCCAGCCGTTGTGCGCTTCGGCGGAAAGTTCCGCGCCTTGACCCGTTTCAAAATACATGAAGTTCGGACCCTTCGGGAAGCAATGCTTCTTCGCGAGTTCATAGGCTTCATCCATCATACCGACAGAGATGCCGAACGAGTCGTTGCCTTTTTGCGAACCTGCCAGCGATTGAAAGACGAGTCCGACAGGCGAACCCGATTGCAAACATTTCATTTGAGTCGTAACATGCGACAGCACACAGTTTTGCGTGGGGATGTTCCAAGTCTTGATAACATCGTAACTCATATCGAGCAGACGCGAGACCGAACCGTAAGAATCGTCAACGGGATTGATGCCGATGACCGAGTCGCCTGAGCCATACGATAGCCCTTCGTAAATTTCCGCGCGGATGCCTTCGGGCGAGTCGGTCGGATGGTTCGGCTGGTTGCGGCTAGACAGCGTGCCTGGCTTCCCGATCGTGTTGTTGCAATACGCTGTGACTGGAATCTTCTTCGCGGCGTACATCAAATCGAGATTGGACATCAACTTCGTGACGCCCGCAATCATCTCGGCGGTGAGACCATTCGAGGTGCGGTGGATCATGTCGGTGGAAGTGGTGTCGGCGAGAATCCACTCGCGGAACTCCCCCACTGTCTTGTCTTTGATCTCGTTGTAAATCGTTTGATCTACCGCATCGTGGATGAGGCGCGTGATTTCATCCTCATCGTAAGGCACGGCAGGGTTATCGTGCAGAACCCACAGCGGAACTTCCGCCAGCACAAGTTTCGCGGCGACGCGCTCGGCGGCGGTCTCTGCGCCAACGCCCGCGAGACGGTCGCCAGATTTCTCCTCGTTGGCTTTTCCCATGAGGAGGCGGATGTCGGGGAATTCGTAGGTCTTGCCGTGTAGTTTTGTGCGGAGGAGCATGGGTTCACCAAAGGATGAAGGATGAATTATGAAGGAGGAAAGAAGAAAGAGGAAAGTGGAAAGTAGAAAGATTCATGGTTACCTCGGTGGTTGAGTAGCCTTGAGGATTCGTTGCGAAGGGCGTATCGAAACCACCTATTCAGATTTTCTTGATTTTACTTTCTTGATTCACCGTCCACGAATTTTCACGAACCTGCGGCGAATGGACGAGCCCGTATTCGTGAATTCGTGGCTCTATTCGTGGATGGTAGGTCTTGCTGTGCAGTTTGGTTCGGAGAATCATTTTTTCACCGCGAAGGACACGAAGGAAGAACAAGGAAAGAAGAAAGATTCATTTTAATGCAGGGGCTGAGTAGCTGTATAGCCCAACATAAAATGCAGAAACAAATGCAAATATCAAACTGATAACGAAGTTGAGCATTGGCTTGTTGTGATCAAAATCGTAAAAACCAAGCAAGGCTATAACAATGTAGATGATATTGATCGCAATCAGGAATATAAAAGCAAGAGTTAGAGACCATTTTCTCTGTGATAAAACAAGTGCGCAAACCATAAGATAACAGATGCCCAAGGTGATATTTAAGTAAGATAGCACGTTGGTTTGCAAAGCATCAAAGTGTAAGCCAAAACTTATGAAGTCGTTTGTGATGCCTACTCTAATACTTGTTAATCCAAACAAGAACGCCACGACACTTATACTGGCAAGAATTCGGATGTGTCTATCTTTAGTTTGATTCTTTTCAAGAACTGTATCCATAATTCGCTCTAATGATAAAAAATCAACGTCTTCACGCTCAACGGGACAACGCGTCCGTCCATGAGCGGAGTTCCGATGTCAATGTAATCGCCTTCGGATAAGCCGACCTGGTCAATGACCAGCAAGGCGCGTGAGGGAGCCAAGCCTTTGACGGTTTGACCGAGCACTTGGGCGTAGTCGCGTTCGATGATGGCGATCAAGGGACGTTCGGAGGGCATGGTGTTGGCGAAATCATTCAATCCGCTGGCGAGTTGTGTGAGCGATTCGTAATCCAATGATTTATCCAGTTCGAGCGCAATCGCAAATGGATCGGTTGCGAGGTTCACGTCCCAGCGAGTCACAGCCTCGGCGATCGCATTTGAAACAGACGCAGGGTTGATACCCTCTGGTCTCGATACGCCTTCGGCTACTCGACCAGCGATTGTAAATGTGGGTCGAATCACAGGCACATTCTTCAGCGGCAAAATTTCCTTCTCTGCCCAAATCGTCGAGCCAGATAATGTCACTGTCTGCGTGCTGGCTCCCAACACCGTCGCGCGGACGGTTTCAGATGGAGGCACAATCGAATACGAGTTCAACACCGCATGTTTCCGCAACGACTCTGCCAACAGCGGACCCACATCATCGTGAATCGTCGCGTCACTCACGGAGTTGATCGGAATCGGATTGTAGTAGTAATGACCGATGCCGCCAGACAGCATCAACACCGAACCCTTACCCGTCACGCCAACAGGCGGCGTGAGATAAATCTTT
The DNA here is from genome assembly GCA_949319575.1 of uncultured Anaerolineales bacterium. Lineage (GTDB taxonomy): Bacteria > Chloroflexota > Anaerolineae > Anaerolineales > Villigracilaceae > Defluviilinea. The sequence continues at coordinate 797 of CASGHD010000075.1, read as the reverse complement.
TGCGCCAGCGGAGAGTTCGCGCCTTCGATGAGTTCAACTGTCATATCAGCCATGCGATCCGTGAAGCGACGCAAATCCTCGAGTGATGGCGAGTCTCCAGTCTCCAGTCTCAAACCAATATCTTCGAGAATCCTCCGCGCTGGTTCCGCAATATGCCTCACAATGCCCGTCGAATACTCAATCTCCAAAATGCGACCGCCATAATTCATCGCCGCCGCGCCGATTAAGTTTCCTGTGCGAAACGTCGCGCTGTTCGCGCTCCCGCCGCCGATGTCCACGTTTGTGACGGTCGCGTAATGTTTCTGCGAGTAGTCCGCCGCGCCCGCGCCTTTACCTGCGATCAAGCTTTCCACGTTCGGTCCCGCCACGCTGACGACGAACTCGCCCGCCAGTCCCGAAAGCGCGCGCAGGATTTCATCCGCATTTTTTTTCTTCGCCGTTTCACCCGTGATGATGACCGCGCCTGTTTCCACTTGTGCAGGGTCAATGCCAGCGGATGAATACTCGCTTCGTACTAGCTCGTTCAACTTATCCGCGTCAATCGTATCAGAGTCAATCAGCGGCGTAAAAACGATCGGGCTTTGATAGATCACTTTTCTATCGGTGATATTGATGCGAGGGATTTGTCCGGGGCGCGACACATCCTGCAAATTGATGCGTGAAAAGACGATCTGTGTGGTGGTCGTACCCACATCCACGCCGACGGAGAGGAGATCGCGAGAATCAGCCATATAACAAATATGTCGTTGCGAGGGCGATAGCCCGAAGCAATCTCCTATTATCAGGCGAATGCTTGT
>CASGHD010000074.1 GCA_949319575.1 uncultured Anaerolineales bacterium | reverse complement strand
TCTTGGTTTTGCCGAAGCAGTCTCCCCATACCGGGAGATTGCTTCCCTTCGACAGGCTCAGGACAGGCGTCGGGACCCCGAAAAAACATCGGGGCAGGCGAGCAAGAGCCCTCCTCGCAACGACATGCCTGAGCAGTTACGAATTTTTTTCTTTTGAATCAGCGAGATCAGCGTTTTTCCGCGTCCAATTAAACATTGTGTAAGCCAATTAGATCGTCGCATATAATGATCTAAGACAAAGAACCAAAACCATCACTCAAACCAACTTTGCGTCCTTCATGTCTTTAGTGTTTAAAGTTTACAAATCGTCGGGAGAAATAATCCTGCCCGCGATGGCAGACGCGGCGGCGACGTAGGGGTTGGCGAGATACAGTTCGCTGGAGGTGTGACCCATGCGCCCGCGGAAGTTGCGGTTGCTGGTGGAGATGCACTTCTCGCCCGCCGCCAGCACGCCCATGTGACCGCCGAGGCACGGTCCGCAGGTGGGCGTGCTGACCGAGCAATTGGCTTGGATGAAGATTTCGATCAGCCCTTCGCGTAGGGCGTCGAGATACACCTTCTGCGAGCCAGGGATGATCACCGCCCGCACGCGCGGATGGATCTGATGTCCCTTGAGAATCTCTGCCGCGGCTCGCAAGTCTTCAAGGTTGCCGTTGGTGCACATGCCGATCACCGCCTGGTCGATCTCCACTTCGTTGAGTTGTGAAACGGGTTTGACGTTTTCTGGGATGAACGGCACCGCCACGAATGGTTCGAACTCCGACACGTCGAATTCATAGACCGCCGCGTATTCCGCATCGGGGTCGCTTTGCAGGTACAAGCCGTCCTCGCGCCCGCGCGCGCGGATGAAGGAGCGGGTCATTTCGTCCGCCTCAAACAAACCCGCCTTCGCCCCCGCTTCGATCGCCATGTTCGCCATCGAGAAGCGGTCGCTCATGTCGAGATGCTGAAGCGCTTCGCCCATAAACTCCATCGCCTGATACCGCGCCCCTTCGACGCCGATCCGCGCGATGGTGTGCAGGATCAAATCCTTGCCGCGCACCCACTTCTGCGGCTTACCGTGATAAACAAACTTGACGCTCTCTGGCACTTTCATCCACAACTCGCCCAGCGCCATCGCCACCGCCGCATCGGTCGAGCCGATGCCCGTACCGAACGCGCCAATGAAACCGTGCGTGCAGGTATGCGAGTCCGCGCCCGCGATCAGGTCGCCAGGGACGATCATGCCCTGCTCGGGCAACAAGATGTGCTGGATGCCCGCCCGTCCCACATCGTAAAAGCGGATGCCGTGCGCCGCCGCAAACTCGCGGCATTGCTTGACGATCTCGGCAGATTTGATGTCTTTGGCGGGCGTGAAGTGATCCATCACGAAGACCACCTTTTTGGGATCCCAGACGCGCGCGCCCTTGATCTTCTCGAACTCTTCGATGGCAAGCACGCCCGAAAGCTCAGACGCCATCACCATATCCACGCGGGCGTTGATGAACTGCCCAGGGTAGAGTTCCTTCTGGTCGCATTTTTCAGCCAGGATTTTTTCTGCAAGTGTGTGTGCCATACATGGTTTCCTTTTCTCAAATGATGTCATTGCAAGGAGGGCGATCTTCCCGACGAAGCAATCTCCGTCACGATGTTAGGGATTACTTCGCCTAAGAACATCCCGCAATGACATCATTAAGTCCATCTATCTCCGCGATCCTCTCGGCGGAGACTCGCCCATCCGCGTCCCAGCCGCGCTCGGCGTAATACTCGTCGAGCATCAGTTGGAATTGTTCCCTGTCTACGTGATGACCTTTCGTTTTTCGCGCGGGCATCGGGTCGTCGAAGTAGCGTTTGGGCAGGGTGTCGTCGGCGCGCGTCAGTCCGAAGCCCGCGTTGATGAGTCGCTCCGTGTCCAGCGTGCGCCGCCCCACGTCGCGGAGAGAGGCGGGGGTGTATTCCAGCCCTGTCGCGGCGGCGACCGAGTCGCAAAAGTCTTGATAGCCCAGCAAATGCGGACTGTTGAATCCGCGCGTGACGAAGCGGCACACGCCGAGACAATCCGCCACCGCGTAGATATCGTCGCCGTACGCGACGATCAACCCCTTGTCTTTGTAGCCCGTCGGGTCGGGGTCGTTGGCGCGCCCATAAACGTTCGCGCGCGCTTCGTCGGGAAGTTTGAAGACCTCCAGCGTGGGGCGGTTGCGGAGATGATCCGCGCCGCGGCTGGCGACTGCGATGCCCAGCGCGAAGCCTTTGAAGTAACGAACATCATGCGGGTCGGACTGCGGCAAATTTTTGACGGCGATCAAATAATCGAGCGCCGCCTGCGGGAAATATCGCGCGGCTTGCGTGCTTTCGGCGAGAATGTTTCCAAACCCGCGCCGATGCGCGATATCTTCGATCAACGCATACACGGTTTCGTAATCGCCCCAGACCAACGGCTTGCCTGTCAGCGAGTCGTCGATCAATCCGCGCTGGTACAACTCCATCGCCCAGCCGATGATCGTGCCAGTCGAAGAGGCGTCCAAGCCGAGATCGTTGACGAGGTTGTTCAACTGGATGACCTGATCGGTGGGCGCAATGCCGATGTTCGCGCCGAGCAGGACCAGCGTCGAGTATTCGGGTCCTTCGCCGCCCAGCGTGTTACGATGACGGCAATGCACCACGCACGACGTGCAAGCCAGCATCTTGTCTGAAAATTTTTCAACCTCTTCGCCGTTGAGCGTTTCCTCGAAAAAATTATCCTGCGAGTTGCGTGTTCGGATCGCGCCGAGTCGGTTGCTCACTTCGTATAACAGCGGCGTGCCGACCTTGCCCAACACTTGCACCACCTTCGAGCTTTTCAACTCCTCCTGTTGTTTGAGCCGCAACGCCCGCAAAGTTTCCTTTTGCGCCACTTCGATCACGGTCCCGCCTCGCGCGACGATGGCTTTGAGATTCTTGCTCCCCATCACCGCGCCCATGCCGCCGCGTCCCGCCGCGTTCTTTTGACCTGTCATGATTGCCGCCATGCGGACTTGATTCTCGCCCGACGGTCCGATCACTGCGGAGACGGTCCCGCTTCCGTGCCGCGCTTTGAGTTGATTCTGCGCCTCGATCGCGTTCAACCCCCACAGCCCATCCGCCGCATGGACGCTGATCTGCCCGTCTTCGATCAGCAGGTAGGACGGTTTTTCGGCGCGTCCTAAAATGATGAGACGATCAAAGCCCGCCTTGCGCATCGCCGCCGCGAAGAATCCGCCGCAGTTGGCGTCGCCGAGAATGCCGCTTTCAGGCGAACGCGCCGAGACGTTGAAGCGCGCCGCGTTGGGAGAGATCGTCCCCGTCATCAGCCCCGCGCCAACAATGAGCGGATTCTCCGGGCTGAGCGCGTCTACACTGCGCGGGTCGCCATGCTGACGCAGGTAATGACGCAGGTACGCCATGTTCAGTCCGCGCCCGCCGAGATAGGCGCGAAGCAATTCATCGGGCGTGGATGTGGTTTTGATTTCGCCCGTCGAAAGGTTGATGATGGCAATAGGGGATGTGTGGGTCAAGATTTACCTCATACTTGTACCGCAACCTTCAGGTTGCGGTTGCCGCACGGACAAAGTGAACTTTATCGTACTGCTTTGTTGTACTGCAACCTTCAGGTTGCGTTTGCCGCATGGACAAAGTGAACTTTATCGTACTGCAACCTTCAGGTTGCGTTTGCCGCACGGACAAAGTGAACTTTATCGTACTGCAACCTTCAGGTTGCGGTTGCCGCACGGACAAAGTGAACTTTGTCGTACTGCAACCTTCAGGTTGCGTTTGCCGCACGGACAAAGTGAACTTTGTCGTACTGCGCCTTAACCGCCAGCAACGGGATAAACAAAATGCGCGCGCGCGCCGTCTTCCAATGGTGAATGCGCGTCGGCTTCCTCTTCGCCGATGAAGATGTGCGGCGGGCATTGGTCGAAATCCACGCCCAGGCGCGGATAACGCTCGCGCAGGAGAGTCAGTAGATCGTCCACGCTTGAAGCGGAGGGGAGGGTCATGTCAAGTTCGCGGAGTCCGACTGCTCTCCAGAACGGTTCCGCGAGTCGCACATGGACGTTCATCGCAGAATCCTTTCGCGGCGGCGCGTCAACTCGTGATCCAGTTCCTCGTCGGTCACTTCCTGATGCGCGCGCTGGCGGCGGCTCATCACCGTCACGATGCGGCGCACATCGTCTTCGCCGAGCAGGTGATTGGAGCGTTTCGCCACTTCGAGAATCTTCGTCACATAGGCGGGGTTCTCTTCCATTTTGTGTTTGCGTAAAAAGAAGCGCACGTTATGCTCGCCAGACATCGGACCGATCTCGATCTCATGCGCGCGCCCGACCATGCTCGAAGGCACGCCGCAATAGACATGCTCCGCGAGCCACTCGTCGTTTTTGGTGAGCGCCTTGGCGATTGCCGCCGCATGGACGCCCGTCGTCGTGCGGAAGGCGTCGGCCCCGACAACGGGATAATTGAACGGGATCACCGCGCCGCATTTGTCGGCGATCACTTCGCAGTATTCGGGCAGTTTCGTCAGGTCGCGCGCGCCCCAGCCGAGCAGGTTGAAGTTGACCAGCAGAAGTTCCATCGGCGTGTTGCCGCTTCGTTCGCCGATGCCCAATCCGCAAGCGTGGACGCGGTCCGCGCCCGCTTCGACGGCGGCGATCGAGTTGGCGATATCCAGCCCGCGATCTTTATGCCCGTGCCAGTCAATGCCCACCGTCGGGTCAACCTCGTCCACGATTTTGCGGAGGAAGGTGATCAGCGCGTGGACTCCGTGCGGGGCGATGTGACCGACCGTATCGGCGGCGCAGATGCGCTTCGCTCCCGACCTGATGGCTGTTTCGTACACCCGACGCAGAGTCTCAGGGTCGGCGCGAACGGTGTCTTCGGTGACGAACATAACGGGGATGCCGTGTTTGGTGGCGAAGGTGACGGCGTCTTCGGTCTGACGCAACAGGAAATCCACATCCCAGCCTTCGGCGAATCGGCGAATGGGACTTGTGCCGAGGAAGACCGCCGCTTCGAGCGGAACGCCGACATCTTCGGAGACATCCACGATGGGGATGATATCGGCGACGACGGAACGCGCCGCGCTCTGCGGCTGGATGTCCATCTTTTGCTTGACGATTTCCTTCGCCAGCACGCTAACGTGATATTTGAACTTCTCGCCCGCGCCGCACAGCCCCAGGTCTGCCGCATCCACGCCGAGGTCAGACATGAGGTACAGCAAATACACTTTGTCTTGAATCTCAGGCTGGATGACCGACGGCGATTGCAGTCCGTCGCGCAGGGTTTCGTCGGTGACCATCACGCGCTTCTTGGGGGCGTTGGGCGCTTCGACAAGATTCCAATCGTAGATCAGTTCGTGCGTGTCGTTTGGATTCGCGGACATCTCTAACTCCTTTCCAAAAACCTTTTCACCACAAAGGCACAAAGGTCACGAAGGTTTAAAAGATTTTTCTTTTTTCCTTTGTGTTCTTCGTGTTAAATAGCTTTTTGCATCGCATCATAACCAGACTCGAACGCCTTCAAATTGCCATCCAAATATTTGGCGGGGATGCGGAGTTTGAGCGTCTTCTCCCAAACCTCCTGCTCGATGGGCAACAGCGTGGACAACGCGCCGAGCATGACGACGTTTGCCATGCGGGCGTCGCCGAGATCGCGCGCGGTTTGCGAGGCGGGCAGGGCGACGACTCGCATTCCCTTTGATTTGAGGAAGTCAATCGTCTCACGCGGATAAATACTTTCGGCGTTGGGGACCGAGCCTGGCACCAGTTCATGGTCGTTGACGAGAACTGTCCCAGTTTCGATATTCAGGTAATGCGCGAAACGCAATGCTTCCAGTTTTTCGAGTCCGACCACCGCGTCGGCTTCGCCTGGGGTGACGATGGGCGAGTGGACTTTTTCTCCGAAGCGGACGTGAGTCTCCACGCTCCCGCCTCTTTGCGAGACGCCGTGAACTTCGGTCTGCTTCGTATCGTATCCCGCGTTGACGGCGGCGAGCGAGGTCAGTTCAGCGATGAGAAGCGATCCCTGCCCGCCGACGCCCGCGAACATCAGGTTGTAGGTCTTCATGCAGTTTCCTCCGCGAGCTTGATGGCGTCCGTTGGGCAGACCTGGGCGCAGACGGTGCAGGATGTGCATTCGTTGGCGGCGATGACGGGGAAGTTCTGCGGCGCGCGCGTGATGGCGGGACACCACACTTTGAAGCAGGCGTCGCATTGCGTGCAAAGGTCTTCGTGAATGAAGAACGGGATGCGATGCGAGTGTTTGATTTCGGGAATCTGCTGGCACGGTCCGCGCGCGATGACAACGGCGGGTCCTTTGAAAGAGACGGCGCGGCGGATGACGTTGACGACTTCCTTGCGATCCCATGTATCCACGATGGCAACGTTTTCGACGCCCGAGGCGCGGCACAACGCTTCGAGGTCAATTTGAGGCGCCTGCTGTCCCATCACATCTTTGCCTGAAACGGGGTTGGGCTGACTGCCCGTCATGCCCGTCGTGGAGTTGTCGAGGATGATGAGCGTCAGGCGGCTTCGGTTGTAGACCGCGTCGATCAGCGGCGGAATGCCCGCGTGAATGAAGGTCGAGTCGCCGATGATGGCGACGGTGTTCTCGTGTCCCGCCTGCTCCAAGCCGACGGCGACACCGATGCTTGATCCCATCGCGAAGGTGGTGTGTTCCGCTTCGTAGGGATGCAAAGCGCCCATCGTGTAACAGCCGATATCGCCCGAGACCGTGACTCGCAACTGTCTCAACGCGGCGAAAACGGTGCGATGTCCGCAACCGACGCAGAACATGGGCGGGCGCATGATGAGGTTGACGCCGTCGTTGGTGAACGGCTCGGGCGGGGCGCCCAGCCCGAGCGTCTTCCGCAATCTGCCTGGCGAGTATTCGCCGATGACGCCGAAGAGTTCCTTGCCTGTCAGGTTTGTGATTCCCGCGCCGCGCATGAATTCTTCGATGAACGGTTCGCCTTCTTCGACGACGTACACCGTTTCGTATTTCGCGCAGAAGTCGCGCAGGAGATTAGCGGGCAAGGGGAAGGTCATGCCGAGTCGCAGGATGCCCGCGTCTGGCAAAACTTCTTTCACATATTGATAGGAAATCCCCGAAGTGACCACGCCGATTTTGTCATCCGCGCCTTCTTCGATGCGGTTGAAGGGGCAGGTCTCGGCGTATTCGGCGAAAGCCGTCAGCGTTTTCTCAACTTCGGGGCGGCGAATCAGGCGATAGATCGGGACAGAGAAACGTTGGGGGTCGCGGATAAACTCGCGGGGCGGCACATCCGCCCGTTCGCCGACTTCCACCAATCCCTTGTGATGGGCGAGCCTGGTCGTTGTGCGGAGCATGACGGGCGAGCGGAACTGCTCCGAGAGTTCGAGTCCCGCGATCATGAAGTCGTGACATTCCTGCGCGTCGCTCGGCTCGAGCACGGGGACTTTGGCGACTCGCGCGAGGTAGCGGTTGTCCTGCTCGTTTTGCGAGGAGTGCATCCCAGGGTCGTCGGCGGAGATGACGACGAAGCCGCCGTTCGTGCCAGAGTAGGGGAAGACCATGAAGGCGTCCGCCGCGACGTTGAGACCGACGTGCTTCATGGTGACGAGCGTCCGCAAGCCGCCGATCGCCGCGCCCATGCCCTCTTCAAACGCGACCTTCTCGTTCGTTGACCAGCGCGGGTTGGTTTCGGGGAAGCGCGTCGCCAGGGTTTCGATGATCTCGGTGCTGGGCGTGCCTGGGTAACCCGATACGAATTTGACTCCCGCTTCCCACGCTCCGCGGGCGATGGCTTCGTTACCTAGTAAAAATTCTCGCATGGCGTCTCCCTATCGTTTTATGTCATTGCGAGGGCGGTGGTCTTCCGCCCGAAGCAATCTCCTGATCCTGATAATTGGTGACTGGAGATTAGAAATTGGAGATTGCTTCGCTCTGCTCGCAATGATAAATGATATCTATAACTTCAAAATCCTTGCCGCGTTATCGCGCAGAATCTTTTGCTTCGCTTCCTCCGAAATATTCAAAGCGCGGATGGCTGAGACGTTGCGGCGCAGGTCTGGGTTGCCAGGCCAGTCTGAGCCGTAGACGACCTTATCCGCGAGCATTTCGAGGCGCGGGAAATAATCCAGCAGGTGTTTGGCGGGCAGACCCGAAATTTCCATATACACGTTCTCGTGCCGCCGCGCCAGCCAGAACGCCTGCTCGTACCAGAACGGACGCCCCGAATGCGCCATCAGAATATTCAGTTCGGGAAAGTCAATCGCCACGTCGTCGAGCAGAAGCGGATCGGCGTATTTGATGCGCGCGCCTTTGAAGACGGACGAGCCCGTATGCACCATCATCGGCAGACCGAGTTCCTGCGCCTTGGCGTACAGCGGATACATGCGCGGGTCATTGACGTAGTGATGCTGATACGGCGGGTAGACCTTGATCCCTTTGAAGTCGTATTCCTTTACAAGCCTTTCGAGTTCCGCGGCAAGATCGTTGACGAGGAATGGGTTGATACTGGCAAAGGGCAACAGCCGTCCGCGCGGACCTGAGGCTGGGTCGGCGAGCGCGTTGGCTGACGCGCAGAGTTTGCCGACGTAGTCGTTATCCGCGACGCCTGTGGTGACAGGCGAGACTTCCGCCAGACCGACAGCCAGGTCAACATCGTGCGCTTGAAGATGCCGACGGATTCCCTGCGGGGTGAGAATTTCTCGGACATAGGCATCGAGGTCTCCTTGATAATTCGAACGCATCCATTCCAACACGGATGGCAGTTCGTGTTCGGGAAGCGAGAGGTGGATGTGGAAGTCTATGATCATAAATCTGTTGCCATGTCATTGCGAGAGCGGTGATTTTCCGCTCGAAGCAATCTCCTGGCTAAGGGGGGGGATTGCTTCGTCGCAAAGAACAAGAGCGCTCCTCGCAATGACATTATCCGCTACGGCACAACCACCGACCGAATTCCTTCGCCTTTGCGAAGCGTGTCGAACGCGGCGTTGATCTGGTCCAGCGGGAACTGCGCGGTGACGAGTTCCTTTACTTTGATACGACCCTGCCGCGCCAGTTCCAGCACGCGCGGATAATCCACAGCGCGGCAACCGAGCGAGCCGATGATCTCCATCTCGCGATACATCACGCGCCCCGAGTCGAGCGTCATCGGTTTGTCGCTGTAACCAACCATCACAAAGCGTCCGCCCGCGCGGATGCAGGAAAACGTCTGCGCCTGGGTGACGGGGTTGCCAATCGCCTCAAAGCCGATGTCCGCGCCGCCGCCCGTTAACTTGCGGACTTCCTTATCCACGCGCTCGACGTTCTTCGCGTTGATCATCGCCTGCGCCCCGAGTTTCTTCGCCCATTCCAGTTTGGAATCGATCACGTCAATCGCGATGACCTTCGCCCCGACAGCCGCAGCGACCTGGACGAGATTCAAGCCGATACCGCCGCATCCCACCACAACAACTGAATCGCCAGGCTTCACCTGTCCACGGTTGACAACGGCGTGATACGGCGTGGTGACCGCGTCCGCGATGATAGAACTTTCCACAAGCGGAAGTTCATCGGGCAGGGCGATCACATCCTTGGCGGGCGCGAGCATGTACTCGGCATAGCCGCCGTCCACGTTGTTGCCGAACATCATCATCTTCTCGCAGATGTTCTCGCGTCCTGTGCGGCACATGGCGCATTGACCGCATCCATATACAGCGGGGAGCAGGACGCGCGCGCCTTCCTTCCATTGAGTCACGCCCGCGCCCAAGCCCGCGATCACGCCTGAGACCTCATGTCCCAACACGAGCGGCGGCTTCTTGAACGTGGGAACGTCGTGGTCAATGTAATGCAGGTCGGTGTGACAGACTCCGCATCCCGCCACCTTGATGAGGACTTCGCCCGCAGACGGAGTGGGCGTGGGGACTTCTTCAATTGCCAGCGGTTGATGCGCGGCGTGAAATACAGCGGCTTTCATGAATGTTTCCTTTCTGAATCTGTCATTTACAAACCATTTTGTACGCGGATTTCACGGAGTTCCATGGTTTTTTTGAAATTAATAATCAGTCGTTCTGTGACTCAGTTACAAAAAATTACCGTAATGACCGCGAAGAAAATTCAAAGGCGTTTTAAGAACATAGATCTTCACGGGTTTTCTTGAAAATAGATTCTTGATTTTGCTTTTCCTTTGCGACCTTCGCGCGCGTAGCGGTGCGATTGCCTTTTTCAGTAGAGTCTTCCGTCTGATCCGTGTAATCTGTGTACGAAAAATCCTTCAGCCTCCACGCGCTTCCAACACAATCGCCGCGGCGGTGTCGCCAGCTGCGCAGCCTGTGAACAGCCCGTATCCGCCGCCGAGCAAGACGAGTTCTTCGATCATCTCCATGACGAGTCTCATGCCTGTCGGTCCCTGCGGGTGACCCCAGATGAGCGACGAGCCGTAGTTGTTCATCTTATCGAGCGGAATGCCCAACTCGCGGTTGAGGAAAATGTCGTTCACGGCAAACGGATTGTGAGTCTTGATCGCTTTGATGTCCTTGATGTCCACGCCCGCTTTTTTCAACGCGCCTCTCGCGGCGGGAGCGTTGGCTTTGGGCATGTATCCTTTTTCGGCGCGTCCTTCGTTGAATGAGAGCAGTTGAATTTCGATCTTTGAGTCTTTGCTCAGTTCGCGCGCCTTCTCTTTTGTCGTGACGATCATCCCCGCGTTGCCGTCGGCGGGATAGGTCTGTCCGCCGTATGTGACCGTGCCATCAGGCAGGATGGGTTTCAGTTTGGCGAGTCCCTCCGCAGTGGAGGGGAACACGCCTTCGTCGTCCATCACCGTGGCGACGACTTTCTTCCCCGACGGATTGACTTCCACAACCGACATGTACTTCTTATGAAACGCCGCGTCGTTTTCGAGCGCCTTCTGGTATTGAGCGTAACGCATCAACATCACTTCATTCTGTTCCGCCATCGTGATGTTGTAATCCTTCGCCGTGTTTTCGGCAGTCTGAATCATGGCGTTGCCCACGAACGGGTCGCGGTTGAAGTTGTCCCACACCCAGTCTTCAGAGTCGCCGCGCGCGCCAGGGTTGGTGGGATTCGGATACAGCAGGTGAGGTCCGTTCGAGGTGCGATCCGCCGTCACGCAGAGAATCGAAGCGTCGTCTTCCGTCTCCACCGCCCGCGCCGCGCTTCCGATCACCCGCGCCGATGTCGCGCAGGCTTGCGAAAAAACGGGACCCGTGACGCCCTCCGCGCCGATCATGCCCGCCAGCCACGGCGCTCCATAAAATGAAGCGGGCGCGGGAACGGTCATGCCGAGATAGACATTGCTGAAAATTTTCGGATCAACCTTCCGTGCTTCCAATGCTTTGCGCGTCACCTCCGCCGCGAACTTGATCGTGTGCAAGTTGGCAAAACTTCCCTGCCAGCGGGCGAACGGCGAACACCAATATCCGCCGTAGGGGATGAATGATTTCGCAAACATCTCACGCTCCGACGGTCTGACCGCCGTCTACAAAAACACATTGCCCCGTGATGAACGACGCCTCATCACTCGCAAGAAAGGCGTGAACCGCCGCGATCTCGCACGGGTCGGCAAAACGCTTGAGCGGAATTCGTTCGATCAAATTTGCCATGATGTTTTCGGGAATCGCCGCCGTCATGCGCGTCTTCGTCCCGCCTGGCGCGATGCAATTGACCGCGATATTAAACCGCGCCAGTTCGAGCGCGAGCGTTTGCGTCACCGCCACCACGCCTGCCTTCGACGCCGCGTAATTCGACTGCCCCATGTGCCCAATCGCCGCCACCGATGCCGTGCTGACGATGCGCCCATATTTCTGCTTGATCATTTCCACCGCCGCGATCTGCGCGCACAGCCACGTCCCTTTCAAGTTGACATCCAGCACCGCGTCCCATTGCTCATCGGTCATCAACTTGACTTCGCCATCCTTCACCCGCGCCGTGAGCGCGTCGCGCGTGATGCCCGCGTTGTTGATCAGGATGTCGAGCCGACCATGTTCTTTGACGATCGAATCGACGACGCGCTGAACATCCTCGCGCTTGGTGATGTTCGCCATCTCGCCTCTGATCTGACCTCCAGCCTGCCCCGCCTCTTTGAGCGTTTCCTCCATCCCAGCCTGGTCCAGGTCCACCGTGACGACTTTCGCGCCGTCCCGAAGAAAGCGCAAAACAATCGCCCGCCCAATCCCATTCCCTCCCCCCGTGATCAATGCGACTTTATCCTTGAGTAACATACTGCCCTCCGATTATTTGTACGGCAAAGTTAACTTTGCCCTACTGCCTTCATCAACAATGTCCACTCCCCCTCAACCACATTCTCGCCGCGCTGGTTCTTCACGCGGACTGCAAACTTCACCACGCCCTTATCAGGCTTGGACGTGGGTTTCTTCTCGATGACTTCCATCTCCAGCCGAATCGTGTCGCCGAATTTAACCGCGCCTTTGTAGCGCGTCACCTGTTCCATCAAGGCAATCGTCGTGCCTTCAAAGATGCCCATCCAGTTCGCCATGCCCGTCGCCATCGCAAGGATGAGAACGCCGTGCGCGATGCGCTCGCCCATCGGCGTGGCCTTGGCAAACTCGGCGTCGGTGTGCAGGGGGTTGAAATCGCCCGAAAGCCCGGCGAAGTTCGCCACGTCCGCCTCGGTCACCGTCCGCGCCTGCGACGGGTACACCGCGCCCATTTCAAATTGTTCGTATGTTAATCCGCGTGATGTCATAACTTCTCCTTGTCATGTCGTTACGAGGAGCGCTCTTGCTCCTGGCGACGAAGCAATCTCCTCTATCAACGGGAGATTGCTTCGGGCGGAAGAACACCGCCCTCGCAACGACATTGGGTTACTTATGTTTCCAAACCGCCGCGCGCTTTTCCATGAAAGCGGTCAAGCCCTCATGCGCGTCTTCGGTTTTCATCAATTCATCCAGATACAAGCGCTCCAGTTCCACCGCGGATGCGTCCCACGCGCCGAAGCCGATATGCAGGGCGCGTTTGGTCATGGTCAACGCGGCGCGACTGAGACTTGTAAGTTTTGTTACCTTCTCTTCAACCCATTGCTCCAATTGCTCGGCAGAAACCACCGCATTGACCAATCCCATTTTCAAGGCTTCGTCCGCGGTCAACGCGCGACCTGTGAAGAGAATATCCGCCGCATTGCGATAGCCGACCAATTGCGGAAGCCTCAACGCGGCGATGGGAGCGATGGCGGCGAGTTGAATTTCAGGCTGTCCGATCTTTGCGTTACCGGTCATCACGGCGAGGTCGCAACACAAGACCAGTTCGCATCCGCCGCCGAGCGCGTGACCGTGAACGACGGCAATCGTCGGCGCGGGGAAGTTCGCCAACGCGCGGCAGACTCTGTCGAACAGCGGAATCATGTCGCCGACTTTATCGGGCGTGTGGTCTGCCACGTCCACGCCTGCCGAGAACATCTTCCCTTCGGCTTTGATGACAAGCACGCGAATCGATTCGTCTTGCGATAACTCCGTCAGCGCGGACTCGAACTGAGTCAGGGTGGCGATGTCCAGCACGTTAAGCGGAGCCCGCTTCAACGTCAGGAAAGAAGCGCCGTTCTTCGTCTCGACAGAAATAAATGATTCGGTCATTTGATCTCTTGTATAAGATTCTCTTTCTCAGCCACCGAGTCCGCAAAGACCTTGAGAAACATTCTTTTTTTCTCTGCGTTCTCTGTGGCAAAAATGACTTTCGCAAGAGGTCTATTTCAAACCCGCGCCGCAGACGCCGCAGTGGGTGAATTCTTCGGGCAGGGCTTTCGCGCCGCAGGAGGGGCAGGTTTTTTCGTACGCGCCCCAGATGAACTCACTGCTCTTGCCTTGCGCGGCGCGTTCGCGCAACATGCGGTACCGCGCGGGGCGTTTTTCGACGAACGCGCTCATGCCTTCGAGCGGCTCCCATGAGGTGTAGTGAATCGAGAGCCAGTCGCGCGCGGGACCGATGGTCTGATGCCAGCTGAAATTTTTCCAGAAGTTGATCTGTTCTTTGGTGAAGCGGATGCACTCGGCAAATTTATCCACGAGTTCTTGGGCGAGCGCGTCCACGGCTTCGTCGAGTTTCGAGAGGTCAATGCTGTAGCCGTCCGCGCCTTTTTGGGCTTGGGCAATTTGCTCGGGCGTGGCGTGTTCGATGAACGCGCCGTCTTTTTTGACGGATGGCGCGACCTGATTAACGAGTCCCCATTCGAGGGCTTGGTAGGCGGGGATGCGGCGGTTCGTCATCAACATGTAACGGGCGCGGCGGTCGCCGACGGTGATGGGCAGCCATTGAGTCGCTCCGCCCGCCGCCACGCTTCCGACTCCCGCGCCGACCTGCCCAACCCAGGCATGTTCGGCGATGACGGCGAGATCGCAGGCGAGATTCGATTCGTTGCCGCCGCCGACCGCCATGCCGTTGATTCGCGCGACGACGGGTTTGCCCGTGTTGACGATGCTTTCGATGTACGCGCCAAAGAGGCGCATGTATTTCCAGTAATCGTGCGGCGAGCGCGTGTAGCGTTCCTGGTATTCCTTCACGTCGCCGCCCGTGCAGAAGGCTTTGTCGCCCATGCCCGTGTACACGATAACCGCCACTTCGTCGTCGAAGGCGGCTTGACGGAACGCGGTTGCCAGTTCTTCAAGCGCGTTGGTGCTGTACGAGTTGTAGACTTGCGGGCGGTTGATGGTGATGCGCGCCACCCAGTTGCTTTTTTCGTAGACGATCTCTTTGAAGTCGGTTTTTTGATTCTTTAGCACATCCATGTGTATGTCTCCATTTTCAAAAAACATATTTAGGACGCAGATGAACGCTGAAAACGCTGATAAAAACCATTCTGATTTTTGAAAAATCCGCGTTCATCTGTGTTCATCCACGTCCTGGTTTTTTGCTTACCGCGCGGGTTCGGCGGCGACGATTTCGTCCACGAACTGGTTGGCGGGTTTTTCCAACAGGGCGCGATAGTCTTCAAAAAACTGCCGCGCCTTGAAGCCGATCCAGTCGGCGGGGAGCAGGGCGGCGGGCAGGTTTGGGTCTATGCGCGGAAAGCCCTGGAAGTGATGCAACAGCCAGAAACGGCTGACGAAACTCTCGTCCATCTTTGGCGGGAGGTGTCCGTTGTTCTTGCAGGCGAGATATTCCTTTTCAAATTTAACGATGAATTTTTTATATTGCCCAGCCAGGTGAGGCAGGTCCCAACAGCGGCGGACGAGGTCCTGGTCTTCGGAGGGTCCCATGTGGATGCCCGAAAAGATTTCGACATGATCCTGCATGTTTAGTTCACCGCACAGCGCGAGGAGTTCTGTTTTGCGGTTGTGGGGCGAGATCCACATATTCGGCGCGAGTTGACCGAAGCCAAACCACGGCAGGCGCGCGCGAAAGGCGTGCCGCAGACTGCGCTTCTTTTCGGGTAGCGAGAAGACGACGATCTGCCAGACGCCGTCCCATTCTTTGAAGGGCGGCTCGAAGATGCGCTGTCCGCCCTGGACGAGCAGAGACCATCCGCGCGGAGTCAGCGAGTATTGACTGCGCCGCCCGTCTTTGCGCGCGGATAGCCAGCCTTTGCTTGCCATGCGCGAGAGCGTGAGACGCGCGGCGCGCTCTCCGACGCCGAGTTGGTCGAGCAGGCGAATCAGGCTGGAGGTCCAGATGGAGCCGCCGCGCGGGAGGATGAATTCGCCGAAGAGGGTGAATATCAGAAATTGAGTCCGAACGGATGGCGTTGTCGGCGACATGGCGGCGCGTCTCCTGAACTGAAAAATCGCAGGCTAGGCGCCTGCGATTGCTTGTTGACCTTCGCGTTGAATCTTTTCAAAACGACGATAGCCGAGGATTGCCGCGCCGAGGGCGGTGACGTATTGCACGAGGTCGCCCTCCGCCACGTTGACTTCGGTCTTGATCTGTTCGCGCACCACATGGCTCATGGATTCGAATCGCAGGATGCCGCCGATGAGCGTGAATTCGGGATTCATGCCGACGCGCTTGAGCAATTGCACCGAACGCGCCACAAGCGAGACGATGGAGCCATACATGATGTCGGAGGGAGACATGCCCTGCGAGAGGTGGTTGATGACTTCGGATTCGGCGAAGACCGCGCACACGCCCGAAATGGGAACGGCCGTTTTGGAGACCGCCGCGAGCGTGCCTATCTCTTCGGTTTTGTACCCCATGTAACGGGCGGTCTTTTCGAGGAACGCGCCCGTGCCTGCCGCGCATTTGTCGTTGAGGCGGAAGGATTTGACTTTGCCCTCTTCGGTCAGTTGGATGGCTTTCATCGTCTGCCCGCCGACGTCGAGAATGGTGCGCGTCTTGGGGAAGAGGAACGCCGCGCCGCGCGCGCTGGCGTTGATGTCGGTCACGTTCACGTCGCGGAAGCCGACGAGATGGCGACCGAAGCCAGTGGTGACGAGATACGACGAATCGGATTCGTTCAGTCCGGCCTGTTCGAGCGTGGTTTCATATGCCTTGCGCGCGGCTTCTTCCAAACGGAAGCCTGTGTTGAGCATGGCGCGCGAGACGATCTCGTTGCCGTCCTTCAAAATGACGGCTTTGGTATAGGTCGAGCCGACGTCAATTCCAGAGGTGTAGACGCTCATGCCGTCTCCTTTTCTTCGGTGGGGACGCGCCCCGCGAGGATGTGGTCGAGCGCGAAGAGCGCCGCGCCCAACGCGCCCATGTAATGCGAATCGTCGCTGACGTTGAGTTTGGTCTTCAGCGCCTGTTCGAGCGATTTGATCATACCCGCGTTCTTGGTGACCCCGCCCGTGAAGGTGATCTCGTCTTCGATGCCGACGCGGCGCAGTAACGCGGTCGAGCGCGACGCGATGGAGAGGTGCACGCCCCACAAAATGTCTTCGATCTTTTTGCCTTTGCCCAGCCACGAGAGCACTTCGGATTCGGCGAAGACCGTGCAAGTGGTGCTGATCTTGACAGGTCGTTCCGCCTTCATCGCCACGTTGCCGAGTTCGCCAAGCGGAATATCCAACGCCGCCGCTGCCGCGCCGAGGAAACGCCCCGTGCCCGCCGCGCATTTGTCGTTCATGCAGAAGTCGAGCACTTCGCCCTTGGGGCTGACGCGGATGGCTTTGGTGTCCTGCCCGCCCATGTCCAGCACGGTTTTGGTGCCAGGAAACATCTGCGCCGCGCCGCGCGCGTGACAGGAGATCTCCGTCACCTGCGTGTTGCCGAAGGTGACGCGATACCGCCCGTAGCCCGTGCCGATCACGTATTCGACTTCCTCTTCGCGGATGCCGCTGGTCTTGAGCGCTTCGGCGAAGGAGTTCTCCGCCGCGATGACCACGTTCGCCCCAGTGTCTGTGAGGCAACGACCGACGATCTCGCGGTCTTCGTTGATGATGATTGCTTTGGTTTGCGTCGAGCCTACGTCAACGCCTGCCGCGTATGCCATGGGAAAGTACCTCCGGATTTGGAAAAGGATTTACCGCTAAGACCGCCAAGGACGCAAAGTTTTTTGGTTTTCTCTTAGAGAGTGTTTCTTAAGTCTGAAGCCTGGTTCTTTTGTACACGGATCTCACAGAGCACACGGAAAAAGACAACTTTTTAAAGCTCTTTTCCGTGAAAATCAGTGAAATCCGTGGCGTCCGTGTCGAAAAGAAGAAGTTAAGAAACGGTTTCTAAGCGAACTTCGCGCGCTTTGCGGTTCAAAATTTCTCGTTTCAAGTTTGCGCCACCTTCGCCATCTCGCGGCGTGACGCGAGACCTTCAAAGAAGGCGTCGGCGCGATTCTTCATCTGCGCTTCGGAGACGACGCGCTTGTCCATCATGTCCGATTCGATGAACAGGCTGGGGACGTCCGTCGCCGCCATCATTGCCCGCCGCCCGTCGGCAAGACCCGTCGAAACGGTGCGGCACGATTTAATCGGGTGATAGACCACGCCGTCCAGCTCGTAATTCTTCACCCAGTCAATCACCACGCGATCCTGATGGAACATGTTGTCCATCGCTTCGCGCACGCTGATCAGGTATCCCTCCGCAAGACTTTCGATGGGACGGTTGACGTCGTATTGATAGCCGAGGTTGCCGCCGCCCGAAGCGAAGTTCAAATAGGTAGAGTGGACGAAGTTGCCGCCCCATTCGGTGAACATTTCGCTGAAGCGTCGGAAGATCGGGTAACACGGCACGCCGACGAAACCGAGCCTGTATTTCTCGACGATCTGCGTGCCGATGCCGTGCGCGGCTTTGTATTCCATCTCTTCCACGAGATTCTTGAAGAACTGACTGCCCTTCTTTGTGCCGCGCAAATTATTTGAAACGCCCAGATAGACCGTGCCATCCGTCACCGCGTTGAAGAGAGACGGCTTACTCTTGTTGAGTTCCAGCACGCGCCGCCAGCCTTCGTTCATATCGTTGGCGTAACCGAGCGATTCGCGCAGGCGGTCAATGTCGAACTTTTTGCCTGAGACCTGCTCGCAGAGCGTGATCAACTCCCGCACCTGCGCTTCGACGTATTTGCGGTCGCGCTCGAAATCGGAACTGCCAGGCTGGAACTGTCCGCCCGCCTGACGGGTGGCCGGCACGTCCAACACGAAGAGCGGGATGCCGTACATGCGCTCCCATATCTCCGCCCATTTGATGTAGGTGTTGCAGGCGTTGCTCATCACCGCGACGGACGGTTTGGGAATCTGCCCCATCGGGTGTTGTCCGCCGCGCAATTGGACAGCCATATCCGCTTTGACGTAGCCGCAGATGTCGGGCGAATAGCCGTAATCTTCCGCTTCGGCGAGATAGGTATCCGCCACGCGCCGCACAGCAGTTTGAAGCGATGTGATCTCAGGCAGTACCAGTGGAAAATCGAAGACGTGCAATAATTCTGCCATACTGCCCATCACGAATACATACGCCGCGCCGCGTCCGTTCTTTGCCGCGTCTGCCAGGCTATCGAACCATTCGCGGAACAGGTCCGCCCCTTCCTTGTTGCCGCGCCCCACGAGCTCGTCTGTTTTAGTTTCGGTCATAGGTCACCTGTTCCATCTCATTGCGAGGGCAGTGATCTTCTGCCCGACGCAATCTCCCGCAAATAAGGAGATTGTTTTGTCGCGAAGAACACGAGAGCTCCTCGCAATGACATACTTCAACTAAATATCAAATTCTCCGTGAACGTCTCCAGCTGGATTTCCATGCTGTCGAAACTGGTCATGTTCTCTTCAAACTCGCCGACGAAATAGGGGATGCCCTTTTCATCGAGCGCTTTCGTGTACGTCACCTGATCTTCAAGCCCAGGCTCGCACATCTTGGCGGCGGTGATGATTGCCGCCTCCGCGCCCGAGTCCGCGATGCGCTGCAACAGCATCTTTTCCTTCGGTTTGCGCGCGTCGTGTTGCACGGGGCTGTACGTGGATTTTTCTAAGTACGCGTCCGCCATATTCATCAGCAAGTCGCCTTCGAGCGGAATGTCTTCGAGAATCCAGCGCAAGCCGATTAACAGATCATCGTCCACGATGTAGCAGGACTGCGAGATGGCGCGGATCAAATCCAGCGGAGGCTGTTCGCAGAAGCCGCCCTCAAACACCACGCGAATCTTATCCTGACGTTTGGCGGGTCGCGCTTCGATCAGCGGGATCGCCGCTTTGAGCATTTCGTTGTGCTCTTCGCGCAAAATCATCCCGCCGACGTTCATCAACAGGTACGCTTCAAAGCCCGACAACAGCCAGGGCTGTTTGCGTTTGATCTCGTATATCTTTCGCAGGAGACTACGATTCTCGTTATAGACCGCGATGGAATTCCGCAATGCCTCGTCCGTGACCTGGGTCCCCGTCAGCGCTTCGATGTCGTTTTTCACCCTGTCATATTCCCCTCTTAAATACTCCGCCGACGCCTTCGAGTTGGCGTTCTGCGGCAGGTACAAAATCTGGCACGGATATGAATAGTTCCGCCCCCAGACCGCCGCCAGATTCCGCGCCGCGTCGCAGATGGGGTGGGTGACGAACATGTCCAGTTCGACACGGTTGCTGAGAACGAGTTCAAGGTTGGTTTTGAGGATCGAGCAAAGGTAGGAGCCGAAGCGCGAGTCGGAGTGAGTCGGCTCGACAGGCGCGCCGCGCATTTTGAGCGGGAGCATCCCAGCCGCGTGGGCGATTTCTTCGGGGAAGTACACCTGAAAATGCCCCAGCACCTTGCCCCCATTTTCGCGCCAGCGTTTGACGGTGGGTAACTCGGCATCCTCCGACAGTTCGCGGCACTCCGCAAAAATCCCCTCGAGGGATTGGTTCTGCCATGTTTCAAACAGCCGCAGGGTCATGCAAAACCTCCAGTCTCTAAATATATATCACTATTTCGACACATCGTAACAAAAGTGAGATATGTTCAGTATACCCCTCTTTTTGGAATTGTCAACGGGGAATTTGCAGATTAGCGGTAACTGCTCAGCCTCGGAACATGTCGCTGCGAGGCGCCGCTTGGTTGTCGAGCTTGTCGAGACACTTGGTTTTGCCGAAGCAGTCTCCCCATACCGGGAAATTGCTTCGGCGGGACCCCGAAAAAACATCGGGGCAGACGAGCAAGAGCCCTCCTCGCAACGACATGCCTGAGCAGTTACGATTAGCGCCTAAACACAAAGGTCACGAAGGAAACCTGTAAAAGACTTAGTATTACAGCGCAAGGTTAATCTGTTGTATGGGTAAACCGTCCACGAATATTCACGAATGCCTCGATAGACTCAACACAAGCGCGCGAATGCCCGGCGCGAATTCGAGTATTCGTGGTTTTTATTCGTGGATGGTTTGGGGCGCTATGAGCCTCGATAGCGACTTTGCGTTGTAATATTAGGGTCTGTAAATTAATAACTTCCCGAATTTATGTTCGTTCGCAGTTGCACTGCGAACGGGATGCAGTGCAACTGCATCCCCAACAAGGAAATTATATTTTTACGAGCCCTTAGCGCGCTTTGTGGTTGAAAAGGTTTTTGTCAAATTACCCATACTCCGACTTCGCCTTTTCTTCAGACACCCATCCTGCGCGGATATCTTCTGTGAGCACGTCGGGGTCACGTTCATTAGGGAGACCATAGCCGCCGCCGCCCGATGATTCCATGACGATGATATCGCCAGGGTGGAGTTTGGTCAGCCCGTAGGGATTCCCCTGCTCCCCATTGACGAGAAATTTTGCGCGCGAGCCAGCCTGCCCGCCAGCGAGTCCCTCTGGGGGTAGGCGAAAGCGTCCCGACTGGATGCCCAGGCTGACGGGAGTCTGAGGCGCGTGTTCATCGTCTGGGATGCGGAAGACGGTGCGCGTCCCCAGCCCGCCGCGAAATTTCCCCGCTCCCCCCGAATCTATCAGCAGTTCGCGTCGTTCGACGATGAGGGGCGTGTCGCCTTCGAGAATTTCGATGGGCGTGTTCGCGCCGTTGGCGGGGAAGATGTAACTGTTCTCGCCGTCGCGCCCACTGCTCGCGCCCATGCCCCCGCCACGGATGATGACCGAATGCCAGGGTTTGCCGTTGTTGAACGTTCCGTAAAAGACGTTCATCGTGGCGGGTGTGCCGCCGCTGGAGGCGATGACGCGATGCGGAAGCGCCTGCGCCAACGCGCGATAGATGATCTCTGCCATGAAGTGACCGATCTGCATCCGCGCGGCGACGGCGGCTGGGAAGCGGCAATTGACGACGCTGCCTTCGGGCGCGTCGAGTTTAATGACCGCGACACTGCCGTGATTGTTGGGAATGTCTGGGTCGAAGATGCTTTTGATTGCCATGTGAACATAAGCGAAGGTGAAGTTGTACACGACGTTGCCGCCCCAACTGACTTGCGGCGACGAACCCGCGAGGTCAACGCTGATGTCGCTTCCTTTGATCTCAACGGCGGCTTTGATGTTGATATCCTTCTGCCCCTCCATTTGTTCGATGACGCCTTCGGCGCGATACACGCCATCGGGGACCTGCTCGATCGCGGAGCGGACGCTCTTTTCACTGCGGGCGATGATCTCATCCGCAAGATCGTCCAGCGAGTCGAGCCGATACTCTTCCAGCATCCGCTGAACCTGCGCGGCGCAGACGTGATTGGCGGCAGTCTGTGAGCGGATGTCGCCGATAACATTTTCAGGCGTGCGGACGTTCCAGCGAATCATATCCAGCACGGCTTGATTCAATTCGCCTCGCTCGTACAGTTTCACCAGCGGGATGAACAAGCCTTCTTCAAAGACATCGTGATTGTCGGAGGCAACTCTCCCGCCGATATCCGAGTGATGCAAGACGCAAGCCGTGAAGGCGGCAAGGTTTCCTTTGTGGAATATCGGGCTGAAGACGCAGATGTCGTTGAGATGTCCCGCCAGCGCCCAGGGATCGTTGGTGATGAAGACATCGCCAGAATGAAGTTCGTCCGCTGAAAATTTTTGCACGAGATTGCGCATGCCCAGCGCCATTGCGCCCGATTGCCCAGGCGTGGCGAGAGTCCCTTGCGCCAGTTCGCGCCCGTGACGGTCAGTGAACATGCAGGTGTAATCGTGCGCGTCGCGCAGGAGACTGGAGAACGCGGTTCGCGCGACGGTGGCGTCGGCTTCGTCCACGATGGAGATGAGCCGCCGCCAGAGGATTTCGAGGGTGATGGGGTCGAAGGTTTGGGTCATGGGTTACTCCGTGAGTCTGCGTATCGGGACACGGATTTCACGGGTTTCACTGATTTTCACGGAAAAAACCTTTAAAAAATCCGTGTTCGTCCGTGCCATCCGTCTAATCCGTGTGCGAAAGAATCAGGCTATTGAATCATCCTGTCGGCATTTCCATCCACAGAAAACCGAATTGATCCACGGACACGGTCGCGGTTTCGCCGACGATGATGGTGGATTCGCGTTCTTCGATGATGGCGGGGCCCGCAAAGGACGCGCCAGGGAATAATTTATAGCGGTCATATACTTTGAAGGGGATAAAATCTTTCGCCAGGGCAGAGAACGCCAGCCGCTCGCCCTTGATCGCGTTTTTCACGTCGCCTTTCATTTTGTCCAACTCTTGAAGTTTCAACGGTTGGACGGGCAAACTCGCCCGCGCGCGGAAGTTGACCAGTTCGATGGGAATCTCTGGATAGGTCCGCCCATACAGACGCTCGTAATTTTTATCGAAGAGATTCCGCAGTTCGGTCGGCTGGAGTTGCGTGAAAGGCTTGGGCGGCAGAAGCAGGTTCGTCTCCGAGCCTTGACCGATGAAACGCGCATCCACCGAGCGGGTGAAGGAAATTTCATCCATCGCGCCTGCTGTGCGTAACGCGCGTTCGCCTTCGATTTCCATCGAACGAAAAAGTTTTTCGATCTCATCCAAATCCATGCTTGCAAGCGGCGCCTTGTGACTGCGAACCAAATCGAAGGCGCGGGGAGCGGTGAAGAATCCCAGCGCGGAGCCGACGCCCGCGTTGGGCGGGACGATCACGCGCGGCGCGCCAAGTTTATACGCCAGCCCATACGCATGGACGGGTCCCGCGCCGCCGAACGCCGCCAGCGTGACCACTTTGGGATTCCCGCCGCGTTCGGCGATGTGAGTCTTCGCCGCCGCCGCCATCATTTCGTTGATGAGATCGTGAATGCCCCACACGGCTTGAATGTATGAAACGCCGAGCGGCTGGGCGATCTGCTCCTCCACGCCACGCCGCGCCGCTTCTACATCCAATTTCATTTCGCCGCCAAGAAAATAATCCGCGTCGAGATAGCCGAGCAGAAGATCCACATCGGTGACGGTGGGACGTTTGCCCCCGCGTCCGTAGCAGATGGGACCTGGTTCCGCGCCCGCGCTTTCAGGTCCCACTTGAAGCGTGCCGAGGCGCGAGAGATGCGCGATGCTGCCGCCGCCCGCGCCGATTTCCATCAAATCCACCACGGGGACTTGAATCATCAGCCCGCTTCCCTTCATGAACCGTTGGACTCTGCCCACTTCGAAGGTGGGCACGACGCCCGCGACTCCGCCTTGAATCAAACACGACTTCGCCGTGGTGCCGCCCATGTCGAAGCAGAACATTTCGGGCAGGTTGAAGATGCGGCTGAAATATTCGCCCGCGATGACCGCCGCCGTCGGTCCCGACTCGATGATACGCACGGGAAATTCAGCCGCCGTCTCGACCGATGTGACTCCGCCGCTGGAGAGCATGATGAACAACCGACCCGTGAATCCAAGCGAACTCAACCGCTTTGAAAGTTTTCGCAGGTAACTTTCGGTTAGCGGTTTGACGTAGGCATTTGCGACGGTCGTGCTAGTGCGTTCGTATTCGCGTATTTGCGGCAGGACTTCATACGAAGTCGAAATGGAAACTTCGGGGAATTCTTTTGTGATGATTTGCTTGACCGCCAGTTCGTGCGCGGGATTTTCAAATGAGTTGAGCAAACAAATGGCGATGGACTTCACATCTGCATTTTTCAAAGCGCGGACGACATCCCCAGCCTGCTTCACATCCAACGCTTTCAGCACGCTTCCATCGGCGCGTAAACGCTCGCTGACTTCCATGCGCAACGGGCGCGGCACAAGCGGCTTCGGAAATTCAGCGAAGACATCATACGGCGCGTAACGGGTCTCGCGCCCGAGTTCCAGCACGTCGCGGAATCCTTCGGTGGTGATCAACCCCGTGCGCGCGCCTTTGCGTTCGATGATGGCGTTGATGACCAGCGTCGTGCCGTGAATCACTTCCTTCATCTTTTGCGGCAGGTCAGGCGCGCGCTTCGACAGCGCGCGCACGCCCTCCTCCACCGCGTCAGACGGGTCGCCTGGGGTGGTGAGGCATTTGTACACTTTGATCTCGCCTGTTTCGTCGTCGAGCAGAACAAAGTCGGTGAACGTCCCGCCGATGTCGCAACCAAGTCGCATAAACGCTCCTAATTCTCAAACATATCTCACCGCGAAGCACGCTAAGGACGCAAAGAAATCTTTATAAACTTGGCGTGCTTGGCGGTAAAAAAATGGCATTACCCTACAGCCTGACTTGCTCCGCATACTCGCCGAAGACTTCTTTCAGCGTCTTCGTGATTTCGCCGATCGTCGCATACGCGCGCACGGCTTCGATCAGCGCGGGCATGGTGTTTTGTCCACTGCTCGCCGCGTCGCGGACTTTTTGGAGAGCCGAATCAACCGTCCCCGCGTCACGAGCCGCGATCACTTCCGCTGTGCGGCGAATCGACTCATCCGCTTGTTTTGAGTCATAGGGATGAAGCGCCACGTCGCGCTTTTCCTCCTCCATGCGGAAGCGGTTCACCCCGACTTTGGGGATTGACCCGTCCTGCACGCCTTTTTCAAACTGATAGGCTTGACGCGCCACCTCGCCCTGCAAGATTCCCGCGCTGACTGCTTCAACAATTCCGCCCCACTCTTCGTCCACGCGCTTGATCTCGTCAGCCATGCGGCGCTCGAATTCGCTGGTCAAACTTTCGACGTAGTACGAACCGCCGAGCGGGTCAACGGTGTCGCCGATGCCCATTTCTTCGATCAAGATTTGCATGGTGCGTAATGAAATCAGCGCGGCTTTTTCGGTCGGGATGGTATAGGCTTCGTCGTAACTGCACAGCGCCATCGTCTGCGTGCCAGAGAGCGCGGAGATGAGCGCGTAGTACGCGCCGCGCACGATGTTGTTTTCGGGCTGTTCGATGGTGAGACCGCCGCCTCCGCCGCCCGCGATCATCTTCATCATCATCGTGCTGGGATTCTTCGCGCCGAATTCGTCCTTGATGATTCTTGCCCACAGCCGCCGTGCCGCGCGAAATTTTGAAATTTGCTCGAAGAAGTTGCCGTAGATGTCGAAGTTGAACGATATCTGCCCAGCGAATTCGTCCACGTTCAAGCCGCGCCCCAGCCCGCGACGGATGTATTCGCGCGCGATGGAGTAGGCGTAGGCGATCTCCTGCATAGGGTTCGCGCCCGACTCGCGGATGTGGTACCCGCAGACCGATACGGGATAATATTTCGGCGCGTTGCGCGCGCAAAATTCGATCGTGTCGCCGATCAGGCGGACGGCTGGCTCGACGGGGAAGATCCACGCGCCGCGCCCGATGTATTCCTTGAGGATGTCGTTCTGCGCCGTGCCGCGCACTTGATTCAACGGCACGCCCTGCTTTTCGGCGGCGACGAAATACATCGCCATGATCGGAGCCGCCACCGCGTTGATGGTGAGAGAGACGCTGATCTGGTCAATGGGGATGCCCGCGAAAGCGACTTCCATATCGGCGAGCGTATCCACCGCCATGCCCACGCGCCCCACTTCGCCCTCTGCAAGCGGGTCGCTGGAATCGAGTCCCATTTGGGTGGGGAGGTCGAACGCGACGTTGAGGGCGTTCTGCCCGTTTTCGATTAAGAATTTGAATCGCTGATTCGTCTCATGCGGCATCCCAAAGCCCGCGTACTGACGCATCGTAAACGGTCGCTGGCGGTACATGAAGGGATGAATTCCGCGCGTGAAGGGGAATTCGCCTGGCTTGCCGATGTCGCCGGCGGAGTCGATTCCGCCCAGGTCTTCGGGTCCGTACACGGGTTTGACGGGGATGCCCGATTCCAGAATCACATCTCGAATTTTGTCTGCCATTGAAACTCCTATGGGCAAATCTTTTTCAACCACAAAGGCTTGCATTGACGGTTCGTCTTTCGCTCACCGTGTCGAAATGACACCAAGCACACAAAGGGCAGGAGACGTTTAGGTTTATTCCTTCGTGACCTTCGTGTACTTCGTGTTTAAGAGACTTTATCCGCGACATTATTTTGAATGAACGCGGCGATCTCTTCGAACCTGCTGCTGCTGGGAAACACGCCCGCCACGCCGAAGGTAGTAAGCGTGGGGATGTCTTGTTCGGGGATGTTGCCGCCGACGATGACGATTTTGTCGTCCATGCCCGCTTTGCGGAGTTCGTTCATCAGTTTTTCCGCGATGGGCAAATGCGCTCCAGAGAGAATGGACAGACCGATCACGTCCACATCCTCTTGCAATGCGCTTTCGACGATTTTGGCGACGGTCTGGTGCAAGCCTGGGTAGATCACCTCAAAGCCCGCGTCGCGCAAGGCGAGGGTGACCAGTCTCGCGCCACGGTCGTGACCGTCCAGCCCTGGTTTGGCGATCAGCACTCGGATGGGTTTGTTTGTCATGGATTAATTCCTTAATTCAGATACATAAAATCGGGACGCAGATGAACGCTGATAAACGCAGATTCATTGTTTGTTTTGGGCGATATACCATTCCTTGCGGTCGTTGTCGAATGCTCGGCGTTTGGTTTCAGGTTTTGGACAGAAGCTCAGGAGCAAGCCTACTTCGTAAGGTGTTGCCTTTAAGTAGTTCAAAAGTTGCGCTTCATGTTCAGCCGCCAATGCCTTCGCGGCTTTGATTTCGAGAATCACCAGTTCGTTTACGACAATATCCGCGAAATACTCTCCAATCAGTTGACCGTCATAATACACATGGATGGGAAGTTCGTCCCGAACTTTCAAACCGCGCTTCTGTAATTCGATCATCAAAGCCTTCACATAAACATTCTCGAGAAACCCATAGCCCAGGACAGAATAAACCGCATAGAACGCGCCGATGATTTGCTCGGTCAGCTCTGCGTGCTTGAACAGCGACCCGTGGCGCGGAGGCTTTTTATCCATCGGCAGAATCCTCAAAAAATCTGCGTCCTTAAAAAGGTATAAGGATACATCAGGCGCATTTCTACTTCCGCGACTCAGGCACACCCATCGCCTTCGAGATGACGTTGCGCAACACTTCGGAGGTGCCGCCGCCGTATAACAAAAATCGCGCGTCGCGGTAGTATCGTTGCGCGTCGTATTCCATCGCAAAGCCGTAACTGCCGTGGATGCGCGTACATTCATCGGCGATGAAGTTGGCAACCTCAGTGGCGAATAATTTCGTCATGGATGCGAGTTTGACATCCTTGGCGCCCGCGTCAATATCCTTCGCGGCTTGATAGACCAGCGCGCGCGCCGCCTCGAGACGGGTTCCCATCTCGGCGATCTTGTGCGCGATGGCTTGATAGTTTGCAATCGTCTGTCCCGATTGGACGCGCTCGTTAGAATATTTGATGGATGACTTCAACGCCGCCTCACCCAGACCGAGAGCCAACGCGCCCGTCATGACGCGGATCTGGCAGAGGATATCGCCCAGGCTCTTGAATCCCGCGCCTTGTTTGCCGAGCATGTTTTCCGCTGGGACTTGCACGTGTTCCAAAATCAACTCGGATGTCTCCGACGCGCGGACACCCATCTTCTCGATCTTGCGTCCCACGCGCGCGCCCGCGCGTTCCTTCTCGACGAGGAAAAAGTCAATTCCCTTGAAGCCAGCCTCAGGGTCCGTTTTTGCGGCGACGGTGAAGAAGTCCGCCACAGTCGCGGAGGTGATCCACATCTTCCTGCCGTGAATCTCCCAACCGCCATCCTTTTGAATCGCGCGAGTGGTGATGCCGCCGAGATCAGAGCCGAAGTCGGGTTCGGTCATCGCGATCGCGCCGATCTTCTCGCCTCTCAATGCGGGAGCGAGCAGGCGCTGACGATGCTCGTCCGTGCCGAAGCGAAAGACCAAGTCGGTGCCCATTAACGTTTGCATGGCAACCACCGCCCCCAGCGAGAGCGAACCGCGCGCGATCTCTTCCATCATCAGGCAGTAGGTGAGGAAGTCCGCGTCCATGCCGCCGACGGATTCGGGATAGCGCAGGGCGAAGTAGCCGTTGGCGGCGCAACGCTGAAACAGCGCGCGCGGAAACTCGCCCCTCTCGTCCATCTCCTGCGCGGCGGGAATCACTTCCTTCTCCACAAAACTGCGGACGGATTGGCGAAATTGTTTTTGTTCTTCGGTCAGCAATTGGTCCATCTTGTGTTTACCTGTTTCCATGTCGCCCTGAGTGGTAGCGAAGGGTCTCTACGACGACCTCAGGGATTCTTCACTTGCTCAGAACGACAAACGACTACTGTTGTATTCGCGCTGAAGAACCATCCACGAATGAACCACGAATAAACGAATTCGCGCAACACATTCGAGTATTCGTGAAATATTCGCGGATGGCTTTCTAGATAATCCCTCTCTCCTTCAACTCACTCGCATCACAACCCAGCGACGCGAGCACGCTTTCATTATGCTCGCCCAGGCGCGGAGGGAATCCCAGCGTCAGCCCTTTCTCTTTCAAACGCGCCGAGATGACCGCTGGCGGTGGGATCGCAATCTCGATTCCTGAACGCGAATCGCGCGCCTTCACCAGTTGACTCGCGATCAACGGGTCGGCGCAGACTTGCGGGACGGTGTTCACGCGCGAGACAGGCACGCTGATCTTGTTGCACATTTCGATCATCTCAGCCGTGGAACGATTTTTGAAGATCGCGCTCAATTGCCCGTTGAGTTCGTCCACTGCGGCGATGCGCCCCGCGTTATGTTTGTATTTTTCATTCGCAAGCGACTCGAATCCCTGCTGTCCCGTCAATGCCTCCCATTGACGGTCGTTGCCGACGGCGAGATAGATGAATCCGTCCGATGTGGGGTAGACCGACACGGGCGCGAAGAATTGATGCGTGTTACCGCGCCGCGCCGCCTTCACGCCGAAACTATGCGAGAGTAATACGGGCGAGACCATCCACGAGACGGCGGATTGAAACATGGAAATATCGAGCCGCGTCCCCTTACCCGTGACCGCGCGTTGATACAAC
Organism: uncultured Anaerolineales bacterium; assembly: GCA_949319575.1. Taxonomy (GTDB): domain Bacteria; phylum Chloroflexota; class Anaerolineae; order Anaerolineales; family Villigracilaceae; genus Defluviilinea. The sequence goes on along the minus strand of CASGHD010000074.1, from coordinate 23,902 downwards.
GCCTTCATCACCGCGCCGTAGGCATGTTCGCCCGCGCCCAAATCCACCATCGGCAAGCCGAAGACCATCGGGTCGCCATTTGATTCGCCAGTGAGCTCCATCAAACCCGCGCGCGCCTGCAAGATTGGGTCGTACGCCGCTTCGTTGCTCGTCGGTCCAAAACCCGTAATGCCCACCCAGATCAGATCGGGCTTGATTCCGCTCAGGGTTTCGTAATCAATTCCCAACTTCTTGTAAGAGTCGGGGCGTTGATTCGTGGCGAAGATGTCAATCGGCATCTCGCGGATCAAGCGATGCAGGATGTCGCGCCCCGCCTCCTCGAGCAGATTCAACGTGATGGATTCCTTCCCCAAATTATTCGGGAGGAAGTAAGCGTTCATCCCCGACTCGAAGCCTGTCTCCGCTTGCGAGTCGCTCAACACCTGCGGACCCACCCAGCGATTCGGGTCGCCGCGCGGAGGCGACTCAAGACGGATGACGCGCGCCCCATCCATGACCAGCTTCAAGGTCATATAAGGAAGCGTCGTCGCCTGTTCGAGGGAGAGGACGGTGAGAGAGTCGAGGTGGCTCATATTCTGTAAAAAATGCTAGACACAGAGACACGGAGTTTCTTAATCTCTGCGACTCCGTGTCTCTGTAGTTCATATCTTTGGCTTACGATTGCGCAACCTTCTTCTCCGCCAGGTGGATCAACACTCCGAACGAATCTTTCGGGTGCACGAACGCCTCGCGCCAGACCTTGCCCTCAAACGTCACGCCTTCGCCATACGTGTGACGGTAGGCGATCCGCCCGCCGCGACGTTCCAGTTCCGCGATGGCTTCGTCGAGATCGTCCACCTCGTAGGTGATGTGATGCACGCCAGGTCCGCCGTTGCGCTTGAGGAACTTCGCCACCGGGCTGTCTTCGCGCGTCGGTTCGAGCAATTCCATCAGGCTTTCGCCCACTTCAAAGGGACGATAGCGGATGCCCATGTCTTCGATATTTTCCTCGTCGCGGAATTTCGCGTCGAACCAATCCTCGAAGAATTTCTTCGCCTCTTCCAAATTTGGCACAGCCAATGCGACCCGTTCAATGCGCTTGATGTACGTCACGCGGCGACTCCTTCCGTTTCAAAGATGAGTTTGAGAGCTTGCGCGAACGCCATGTTTTCTTCCATCGTTCCCACGCTAACGCGGACGGCGTTCTTCATCCCGAACGTGGTCAACTCGCGGACGATGAATCCGCGCTGTAAAAGCAATTCCGTCAGGCGCGCCGAACCCAGCGGCGGCGAGACGATCGCCACAAAGTTCGCCTGGCTCGGAATGGCTTGCAGGTCTAAATCGGCAAACGCCGATTCAAAATAATCGCGCCCGTTCAAAACCGTTTTGCGCTGAAGTTCGTTGTACTCGTCGTCGTCTATGCTGGCGGCGGCGGCGCACAGGGCAATGTCGCTGGTGTTGAACGGCAAAAGCGCGTGGCGCGCATACTCCGTCAATTCGGCGGAGGCGACCATGTATCCCACCCGCAGGTTCGCCAGACCCGAAGCCTTGGAAAAACTCCGCAGGACGATGACGTTGCGCCCCTGTTCGATGTACTCCAAACTTTCCGCGTGGGAAGGATCGGTCACGTAGTCATGATACGACTCGTCCATCACCACGATCACATGCTCAGGGACGCGACTCATAAAGTAGTCGAATTGGCTCTGAGTGATGATCATCCCGGTGGGGTTGTTCGGCGTGCAGAGAAAGACGATGCGCGTGTCGTCGTCAATCGCGGCAAGCATCGCGTCAAGATCGAAGCGGTGGTTTGGGAGAAGCGGAATGATTCGGCTCTCTCCGCTGAACGTGGTCGTCAGGATGCGATACATCGGGAAGGTCGCATCTGCCATGACGTTATTGCCGCCGTCGAAGGTGAACGCCTGCGTGATCATCCTCAGCAGGTCCGTCGCGCCGTTGCCGATCAGAAAATTATTTTCCGTGAAGCCGCGCCCAAACCGCGCCGCCAACTTTCGGCGCAGGTTCACATCTCCCACGCCAGGGTAGCGATGCGCCTCCGTCATCATCTCCAGCGCGGCTTGAATCGCAAGCGGAGACGAACCCACTGGGCTTTCATTCGAAGCAAGCTTGACGATCTTTTCAAGCCCATACTTTTCGCGAATCTCCTGAATGCTCCTGCCCGCCACATACAGCGGAACAGTCAACAGGTCGGGGTTGAAGCGGGGTTTCGTCATTATTTCTTTCTCCTTCCGATGGAAGAAAATCGGATCATGTTAAACTCCAAAGGCTTGAACCACAGAGATACTGAGCCACGGAGTTTCTCTTAATTTTTTCTCCGTGTCTCAGTGGTTAGACTCTTGCTCTCTTCTCTTTTTCATCCAACGCTGCCAAGACTCGCTCGGGCGTCATCGGCAGTTGAGTCATGCGCACGCCCACCGCGTCGTAGATCGCGTTTGCAATCGCGGCGGCGGTTGGCGTGCCGCCCATCTCGCCCACGCCCTTCGCGCCGAATGGACCGCCGGGGTCGTCGGTCTCGATGATGCGCGTTTCGATGATCGGCATATCGGCGGATGTAAACAAACGATAATCGAGCAGGTCGGGGTTCAACACCTTGCCATCTTTCACGATCAACTCTTCGGTCAACGCGTAACCGAGTCCCATCTGCGCCCCGCCTTCGATCTGACCTTCGACAGCCATCGGGTTGATCGCATGACCGACATCGTTCGCGCACGCCAGCCGTAGCACGCGCACCTTGCCCGTTTCGATGTCCACTTCCACTTCCGCCATTTGCGCGCCGAAGCCATACGCCGCCGAAATATTTCCTTTGTACGTGTCCTTGTCCACCAGTTGAGTCGGCGGGTCGTACCAGCCCTCGCCGAGGATGACCTTGCCGCCTTCTTTGAAGTGACGACGACGAGCAACCTGCTCCAATGAGATGGACTTCCCCGCTTCATCCCTGACTGTGACCTGCCCCGCGCTCGCGGACAGTTGATCCACGCCGACGCCGAGCAGTTGCGCCGCCGTCTCGAAGATTTGATTCCGCGCGTCCACTGCGGCGAGGTATGCGGCGTTGCCCGCGATGAACGTCGTTCGGCTGGCATGGACTCCCACATCCCAGGGCTTGATGTCGGTATCGCTGTTCAACACCGTGATGTTTTCGATTTTCACGCCCAGCGTCTGCGCGACGATTTGCGCCAGCGCCGTCTCCGAACCCTGACCGATTTCCGTCGAGCCAGTCACCAGCGTGACGTGACCGAAGTCATCCACTTTGACCGTCGCCCCGCACCCGTCGCTGCGATAGATGCGCGCCCCGCCGCCGACGTTCAGCGTGGAGGCGAATCCGATTCCGCGCTTGATGTGTGGAGGTTGAAGGTTGAAAGGGGAAGGTTTAATGTTGGCGGTTACAGTCATCCCTTCGACTTCGCTCAGGACAAGCCTTCCTCCTTCATTCCTTCGACTTCGCTCAGGATAAACATTCATCCTTGCTGAGTCCGCGCTCGCCGCGACCGCTTCGAGACATTCCTTCAACCCGCAGGACGTGATGACCAATCCCTGCGGCGTCTCGGAGTTGGGGACGTTCGCGTTCATGATGCGGAAGTTCACAGGGTCCATCTTCAACGCTTCGGCGAGACGATCCATCAGCGTCTCGATGAAGAACGTAGATTGCGGATTGCCGTATCCGCGCATCGCGCCAGTGATAAGGTTATTGGTGTAAACGCAATCCGCCGTAAAGCGCGCGTGCGGCACTTGATACAGCGAAGCGGTGGTCTCCATCATCACCAGCGGCGTGACCGTTCCCCACGAAACATACGCGCCGATGTCCAACATGCACGACGCATCCCTGAACGTCAGCGTTCCGTCCGCTTTCGCGCCCGCCCGCACGGTCACTTCCGCTGGCTGACGCGCAGGTCCCGCCAAAAATTCCTCCTCGCGCGAAAACGCCACACGCACGGGCTGACCCGTCTTGCGCGACATCAACGCCGCAATGGGTTCGTAGGGATAGATGTCCAGTCCGCGCCCGAACGCGCCGCCGACGGCGGTTTGAATGATGCGGACGTTGCTCCCAGGAATGCCCAACGCTTCAGACAAATCGCGCTGTAACAAAAACGGAATTTGCGTTGTGCTCCACAGCGTCAGATGATCCCGATGATCGAACTGCGCCACGACCACGCTAGTCTCCATGCACACATGCGAGACGTACGGAAGCAGGAATTTTTCTTCCACCACCACCGCCGACTCGCTCTCGCCTTGCGCCAGATCACCGTGCGAGTAGTTGTAGCGTTGAAACAGATTCGACTTGTGTTCGGGATGAATCAACAACGCGCCTTCGCTTAGCGCCTCGCGCGGCGAAAAGATATTCGGCAACAGTTCGTAATCCACTTCGATAAGCGACAACGCTTCTTCGGCGATGTCGGCGTCGGTTGCGACCACGCCCGCGATCTCGTCGCGCAGACTCCGCGCAATATCCTTGAACGGCTTGTTATCCTTGCCGTAGCCAAACCGATGCGGCGGGTTATCTTTCGGGGTCAACACGCATTTGACGCCGCGCAATTTTTCGGCGCGAGAGGTATCCATGCGGATGATTTTTGCATGAGCGTAACGCGAATATAAAATACGCCCGTGCAACATGCTTGGCAGGCGCACATCATGACCGTAGATGGTCTTGCCCGCCGCCTTGCTGGGCGCGTCCAGTTTGGGAACGCGTTGACCGATGAGCGCGTCCGTCATGCCGATTCCTCCGCAACGCTCATCACTGCTTCGATAATTTTTGCGTAGCCCGTGCATCGGCAGAGATTCCCCGCCAGCCACGCCCGCGCTTCGGCTTCGGTCGGCTTCGGGTTTTCATCCAGCAACGCCTTGATGTTCATCACAAAACCTGGCGTGCAAAAGCCGCACTGGATGCCGCCCTTCTCGACCAGCGCGCGCTGGATGGGATGCAACTGCCCGTCTTTCGCCATCCCCTCCACTGTGAGAATCTCCGCGCCGTTCCAATCCGCCGCCAGCATCATGCACGAGGTCACGGGCTGTCCGTTGACGATGACCGTGCACGCGCCGCAATCGCCCGAGTCGCACCCGCGATGCGCGCCCATCAGCGCGAGTTCGTCCCGCAGAATATCCAGCAAACTTCGCCGCGCGTCAATATAAATTTCACGCGCATCGCCGTTAATATTAAGCGTAATCAGCGTTTTCATAACGTCGCCTCGATACCTCTGCGAACCAAAACTTCCACCATCCGTTTGCGATACCACGCCGCGCTTCTCACGTCGCTGATGGGGGAACACGACTCGGCGGATATTTTCGCGGCTTGGCGGATGACCTCGCTTGTGAGCGTTTGCCCCTCCAGCGACTCTTCCCCGCTTCTCACCCGAAGTGGAGTTGGCGCGACCGCCCCCAACACGATTCTCGCCTGCTGGCATTTGCCGCCCTGTTGTTGAATCCGCACAGCGGCGCCGACGATGGCAATGTCCATGAACGCGCGCGGCGAATGTTTGAGATACGCCGTCTTTCCCTGCGGCGGTGGAACGATGATCTCTTTCAACAACTCGCCCTTTTGCAAAACAGATCTGCCAGGTCCCGTAAAAAATTCGGCGAGCGGAATCTGTCGCTCGGAGGAAAGGCTGACGAGACAGGCGACAGCATCAAGGGCGATGAGAGGCGGGGCGAGGTCTGCGGATGGCGAAGCGTTGCACAAGTTGCCGCCCAGCGTCGCAAGACTGCGAATCTGCTCCGACGCCATCAATCCAGCCGCCGAAGCGAGCACAGGATAACAGTCGCGGATGAGCGGCGAGCGGGTTAAATCCCTCAGCGTGGTGAGAGCGCCGACGCGCAATCCTTCATTTGAGTCGAACGACAACGCGCGCAGTTCGGGGACGCGTTTGACGTTAAGCACGGCGGCGGGCTTAACGATGTGATTCTTGACCCTGAGAAGCAAATCGGTGCCGCCCGCAATGATCGAGGCGTTGCCGTTGCGCTCGGCCAATATCGAAAGAGCCTCGGTCAGTGTGGCGGGGGTGAAGTGATCGAATGAGTTCATGAAAATTTAGAACCTTTTAACCACGAAGGTCACTAAGGTCACGAAGGAGAAACGCTCACAACTTGATTTCCTTCCTTCCCTGTGTGTGCTTCGTGTCCTTTGTGTTTGAGTTTTTCCTCATTTATTTTTTGCCCCGCCTCGAAACCCGCGTTGATCGCCTGCAAATTTTTCTCGCTTCCCTTCTTCGAGATTTGTTTGAGCGTTTGAATCATGTTTTCGTATGGAAGCCCCAAAATGAAAAACGCCGCGACGAACCCCGCCAGCACGATATTCGCGGCGGCGGGCGAGCCCAACTCAACGGCAGTTGCAGTGGCGGGATGATTCAAAACGCGGATGTCCAGCCGTTCGAGATGTGGCGCGAGGCTTTCATGCAACCCTTCGGCGCTGTTGACGAAGACCGTCCCGCCGCGCCGCATGAAGTCGAGGTTTTGCATGGCTTCGCCTGGATCCATGGCGATCATCACATCCGCAGAGCCGCGCTGGATCAACGGCGCGTCGCTTCCGTTGATCTTGAGGTGCGAGATGACCGAGCCGCCGCGCTGGCTCATCCCATGCGTTTCGGAGACCACCACGCCCAGCCCCAGATCGAGCGCGGTTTGCGAGAACAGGCGCGTGAGGAAGACGATCCCCTGCCCGCCAATGCCCGTGATGATGACCTTGCGTTCATTGGTTGAGGTTGGGTTCATGATTCGCCAAAGGAATAAGGAATTAAACACGAAGGGGAGAAGACGGCTAATCTTGCAGACGCACTTCCTTTGTGACCTTCGTGTGCTTTGTGATTAAATTGGTTTTTCCATCCCATATCAGCCAACCATCTCCGCGATCTTCGGCACGATGAATCCCTTGTGGCAGGCGTCAATGCACTGACCGCAGTCCACGCAGATGGTGTAATCAATATCCACGCGGCTGCCGTCGGCGCGCAGAACCAGCGCGGGGCACTCGAAGGCTTCGGTGCAGAAGCGGCATCCGTCGCATTCTTCGGTGATGATGACGGGAAGCGGATTCTCCAGAATCGGCTCCTTGTCGTATAAAACGCACGGACGGTCCGCGATGACCACCGCCACGCCTCCGCTAGGAGATTGCGCGTGCGCCTGCGCGTCTTTCAGGATGTCGGCGAAATCCTCCTGCTCATACGGGTCGGTCACTTTGAGGTATTCCACTCCGCAGGCGCGGACGAGATCGGGGATGGAAACTTTGCGCGGCGCCTCGGAGCCGTCTGCCAGATAATCGTTCGCGGCGGTTGGCTGGAAACCCGTCATGGCGGTGGTGTGATTATCGAGAATCAACAACACAAACCGCGCTCCCGTGTGGACGGCGTTGATCAGCGGCGGGATGCCCGAATGCAGGAAGGTCGAATCGCCGATGGTCGCCATGATGACGCGCTCGTCGTTGGCGAGTCGGTTGGCTTGGAAGAATCCGTTCGCCATCGTGATCGAAGCGCCCATGTCCACGAAGGTATCCACCGCGCGGAGGTTCGTTCCCAGCGTGTAACAGCCGATATCGCCAGGGTAAATGGCGCGCGGACCGAACGTTCGCTTCATGGCGTAAAACGCGGAGCGATGCGAACAACCAGGGCAGAGGCGCGGTCGCCTCACGGGCAGGGAAAGCGTTTTGATGAACGCGCTCAGTTCGTTATCCTCAGGCGCGGCGTTGACTTGTATCCCCGCGTGGGCGAAGATTTTGTGCAAGACCGAGAACATCACTTCGGGCGTCAACTCGCCCGCGTTGGGAACCGCGCCGTCGAGCCGTCCCTTCACGTTGTTGCGGTCCGCGATTTGCAATTCGATACAGGTGTCTGGCTCTTCCAACACGACGACAGTTTTGACCGACGCGCAAAAATTTTCGATTAAAGATAATGGCAGCGGGAACGGCGTCCCAATTTTGAGCATGGGAACGCGGGCGCCCAGCTCGGTCAGCGCTTGTTGGGCGGTGTGGAACGCGACGCCTGAGGCGATGATTCCGATCGCGCCGTTGATGTTGGCGTCTATCGTTTCGTTATATTTCGATTTGGAAAACTCGGCGGTGATGTCGCTCAGTTTTTGGTTGAGTTCGGTATGAAGTTTGAAGCGCAGTTTGGGGGTGGCAGTCCAATGGACTGGGTCTTTCTGAAATTTGACGGATGGAATTTTTTCGTCGGGCGCGGATTCGTCCACCTCGTTCGGGCTGACGGCGTGACACAGGCGCGTTGTCGGGCGAACGATGACAGGAATCCTGTAGCGTTCCGAAAGCGCGAATGCATCTTTGATCATCTCCCGCGCCTCCGCCGGCGTGGATGGGTCAAACACGGGCACTTTGGCGGTGAGCGCCAGCAATCGTGAATCTTGTTCGGTCTGGGAGGAATGCGGTCCAGGATCGTCGGCGGGGATGATGACGAATCCGCCTTTGACGCCTGTGTACGCCGCGCTAAACAGCGGATCGGAGGCGACGTTCAACCCCACCTGTTTCATCGCCACAGCGGCGCGCAGTCCCGTCCAACTGGCAGCGAGCGCCACCTCAAACGCCACCTTCTCATTGACCGACCACTCTGTGTACACATCGCGGCTGAGTCGCTTCTTATATTTGATGACCCCCGCCAGAATTTCAGAGCTCGGCGTGCCAGGGTAGGCGGTCACCACGCGGCAACCCTGTTCCACCATCCCCAAAGCGATCGCTTCGTTTCCTGTGATTAGTTGAGTAGGCATGGGCAATTCACTCATCGAATACAAATACCGGTTCCTGATACAACCGAATTTTGTTCATCTTCAATCTCTGGCGGATGCTTTCATCCAACCAGGCATTCTTTTCTTCGAGGGAAGACGAATCGTCGAACTTCTCAATGGGGATATTCAACCCCAACGCTCGCCCCGGGATGAGATGCCGGGTCACCCCCATGGGAATTTTGCTCCCATTGAGGGCGATCTCCACCACATCCGACGGCGCGTACGCGGGGAACGCAATGACCGCCGAAAGGTTGGGATATTCACCGATCAAGAGCGGCATGTTGATCGCCGCCGCGCGATGAACTTCCGCTTTTCCTCGATAGACCGAAACCAGCTGGCAGAGCAGATCCGCCTTATCGCAGATATCGCCCTCGCAAAGCACCGCGAACTGTGAGCCGTTGCGCATGATGATGCAGGCTTCAATATCCCGCGCGTTCAACCGCTGGATGGCAGTTGTCTCCTCGATCGGTTGAATTGTAAACTCATCGATATCCGCAAGGTCCGCAAGCAGATGATCCGGAGACAAACCAACGATGATGTGGTTCCAAACGCTGAGGTCCACGGTTTCTTTGTCATACTCCACGATCTGGACCATGGCGTCGCGGAAGCCCATAGCCCTCAACGCTGTAACGCGAGTCGCCCCATCCAGCACGATGTATTTCGACTGGTATTCCGCGACAATAGGCGGATTGCGCAGGAGACCATCCCGCGTGATGGAATCGACGATCCGTTGCACGCGGTAGGGATCGTCTTCCTCGTGCAGTAACAATTTCTCAAGAGCCACAAAACGCAAGCGGATTTCAGACGGTTCGAGGGTACGCATAACATGCCAGTCATCTACTGTGTATGTTTCCGAAATATTCATTCCTCCAACGATACAGTTGGAGGAATGAATAAGAGATTCCGCTCGTTAGAGAGCGACCTCCGGTAGGTCCTTCATGGACGCTTCGATCTTTTCAGCGGGATATTCAAAACGCTGGAGGTTGCCTTTCATGTATTCATCGTAAGACGCCAGGTCGAAAATACCGTGTCCTGAAAGGTTGAAGGCGATCACTTTCTTCGTACCTTCCTCTTTGCATTTCAACGCCTCGTTGATCGCGGCGCGAATAGCATGAGACGACTCGGGCGCCGGGACGATTCCCTCCGCCTTCGCAAAAATGGACGCGCCCTCGAACGTATCCAACTGATCGATGGCGACCGCTTCGACGTGACCGCTGTCTACCAGCGCGGAGACGTGCGGCGCCATGCCGTGATAGCGCAGTCCGCCCGCGTGAATGCCTTCCGGCACAAAGTTGTGGCCGAGCGTGTGCATCTTGACGATGGGCGCCATCTGCGCGGTATCGCCGTAATCGAACGCGTATTTGCCCTTGGTGAGCGTTGGGCAGGCGGCTGGCTCAACCGCAACCACGCGCGTCTTTGCGCCTTCGGTCAGGTTCTTGTGAAGGAACGGGAAGGTGAAGCCGGCAAAGTTGCTCCCGCCGCCGACACAGGCGATAACCGTGTCCGGGTACTCGCCAGCCATATCGAACTGCTTGATGGCTTCCAACCCGATAACGGTCTGATGCATGAGCACAGGTCCAAGGACAGAACCCAGTGAATATTTATATTTGCCGTTGGATGTCACCGCCGCCTCCACCGCCTCTGAAATGGCAATGCCGAGCGAGCCGGGGCTGTTGGGATCCTCCGCCAGCACTTTTTGCCCGTATTGGGTCTTGTTCGAAGGGCTGGGAGTGACCGTCGCGCCGAAATTCTCCATGATGATGCGGCGATACGGTTTCTGGTTGTAGGAAACCTTCACCATGTAGACATGGCATTCCAGGTCGAAGAAGTTGCACGCCATCGACATTGCCGAGCCCCACTGCCCCGCGCCGGTTTCTGTGGTGAAACCTTTGACACCCTCTTCTTTTGCGTAAAATGCCTGGGCAATAGCCGTGTTGGGCTTATGCGAGCCAACGGGGGATACCCCTTCATATTTATAGTAGATGTGCGCGGGCGTATCCAACGCCTTCTCGAGTCGGTGGGCGCGATAGAGAGGCGACGGGCGCCACAGTTTGTATATGTCGCGGACCGGTTCGGGGATCTCGATCCAGCGATCCATGCTGACCGCCTCCATGATGAATTTCATGGGGAATAAAACCGCCAGGAAGTCGGGTGTCACCGGCTCCTTGGTACCGGGGTGTAGTACCGCGTTCCAGGCGGTCTTGGCCGGGTCCACCGGCATGTCCGGATTGATGTTGTACCAAGCCTTTGGCATATCGGCTTCGGTGAGTACGTACTTATATTGATCGCTCATGGGTGCTCCTCGCTTTGTTTGATTTGAATTATTGGAAGAAGATTTTCTGATTTATTGTTCATCCATAACGCTTCTCCTGTCTATTTTCAAAACGTTATTTGCAGTCGCTTGCTATACGCAGTGCCAACGCTCGTTTTGCAAGCAAAATAAAAACCCCTTGACAGGGGGTATCGCAAGGTGATTGTGAAAACAAATTTTGGATAGACGACCAGGAAAACAATGCTTGATCTAAAAAGACACCCGCCACTTTGAGCCAACACGATATTGTTGAGAGACTGGCATCCTGCGCCGCCTCCCAGCGTTTGGCGATTACATCAATCAATAACCGATCCTGCCGCGTACAAAACAGACATGCATCCACGCAGAACCTCCAGAAACGACTGGATTTCATCGTTTCAAAACATATCTCACTTTTATATCATACCGTAAAATAAGTGAGATATATTCAGTATAATGGATTCTTGGGATTTGTCAACTTAAAACGGGCATGAGGAGCGCCTCTGCCGCAAAATGCAAGGATATATGATCTGGACAGATCGATTCGAAAAGCTGGAATGCGCTCGCTGGCAAATTTCAACTATTCGACGATGATGACAGTTCCCCCACTGCCGCAAGTCGGAGCGTCGGCTCCGTGGCAGACGTATACGCTGACGAAATAATTGCCGCGCTTTCCCAGTTTCAGTTCGAACGTTCCGTTGGTCTCTTGCGGCTCGATGAATTGTTCGCCGTTGAGATAGACATACCAAACGTAACGGCATCCACTTTTTCTGCACTCGAAGATAGTTCCATCAGGAGCGCGGACGAATGAGTCTTTGGCGCTGAGCGTAACGTTGAGCGGAGCGCGTCCATTTGTTATGTTGGCTGTAATTTTGACTTGCATCCCCGTTGGCGAACCTGTTGTTGGTATGAGAGTGGCAGAGGGTGGAATGGGAGTGAATGTTTCCGTTGAAGTTAAGGTTGCAGTGGGAAGGAGAGTTTCAGTAAAAGTAGGGCTTGGCGTCTGTGAGTTTGGCTGAAGCGTGAATGCAACCGTTGGGAACGGAGTGTTTGCAGATACAGCTGTCGGCGACGGTGTTGGATCAAATAATCTTTGAAATGGCGGGAATGCAAACAACGCGACGATAATCACCCCTAATGTGGTAATGATGGCTACCCATACTTGAGGGCTTAATCCACTTTTCTTTTTCCCTTTGCTCATCTCTCCTCCTGACTTCGTAAAAACCGAACCGCTAATTTCAAGCATTGTATTTTCATCGGGATACACTGTCAAGCAAATTCCCAAGTGGAAATGAAACGCTTTCTTAACCCTCTCGCAATCATTTCTAGGTAAAATCACCCCAACTTCTCACATCTACCTCACATGGCAAAAGAATTCACCTTCAACTGGCAATGGGACATCAAGTCCTCCCCCGAAGCGATCTGGTCGTTGGCGGCGGACACGAACCGCTTCAACCGCGACACGGGTCAGCCGGAGGTGGAATTGCTGACCAACGTCAAAGGGACGAAGTTGGCTCGCATGAAACTCCCCATCCTTCGCATCGAGTGGGAGGAAGAGCCGTTCGAGTGGACGTACCCGTACTCGTTCGGCATCGCGCGTCGTTACCGCAAAGGTCCGCTGGATGAAATGCGCGTCAACGCGCGGTTCGATCCGTTACCCGAAGGCGGGACGCGTATTTCATATCAATCCATTTTTGTCACGGGCAACCTCCTCGCCCAACTTGGGATCCCGTTTGGGATCGGCGTCATTGCAAAGAATCGATTCGAGCGCGCCTTCCGCAAATACGACGCGATCATCCAGCGCGGAGAATCTGTCAACGAGATGCCGCGTCGGCGCGCGTTAAGCTCGGGTGGGCGAGCCAGATTCAAAAGTCAGAGTGAAGCGGTGATGAAGCAGGGGACGAATCCCGAATTGGTGAATCGTCTCGAAGATTTTCTCGATCATGCCGACGAGTTGTCCATCCAGCGCATTCGCCCGTACGCGCTCGCCGACGCGTGGAAAACGAATCGCCGCGCCGTACTCGAAATGTTTTTACGCGCCACGCGCGCGGGCATCGTGGATATGTCTTGGGATCTGCTTTGCCCATCCTGCCGCGGCATCACCGAGGGTCATAGCAATCTCGCCGACGTGCATGGCGATTCGCATTGCAACACCTGCCAGATTGATTTCCGCGCAAACTTCGATCACAACATCGAAGTGGTCTTCCGACCCAACGCCTCCGTGCGAGCCATTGATTACGCCGCCGCGTTTTGCGTGGGAAGCCCGCAATTGCAGCCGCATGTGGTCATGTCGCAAAGTTTGTCGCCTCTGCGTTCTCTGCCGGTGGACGTGCAACTCGAGCCGGGTCGTTTCACCATGCGCGCTTCAAACGCGAGCGGTTCTGTTTCTATCTTTGCGGATGCGGATGGGGCATCGAAAGCGGACTTGCGCGTGACTCAATACGGATGGCCCCCCGAAGAACAACGCGTCTCGCTTCTTCCGACCCTCAACCTGATCAACGCCACCGACGCCGACTCTACCTTTCAACTTGAGCGCACCTCATGGGGCGACCAAGCCGCCACCGCCGCAGACGTGACCGCGCTGCAAGTGTTCCGCGATTTGTTCGCCACCGAAGTGATTCGACCCGGCGAGGAAATTTCCGTCGGCTCGATCACGTTGATGTTCACCGACCTGCGCGAGTCGACGCGGCTGTATCGCAGAATCGGCGATGCGCCGGCGTTCGGACGCGTGCGCGAACATTTTCAATTGCTCGAAGATGAGATCGCCGCAGAGGGCGGCGCGATCGTGAAGACGATGGGTGATTCGGTGATGGCAGCGTTCCGTCATCCGATTGCCGCGATGCGCGCGATGTGGAAGGCGCAAGTCAAAATCATGGAACGCGGTGAGCCGATGTTGTGGCTCAAAGCGGGGATGCACAAAGGTCCGTGCATCGTCGTCAATTTAAATGATCGCTTGGATTATTTCGGCTCGACGGTGAACATCGCCGCGCGCCTGCCGAACTTTTCACAAGGCGGCGAGTTGATCTTCACCGAGGAAATCTACAAAGATCCCGAAGTGCAGGAATTTCTCACGCAAAACCTCAAGCCCGAGGTGTTGAGTCGCTTTACGGATAACGTAAAAGGTTTCGACGAGCCGTTTACGTTGTGGAAATTACGGGTATAAAAGTTTGAAGGTTGGAAGGTTAGAAAGTTGAGTTAGTTTGATAGTGGGGTAGTTCGGTGGTCGAGTAGGTGGAGGCGCCAGCCGAGACAGTATTGAGACCACCTGTATCAAGAAATATTGTAACTACTCAGCCTGGGAACATGTCACTGCGAGGCGCTCTTGGTTTTGCCGAAGCAGTCCCCCAACGCCGGGAGATTGCTTCGTCGGGACCCCGAAAAAACATCGGGGCAGGCGAGCAAGAGCCTCCTCGCAACGACATGCCTGAGTAGTTACGAAATATTCAAATTAACATAAATTGGTTGACCGTAGTAACGACTTCAGTCGTTTGTATTGCGTCGAAAAAGCGACTGTTGCAGATTAACAATTTAACCAAGCAATCCGTATTGAACCACTGAGACACTGAGTCGCGGAGTGTTCAATTGGTTTTCTCTGTGTCTCCGTGTCTCAGTGGTTAGATTTTTTTGCTCGATTAATTTTGAAGAGAGCAAAAGTCGCCACTACGCTGTCGGGCAATTATGGTTATTCGGAATAATTTGTTTGAATCGAACCTGTTGGTTACCCGCCCCCTCCTCCCCCGCCCCCAGTCCAGCCGCAGGTTGCACTGCACCAGCACGCGCCAGCCTGATCCTCACAATCGTATTCCCCGCACGCCCCCGCCACAGGCTGGCAGTCATTGCGCGACAGCAGTTGGTTCGCGCAGTCGCAACTCCCACTTTGCTCATCATATTTCCCGCACCATGTCGCCCCACTACAAGTTTGCGCCGCCACCCTTGACGGGAGCGAGAGCGCCAAAAAGATCGCCAAGGTGGCAAGGAGTAGGTATCTCATCTCTGCTCCACTCTCCACATCTGCGACTGCCACCTGTTGTATAGCCTCCAGTACCGCTCCTCATCCCCGCCCACTCGGCTATAGAGCGACTCCCCCAGGAGCAGGTTCACCCCCAGCCTGGCTTTGTCCTGCCCCACCTTGTCCCATACTCTCTGGTCCACAAGGAGCGTGATCTCGTCTCCCGCCACGCGCAAGCAGTAGAGGGGTCCCGTCCCGCGCGCGACCGTGATGCACTTGCCCGTATTCTCGATCCCGTTTTTGATGACGACCGTGACCTCGCCCCCGCCTCTGCCGCGAGTCATAGCCGCCATCAGCCCACTATAGTAGACCCACTTGCCCGCTCCCATCTTGAGTTCAAACACTTCGTCTGCCGCGCGGTAATGTATTTGGGTAGAAAAGAGGTACAACCACAGCCCCGCCGCTACCCCCAACAATCCCAACACCGCCAAGATTTTGCTCACCCCTCCACTATATACACATTGCGCGCCGTTTTCCAACTGCCTCTACTCCCCCTCTACTAGTCCCCCGCTCCAATACTCATCAAAGTAAGCCGTTAGCGCCTCCTCCCCCCTGGTCTTTATTATCTTGGGGTCAGTATTCGCGCTTTGCCCCCAAAGCGAAATAGTTTTCTTTTTGACAGAATGCGTTTCTGATCTTATCGACAAAGTTCCATTCTCGGGGTTCATCGCCGTGATCAGGGTATAAATACCTAGATTAGCAAACAATGATTCTGGAGTCTCTCCAGGTTTTATCCTAAAGAAACTCATATCTTTGGATTTGGATTCAAGTCGTCCGATCACAAACTGGATCCTCGAGTTGCCACTGTCATCATCCATCGGGACCGCCTCAAATTTGCCGTACCACATCCCACCATTCGTTGACCAAAATCCCTTCAGTTCGTCCTTCGCCCACCCCGCCTGCATCTCCTCGGGCGTCAAGATCACTACTTGGATATTGCGGCAATCTATTGCCGCACCAAAAGATTCAGCAAAAACCAAGTCAGTATTGCTATCAAGCTTACCATCGGTCGTTCGTTTATCTCCCCATCGCACCAGATTAGTCAGATCATCAAACGTCTGTCCCGCCCGACAAGCCTGGACAAACTTGTCCGCGGCTATCGCTAGATCCGCCTCTCTCTCTGCCCACTCGCCTGTCTTGTCCCAGTATCCCCCAGGGTTGCCGCCAAAGCTCGCCGTCACATTAAAGATCATTTTCAAGAGTCCCTCATAGACCGCAGGCGAAGCCTCGGGGTTGAGGATGCAATGATCCTTGCCCTCAGACTGCAGGCACCCCGCGGGGATCACTTCGCCAGGCTTTACTGTGCCGTCGGGGTTGAGCCAGTATTGCTCTTGGGTCAAATCGCCGCTCCACTTTTCAGGCGTAACGGTGTTGGTCGGCGTTGAGGCGGGTGTTTGGGTTGAGGTTGGAGTCAAGACTTCGGAAGTCTCGGAGACTTCTGAAGTCTGAGGAGTGATCGTCGCGTGCGGCGTCGGCGCGGCGCAGGATGTCAGCAAGCATACGGAAATAAAAAGACCGGCAACTATCTTTTGCATATCTTCCTCAGTTATCTCTTCTTGATCTCGAAAGTTTCCGAACTATTAAATGGCGCTTTCAATTGTTCGCTTTCCAAGCTCATCACTTTGCTGTTGGCAAAGAATCCAAAATCGAAACTCGTCTCATCCCCCGCTTTCTTGCCGGGGATGGGCATCAGCCGCGCGGTAAGAGGTTTATCGAGCCGCAATGCCAATGCAGAAAGATCGAGAAGCAACGGCACGAGTTGTTCGGCGGTTGTATCTCCCGCCAGTGGAATCGTATCCAGTCCCGTTCCGCATACAGCCGAATAGAGCAACGCGTCTTTGATCGTGAGCGTCCCTTCCGCGGCGCGTTTCGCAAGGACAGAATCTTCCAACACGGGTTGCATGAATCCGCTGAAGCCGGTGTGAGGGAAGTCCGCGCGGTCAACGGCTTCGGTGAGGATGGCGGCGGCGGCGAGCGAACCGTGCAGTCCGATTTTGGGAATTCCCATTTTTTCGACCGCGTTGCCGAGCGAGTGCGCGTCGTCGGGGAAGGGAGCGAGGGAGAAGTCTATGCCTAAAAATCTTGGAGAATTAGAGATTAGAGAATTGGAGATTTTGGCGAGTTTCTTTCCGTGCTTTTCGATCTCGCTGATTAAATTATTTCGTCCCTCTTCGATGGTCTTTGCATTTTCAAATGCTTGCACCGCCAAATCCGCGGACTCGGTTGCGATGGCGAACGTAGGTTTATCTTTGTCGTGATACGCGGCGGGGAAGAACGCCGCGCCCGCAAGGACGTTTGCCAGCGCGGCGAATTGCAGGTTGGCGAATCCGTTCGCTTCGATCTGCGCGCATCTCACAATCACATCCGCGCACGCGCGGATCGCGGCGAGATTCAGTCCGCGCGTTTTGTCCGCCATCACGCCACTGAAGAAAACATTTTTCGAGATGAAGATCGCGTCGGGGATCACTTCATAACTGCGCGGGGATTCGGGCAGCGCGGGTCCCAATGAAGCATAGCCAATGTTGAGCGCTTCAACAATTCCCGCGATCTGATTCGTCAACTCCAGCAATTTGTTGATGTGTTCCTCGCCCAGCAACTTCGGGAACGGAATCGTCGCCACTCGGACAGTCTGCACTTCATACCCCGCCGCCTCGTACGCGGACTTCGCCTCCGCGAGAAACTTCCCCGCCTTGTGCAGGATTTTTTCCTCGAGCGGATATTTGGGGTTGCAGAAGTAAGTGATTGAGCGGATTTTCATAATTTCAATTCTACTCGGTGGTCGAGTAGTCCCGCGATGCTCGTCGCGGGACGTATCGAGACCACAGGTTTTCAAGATATTTTCTGTTTGCATGTGGCGTGTTGGTCTCGATACGGGCTTCGCCCTACTCGACCAACGAGTTTATTATTTTCTCTGCCTCACCACCTCAAACATCAACACCGATCCCGCCACGCCCGCATTCAGCGACTCGACATTTCCCGCCATCGGTATACTGATTTGCTCATTCGCCAACTTGCGCGCTTGCTCACTCGCTCCCTCCGCTTCGCCGCCGACGATCAGCGCCAACGGCTGACGAAGATCACTTTCCCAACAAGACTTTCCGTCCATATCCGCAACCAAAACCTGCAAACTTGACAACCTGCAAACTTCACTGATTTCCTCCCACCCCATCTCACGAATCGGCACGCGGAAATGCGCGCCCATGCCAGCCCGTAAAACTTTCGGCGCGAAGGCATCTGTCGTTTCGGGGGGAATCAAGACTGCCTGCACACCCGTCGCCGCGGCGGAGCGGAGCAATGTGCCGAGATTCCCGGGGTCGCGGATTTGATCGGGGGTCAAAATAAAATTCAAGTAATTAGTAATTGGTAATTGGGAGAATTGGAGAATTGCGAGAATTCCTTGTGGAGTTTCGGTCTCGCTGAGGGATTTCATCAAGTCTGTTGAAATTTCCTCCACTTCAACACCTTTTGACTTTAGACTTTCGACCTGCGACTTCCCTCTCTCGCTCAACGAGCCATCGTATAAAACAGTCTCCAGTCTCCAATCTCCTTTTACCGCTTCCTCCACCAATCGTACGCCTTCAACCACAAACATCCCCGCCTCGCGGCGTTCCTTGGCGCGTCCCATCAACGAACGGACAAGTTTAATTTTTGAGTTTTGATTGGATGTGATCACGGTTTATCCGCCCACTTGTCTTTCCATGATTTGATAAAAATATCCACAGTCGCTTTATCGAACAAAACCAGTTTTACGATTTTGAGCATCGACTCGTTTTCTGAAAAATACTTTTCGATTGCCGAAAAAATAATCCCCGCCGCGCGATCCTTCGGAAAACCGAAGATGCCCGTTGAAATGGCAGGCATTGCAATCGAAGAACACTTCAACTCGTCCGCGACGCGCAGAGAACCTGTCACGGCATCGGATAATTTATTGTCTTCGTCGCCATCCCCCCACACGGGACCGACAGCGTGGATCACGAATCTCGCAGGCAAGAGCCCGCCCGAGGTCCACGCGGGATGCGAGTGCGAGACAAGTCCGCGCTGGCGGATCCAGTCGTCCGATTCGGATTGAATCGCGTCTCCGCCTTTTTTCGAGATCGCCCACGCGACTCCGCCTCCGTGTTGAAGATGTTCATTCGCCGCGTTGACAATGGCATCCACTTTTTCGGTGGTGATATCGCCTTGCGCGATTTGAATTGTTTGACCTGTGGGAAGAACGCGCTCGACCAAAACGATGTTCATGTAAATATTTTACCCCGTTCTCTCAACGCGAATAAATTTCATTCGCGTCATTCGCACATTTGCGTACTTCGCGTTTAAAAAAAGTAGAGCGAGATTAATCTCGCTCTACAAAATTTATTTCGCTGTCGCAACCACTGCGGCAAATGCCTGCGGGTCGCGGATTGCCATATCCGATAACATCTTGCGGTTGAGCTCGATGTTCGCCTTCTTCAACAGCGCCACCAACTTGCTGTACGTGGTTCCGTTGAGGCGAGCCGCGGCGTTGATGCGGGCGATCCACAACTTGCGCAGGTCGCGCTTGCGCACGCGGCGATCACGGGTCGCGTACCACAGGCTTTTGAGCATCGCCTCGTTGGCTCGCTTGAACAGGCGGTTCTTCGCGCCGCGCTGTCCCTTCGTGATTTTCAAAATCTTCTTATGACGTCTGTGACCCTGAGGTCCGCCTTTAACTCTCATGTTCTACTCTCCTGCAAACCCGCGGGCGTCGGCATGTTATGCCAGTTGTATACACCCGAAAGCCGCAACTAAAAAATTGGATACGACGAAACCATTTCTTAGCCACAGAGTCTCAGAGACACTGAGAAAAAATAATTCTCTGTGACTCTCTGTCTCTGCGGCAAACATGGCTCTATTTCATGTTCGGCGCAAGGCGCTTGATGCGTTTGATGATCTTGCGACCCTTCACGTCCTGCATCTCAGACAACTGCGCCTTCGAGCGTTTCGACGTGTTTCGGCGCAAGTGACTCTTGCCGCCTTTGGTGCGCACAAGTTTGCCCGAACCCGTCAGACGAAAACGCTTCGACGTCGCCTTGTGGGTCTTGAGTTTCAACTTACCTTTAGCCTTTGCTTTGCGAGGCATTCGCTATATCTCCTTTCAAAAATTTGCAATAAAAACCGCGGACAAGACTTTCGCCCGCGGACCTTTTCCAGGATTGCGGACTTAAGTCCGCGCTTCGGACGCTTCTTTCTCAGGGGAGGCTTGCTCCGCCTTCTCTTTCTTTTTCGCCACACCCTTATTGGGAGCCAGCACCACGAGCATCGTTCGCCCTTCCATTTGAGGCGACGCCTCCACCACGCTGACGTCCGCGAGAGCCGCGGCGATCTCTTTCAAGTCTTCGAGCGCGATCTCGGGGTAATCCATTTCGCGTCCGCGGAACTTGATCGTCACCCGCACTTTGTTCCCCGCTAAGAGCCAGCGGCGGGCATCGTCCACTTTGAAACCGCGATGGGCTTCGTTGGTCTTGGGGCGCAGGCGAATTTCCTTGACCTCGATCTTCGTCTGCGCTTTTTTTGCTTCTTTTTCCTTTTTGGCGCGCTCGTAAATGAACTTGCCAAAATCCATCACGCGGCAAACGGGGGGAGCGGCGTTGGGCGAAACTTCAACAACATCCATCTCGGCATCGCGGGCAATTTGCAAAGCCTGCTTCATCGAAACAACCCCAACGTTCTCGCCGTTGGGACCGATCAAACGGACTTCGGGAACCCGAATGCCCTCATTAACTCGAAATTCTGCGGCGCTGATATGCTTCTCCTATTACACGATAAATCCAGCCATCGGCTGGTTTTTGGTTGGCGAATGATACCACGCCCGTTGGGGAATCGTCAACGAATCGTAGCCTTCAAAACAGGCGGAGAGCCTTTCAACCCTCCGCCAACCCTTCGACAGGCTCAGGACAGGTTCTCTAATTCTCTAGTCTCCAGTCTCTGCCTTTCACAACTCCTTCGCCCTTCTCGCAATCTTATCTTTCACCCTCGCCTCAAACTCGCCCAGCGGAATATTGTTCTGCTGGCTTCCATCCCTCACGCGCAGTGAAACCTGTCCCGCTTCCATCTCGTTCTTACCAACCACGAGCATGTATGGCGCTTTCATCAACTGCGCCGCGCGGATCTTGGCATTCATACGTTGCGACGACAAATCCGCATGGGCGCGGACGCCGTTCTCACGGAGTTGTTTGGCGATTCCTTCGGCGTATTCGTTCTGCTCATCCGTGATGGAGATGACGCGCACTTGCTCAGGCGATAGCCACACAGGGAAGTTGCCCGCGTAATGCTCCAGCAGGAAGCCGATCATGCGCTCGTGCGTCGAAAGCGGCGCGCGGTGGATGCACAGCGGCATTTCATCGTGACCTTCGCTGTTCGTGAACTTCAAGTCGAAGCGGGCGGGCTGGGCGAAGTCCACTTGATTCGTGGCGAGCGAAAACTCGCGCCCGATCACGCTCCAGATCTGCACGTCAATTTTGGGACCGTAGAACGCGGCTTCATCCTCGGCTTCCACGTATGGCACGTTACCGTTTTGCATCGCGCGGCGCACCATATCCTCTGTCTTGATCCACAGGCGTTCGTTGTCCACATATTTTTTGCCGAGACCCGACTTGGCGTGCTTCGAAAAGCGCATGACATATTTTTCGATGCCGAAGAGATCGAAGTATTTGAGGTACAGGTCAATCACGGCGAGGAATTCTTTTTCGAATTGATCCTCCGTAACGTAGATGTGCGCGTCGTTCATTTGCATCGAGCGCACGCGCATCAAGCCGAACAGTTCGCCCGATTTCTCGTAGCGGTAGCACGTCCCATATTCCGCTAAACGAATCGGCAGGTCGCGGTAGGAGCGTCCCTTTGAGCCGAAAATTTTATGGTGCATTGGGCAGTTCATCGGCTTGACGTAATACTTCACGCCTTCGAGTTCCATCGGCGGGTACATGCTCTCGGCGTAATACGGCAAGTGACCAGAACGTAAAAATAAATCTTCTTTTGTCAGGTTGGGCGTGCGCACGCGGGAATAACCAGCCGCTTCTTCCATTTCTTTGGCGAGTTTTTCCAACTCTTCAATCAGGATGCCGCCATTAGGAAGCCACAACGGCAGACCGGGACCGACTTCCTCGTCGAAGATGAAAATCTCCAACTCTTTGCCGAGTTTGCGATGATCCCGCTTCTTCGCCTCTTCGAGTTGGTTCAGATATTCTTCGAGCTGTTTCTTACTTTCCCACGCCGTGCCATAGACGCGTTGAAGCATCTTGTTGTTTTCATCGCCGCGCCAATACGCGCCCGCAATAGACATCAACTTGAACGCGTCCTGCTTGATCTCTTTCGTGTTCGCCACATGCGGACCGCGGCACAGATCAACGAACGTGTCTTGCTGATAGATCGAAATCTCAGGCTTTTCTTTGAGCGGATTCCCATATTCGTCGAGTCCGCCTTTTTCGAGTCCCTCGATCAACTCCAACTTGTAAGGCTGGTTCGCAAAAATCTGACGCGCCTCTTCCGCTGAAACGACTCTTTTCTTGAATTCGTGTTTGCCCTGCACGATTCCACGCATCCGTTTTTCAATGGCTTCCAAATCTTCGGGCGTGAGGTTGCGCGGCAGATCGAAATCGTAATAGAACCCATTCTCCACTGGCGGACCGATCGTCACCTTCCCATCGGGGAACATTTCCATCACCGCCTGCGCCATCACGTGCGCGGCGGAATGACGGATCTTGTACAGATTGGACTCTTCATATTTTTCTTGAACTTGTTGCGACATTTTTGCTTCCTTTCTATTTCATGTGTCACTCTGACCCTGAGTGTCGAAGGAGAAGAGTCTCCTCGCAGAATTGGAGATTCTTCGCCGCTGTGCGGCTCAGAATGACATGCGGGTTTGCTACTGCTTCGTGGACATTCTCGCGTCTCAGAGGGAAGCCGTAGCAAATCCTCCGAGCCGCCATTGAGTGTTGCTGGTCATGGCGACCTCCTTTTCGATATTTGTAATGCGAGATTTATCTCGCAAGTGCAGGCGACATGAATGTCGCGTTACGAGTAGGGCGAATTAAAACAAAACTCGCCCACACACGGGGCGAGAATTTGATTCACGCGGTTCCACCCGATTTGAGCCAACCAGACCTCACAGGTCTCAGAGACCTGTGAGGTCTCACGACTCATCTCTTCAGCTTCTAACGGAGCAACCCGTTTCGCTTACTTGCATGGATGAGGGCAAGCCTCATCCCTACGTTCAACTCAACGCTCGCGAGTGGTTTTCTGTGATGTTCCCTTGAAGAGACTCTCAATCATCGTTCTCTTCTCCCTGTCAGGGACTTGACCACGTACTCGTCTCGGTCATCGCGTTTCTATTTACTTGTCTACTTGTTTCCCTGTCTACTTGCACTGTGGGCGAGATAGGGCTCGAACCTACGACCTCTGCTATGTCAAAGCAGTGCTCTAACCAACTGAGCTACCCGCCCGAAGGACTGACATTATAACGAGGGGTCTCAGAAATGACAATGCCCCAGGTTTGAGGATCCATGGCTTTCTCAAAGTTTAGATTGCCGACTCTGTAGTACACGGATTTCTCGGAACTGACGGATTTTTTTCGTTTTTCACGGAGAGCCTCGTGTTGTCCCTGCGATCCGTGTACAACAAAAGATTTTGTCAAGCGATAATGAGAAATACTGTTGGCAAACTGGGAATAGGATAAGTGGTCAGAGCAAGAACCGATGTCACGATTTAGGCGCGTGTCAAAGACCAACTCTGTTTGTGTCGGGCTTGGGGACGATGTCCAGCGAGCCAGGCTGATGTCCGTTTCATGTTAGCGGCGCAACCTGTAAAAATGCAGACAATGAGCCTTCCACTCCCGAGCGATGTTGATAGTAGTCTTTTTTGAAGGCTTCAGTTTTTTGACG
>CASGHD010000073.1 GCA_949319575.1 uncultured Anaerolineales bacterium | reverse complement strand
GTTTGGCGACAGCCACCACGCGTTGCGCGACATATTCAGAAGACATGTGTGGGTATTTGATTCGCTTGATCGTTTCGCGCGATTTCGTTCGTTCGAGTTTTTCACCGAACTCTGTGACTGCGGGACCGGGATAAATGCCAGAAACTTTTATGCCGAGGTGACTCACCTCGCGGCGAAGTGAGTCGGTAAACGCGCGGACACCATATTTGCCGGCGGCATACGATGTGATCGTTGGCGCGGCGATCAGCCCCGCCACCGACGCCATGTTGATGACGTGACCTTCGCCGCGTTCGAGCATGTGCGGCAGGACGGCGCGCGTGACGAGCATCGTGCCGATGAGGTTGACCTTGATCAGCGTTTCGATATCGCGTTCGGGTTTGAGATTCTCGAACCAGTTGACGGCGCCGTAGCCCGCGTTGTTGAAGAGAATATCTATGTTGCGATAGAGATCGAGCGCGGTTTGCACCATCACGTCAACTTCGGCGCGCTCGGCAACATCCACAGGGATGGCAAGCGCTTCGCCGCCCTTGCTTTGAATTTCTGCCGCGAGGGTTTGCAGTCGGTCGAGTCGGCGAGCGGTGAGGATGACTCTGCATCCTTCTGCGGCAAAAAGTTTCGCGGCATCCGCGCCGAATCCAGACGACGCGCCGGTGATGAGGACTACTTTGTTTTTGAGGGAGATGGGCATGGTTCACTACGCAATACGCAGTACGCAATACGTGGTTACTGCGTATTGCGTACTGCGTACTTTTTATTCACTCTCTTCTTGAGTCTCTTCCTTGCTCTGCTTCTTCGGTCTTGGCGGTTCGATCACTGCATCCTTGCCTAGCGCGACCTGCAACACATCGTCCATGTTTTTAACGGGGATGATCTTCAATTCCGATCTCGCCGTCTTCGGAAGTTCGGTTAAATCCTTCATATTCTTTTCGGGCAGAAGGACTGTCTTCAACCCAGCGCGATGGGCGGCTAACACTTTTTCGCGCACGCCGCCGATGGGAAGGATGCGTCCGCGCAAGGTGATCTCGCCGGTCATGCCGACGTGTTTGAACACGGGACGCCCCGTCAGCGCGGAGATGATCGCGGTCGCCATGGTGATTCCAGCGGAGGGTCCATCTTTCGGAATCGCGCCTTCGGGCATGTGGACGTGGATGTCCATGCGCTCGAACACGTCCAGTTCAATCTTTAATTCCGCCGCGCGCGATTTGATATACGTCAACGCGGCTTGACCCGACTCTTGCATCACGTCGCCCATTTGACCCGTCATTTGCAATCCGCCTTTGCCCTCGAGAACCGCGACCTCGACAGGCATGATCTCGCCGCCGTTCTCCGTCCATGCGAGACTCGTCACCACGCCGACTTCATCTGAGCGTTCGGCTTCGGGTTGGAAGACTTGTTGCGGACCCAAATACTTTTCAATCGAATCGGCTTTGATGACCGACTCAAACTTCTTCCCCTCCGCTTTCATGCGCGCGACCTTGCGGCAGACTTTTCCGATCTCGCGCTCCAAATTGCGGACGCCCGCTTCGTATGTGTATTCGCGGATAATTTTCCGCACCGCGTCAGGTTCAAATGTGAGATTTAGTTCTTCGACGCCATTCTCTTCCACCTGACGCGGAATCAAATAGCGATTCGCAATTTCGAGTTTTTCCTCTTCGATGTAGCCGGGGAATTCGATCACTTCCATGCGATCCAACAACGGAGAAGGAATACTTCCGAGTGAGTTCGCGGTTGTGACGAACATGACCTTCGACAGATCAAACGGCAATTCGAGGTAATGATCGCTGAACGTGTTGTTCTGTTCGGGGTCTAACACTTCGAGCATCGCCGAGGCGGGATCGCCGCGAAAATCGGAATACAGCTTGTCAATCTCATCCAACATGAACAGCGGATTCGACGTCCCCGCCCGCTTCATGGTTTGGATGATTCTGCCGGGCAGCGCGCCGATGTACGTGCGGCGATGACCGCGTATCTCGGCTTCGTCACGCACGCCGCCGAGGGACACGCGCACGAATTTTCGTTCGAGCGCTTCAGCAATGGATCGTCCAAGCGAAGTTTTGCCAACGCCGGGAGGTCCAACGAAACACAAAATTGGTTGGCGTTCTTTCTTTGGCTTCAACGAACGGACGGCTATGTATTCGAGAATTCTCTCTTTTGCTTTTTTCAATCCGTAGTGATCGCGTTCCAATGTCTTCGCCGCGTTCTTCACATCCAAATTATCGGGCGAGAAATTCGACCACGGCAATTCCAGTATCCAATCAATGTATGTGCGGATGATTCCCACTTCGGGCGCCATCGGCGGCATTTGATTCAAGCGTTCCAATTCTTTCAACGCGACCATCTTCGCTTCCTCGGGAAGACTCGCGGCTTCGAGTCGTTTCTTCAAGTCATTCGCGTCGCGTGTGAAAATGTCGCCTTCGCCCAACTCGTTTTGAATCTGACGCATCTGCTCGCGCAAGTAAAACTCGCGCTGACTTTTATCCACCTCGCTTTGCACCTTCGAGTGGATTTCATCCTCGAGTTCAAGCACGTCAACTTCTTGCGCGAGAATTTTATTCAACGCCTGTAATCGTCCGCGCACGTCGAGCAGCATCAACAGGCTTTGCTTCGCCTCGTAATTCAACGACAGCGACGTAGCGAGCATGTCCGCCAGCCAGCCTGGCTCGGAAATATTCATCGCAAACAAATGCGCCTCTTCGGGAATCGAACGATCCAACTGCACGCAGCGATCGAAGAGATCCAAAGCCGAACGCATGAGCGCGCTCGTTTGGCGGTCGCCAGTTTGAGGTTCCGAAACGACGCGGGCTCGCACTTTCAAATACGGCACGCTACGGACGACCTCCACAACTTCCACGCGGCGGCGTCCCTGCACAAGCGCGGAGTGCGAGCCGTCTGGCATGGCGAGCAAACGCCCCACCGCCATCTCCACGCCGACGGGCAGAAAATCCGCCGCGCCGGGGTTGTCAATGTCCGCGTCGCTTTGCGTCAGCCCGATCACGGTCTGCCCTTTGCGCTGAGCCTCTTCCACCGCGAGCAATGACGATTCGCGTCCGATAAAAATCGGCGAGACCATGCGCGGAAACACAACCAGATCGCGCAACGGCAACACCGCGGCTTCGATCATGCCATCCGCATCCGCCTCGCGATTCGCAATACGATACAACTCCTCCGTGCGCTGCGAAAGAGTGAGATCAAAATTTTCTTCTTCAGTCCAATCTTTTGGGTGACTCATGTATTCCTCGATCCTTGCGAAGGTTTAAGAACCTTCGCAAGGATGTTCTTCCAAGCCTTCATAACTTCCGCCGTAACAAACATGCTCCCAGCGGAGAGGACAATGCTACCATCATTTGCGGATAACTCCAACGCCCGCGCCAACGCGGACTCAACGGGAGTCGCCGCTTCATTCTCAATTTCAGCCTGCCTCGCCAATAGGATGATTTTCTCCACCTCCCGCGCCCGCGGATGGTCGGCGCGCGTGACGATGAGCCGCTTGATCTTCGTCTTCATCTCGGCGAACATATCGAGGATATGCTTATCCTCCGACGCGCCGAAGATGAGATAGGCTTGCTGGTTTGGGAAATATTCTTCAAGCGTCTCACTCAACCTAGCGAACGAATCCTGATTGTGCGCCGAGTCAAAAATCACAGGCGGATCCCGCCGCGCGATTTCAAAACGTCCGCGCCACTTCACTTGCGCGAATCCTTTTTGAATCGCCTCGTCTGAGACTTCAAGTCCGCTGGCTTTGAGCGCGGCGTAGGCGGTGGCGGCGTTTTCGAGTTGGTGGGAGCCGAGGAGAGGTATTGTGATTTCGAGAGAGTTAGTTTCGTTGGAAAGTGGAAAGTGGAAAGCGTTACCCTGACGGTTCGTCTCTCGCTCACCGTGTCGAAGGGTCGAAGGTCGAAGGTTATCAATGAGGCGAAGTGATTGTCCATCCAATGATGAGTTGATCTTTTCAAACTTTATATCATTACCAACGAGTGTGAATTCGCATCCTTCCAGTTTGGCTACGCGCTCCAAAACATCGAGGGATTCGTCCTTTTGAGAAGAGGAGACCACCGGCACACCGCGCTTGATAATGCCTGCCTTCTCCCCCGCGATCTTTGCGAGAGTGTCTCCCAACACAGCCAGGTGATCATAAGATAATGAAGTAATCACCGAAACCTTCGGCGTGACGATGTTCGTCGCGTCCAGCCGCCCGCCCAAGCCGACCTCGATCACCGCCGCGTTGCATCCCTGCTTGGCAAACGCGAGAAACCCAAGCGCAGTTGTGATTTCAAACGTCGTGAGTTTGGGAATCATCGCAACAGCAGGTTTGATCTCCTCCACCAATTCAACCATCAACTCGCGCGAGGTCGGCTCGCCGTTGATTTGAATCCGTTCGCAGAAATCCAGCAAATGAGGCGATGTGTACAGCCCAACCTTAAAACCTGCAACCTTCAAACCTGAGGCGCAAAGCGCCGAAACTGAGCCTTTACCCTTCGTCCCCGCCACGTGGATGATGGGATATTTGTTTTGCGGGTCGCCAAGTTCCTTCATCAACGCGAACATGCGGTCAAGGTTAAACTCCGCCTTTGCAAGTTCGGAGGAATGTTTCAGGCTATAATCCACGAACGAGTAGAGATAATCGAGGGCTTTGTTGTATTGGGATTCAATGTCCATGCGAGGGATTTTAAAGCGTAATTGGTAATTCGTAAATTGGATGAGGAAATCGCTCTTGCGGAGATGCTTTATGTCACGCTCATTGACCACCATATTCATTGCCATTTTCCTTACATCAATGCTGTTTGGCATTGTTTTGTTGGCAGGCTGTGCGCCAACTCCTGATGGGCCGCCTCCCATGCCAACTCTTGATCTTGATACTGATGAACCTTCTACAGCAGGTCAGGTTCCTGTGGATACAGCTCAACCTGCAGAAGCTCTGATCGTGCCGATAAGTAGTTCGCTACAGGATTGGGCACAGATGGCAGGGGAGGATTTTGCTCATTATGCCCCGCCTCCTTCTTTTTGGGGGGCAGTCGAGAACCTGGGATGGCCCACTGGACTGGCGTCTATCGCACTGACAGTCGATCAGTCTGACACGCTGACTCACCACGGTTTTGCAGAAGTTGTGCGCGCCACAGAGAATATCACGACAGACGCAGTGGCGTACCATGACTCTTTATCGGGCTTGACCTACGCGCCAACACTGGACCAAATAGGGGATCCAGATGCGCAAGATCCTCTCGATCGTGTAGGTGAGACCGATGATCAGGGTATCACGCGCTACGAATCACCCGACGGCTCGGTCGTACGCTACGTCCGCACCACGGTTGCATGCCCAGAGGGGATGACGTGTTTGCAAGCCATTAGCTTCCACCCTGATACTCCTGGCGCGCTCGTGTGGTTGCAGATGGATAATGAGGGAGAGATAGCAGGCTATATGCCCGCAGTGAGCGACGTGTACCCAGAGGATGCGCCAGAGTGGCAGAGCGCAGAGGGCAAATGGGAGTCGTCGCTGACTGGACCTACCGCGCTACTGGTTGGCAAAGGGTGGGGGCGCTATTACGGCGAGCTTGCGGGGCAAGAAGGTGAGGGGAATGTATTGATCTTTGACGCTGACGGGGCAGAGCGGCAGGCGAGTGACGAGGAACTGCGCTATACCCCAAGCAGTGATACCCTGTGGGCAGAGACGGAGGCGGGACTATTTGTCTTTGATGCTGATACGACGGAGTGGGGGGAGGCGACGAGAGTAGAGGGTAGCGTAGCCCTATATCAAATGGGAGGCGAGCATTTTGTGCTCGTGGACGGGCAACTGTTGTGGGCAGAGGAGATCATAAATCCAGATGGGGAGACACAAATAATCACAAAAGATGGGCAGACGCTCGTGTGGGACGGGGACGAGTGGGGGGTGGTGCAGGAAGTGCAAAACATCATGACCACGCTGGATATCAACCCCGCCGACCACGAGAGTTATAACCCCGCGTTTTATCATATCGAAACAATTGAGTGGCAGGGACAGCAGGTCAACGCACTGATTCACGACGACCCAAGCGTGGAA
>CASGHD010000072.1 GCA_949319575.1 uncultured Anaerolineales bacterium | reverse complement strand
TGCTTCACCGCTGGGTGGGAATCGAAATTCCGCGCGATGCCGATATGCAGTGCGACGCCGCGAACCCAGTCGAAGCGCCGTATCAACTTGGTGATTTGTTCTTCTTTGGCGAAGGGGAAGGGCGCGAGATTTCGCACGTGGGCATGAGCCTCGGCGGCGCGAAGATGATCCACTCGTCGCGTTCGCGCAACGGCGTATATGTGGACGATATTGAAGAAGTGAAATTTCTGAAGGGTATTTTCGTGAGCGCGGGAAGTTATTTGAGATAACGCGTCAGAAATCCAAAATTAAAATGAACGCTGATTCGCGCAGATTTGTAACTGCTCAGGCATGTCGTTGCAAGGAGGGCTCTTGCTCGCCTGCCCCGATGTTTTTTCGGGGTCCCGACGCCTGTCCTGAGCCTGTCGAAGGGAAGCAATCTCCCGGTATTGGCAGACTGCTTCGACAAAACCAAGAGCGCCTCGCAGCGACATGTTCCGAGGCTGAGTAGTTACGCAGATTTTACCTTTTCAAATCAGCGGTAGTCAGCGTTTTCTGTGACCCCATTTTTATTTGCGATCGAGTCTACTCACTACCCCTTCAATAACTCATCCTGCTTCGACTCTGCCTCCTCGGGCGCCGCCAGTGGAGGCATTTCGAGGATCGAGTTCAAGCCAAAGTGCTGTAAAAATTCGGGCGTGGTGGAATAGAGGATCGGGCGTCCGGGTCCATCGGCGCGACCCGATTCGAGGATCAGATTCTTGTGCAGGAGACTCTTCATCATGCTGTCGCTGTTCACACCGCGGATCGAATCGATCTGCGGGCGCGTGACCGGTTGCTGGTAGGCGATGATCGCCAAAGTCTCCAGCGCGGCGCGGCTGAGATGAGACGTCGCTTCAAGCCCGAGGAAATGCTCCACGAGTTCGGCGAGCTGGGGCGCGGTCGTCAACTGCGAGCGCCCGGCGTTCCGCTGGAGGCGCAAGCCTCGGCTGGAGAGCGACGCGTCCAGTTCGTTGAGTCCGCGCTCGATGACTGAAGGGGCGACATCCAGCGCCGCCGCCAATTGCGCGGTCGCCACAGGTTCGCCCGAAACGAACAACAACGCCTCCAGTTTTGCTGAAAGTGACAATTCAATTTCGGAATTTTGCGCCGGAGAAGCCTCAGAAATGCTCATGCTATAATACCCTTCGATTTACGATTTACAACTTCACGAAACGCGCGGCACGGAATACGCAATCATGAAACCCAATAAGTCCAGCCTCTTTTTTGTCTCGCTCATCCTCGCCTCGCTTGCCTGCACATTCTACACCGGCGGACCCGATTACTCAGACCTCACACCCATCCCGGTTTCGACGGAAGCCGCGCAAAGCCTGCAAGATGGCATCAAAAAATCCATCGAGGACGGTTTGGTCAGCGGCGTGGTCACCATGACCATTACAGAACCGCAGATCACATCCTACCTTGCCTTGCGCCTGCAAAGCGACCCGAGCCTGCAACAAGAAAATTCAACGCCGCTCATCACCGACCCGCAAGTGTACCTGCGCGATGGGCAAATGAAAATTTACGGTAAAACCCAGCAAGGCATGTTCGCCGCCAATATCGGCATCATTGTTAACGTCGGCGTCGACGCGGAGGGCAAGCCGAAGATCGAGATCGCCTCCGCAGACTTTGGCCCGTTCCCCGCGCCCGAAGGCATCAACGAGACGATCACAGCCATCATCGAAGAGGCATACACCGGTTCGTTCGGTCCCGTCGCCACAGGCATCCGCATCGAGACCATCACCATCACCGACGGCATCATGACCATCGTCGGGCAGATTCGATAGCGCGTGGATTATACACCGGATAAAATGCGCCGCATCTTTCTCACGCGAAAAGCCTCGATGAATCCAGCGCGTCGACTCAGGGGTAGTCTGCTTCTCCTCCTCAGCGTTACCCTCCTCCTGAATGGATGCCGCTCCCCGCAATTTGCCAGCCCAGAAGCGACCATCTCCGTCACCGTAGACGGCGCGACTCAAACCTTCAACATCCCCGCGGGAAGCACCGTGCAACAGGCGTTGCAAACCGCCGGCATCGCGTTCGGAAACCTGGATCGCGCCGAGCCGCCGGTCTACACCGTGCTCAACAACGGAGACGCGGTAGTCATCATCCGCGCGCAGGAAATCTTCGAAACCGAAGAACAAGTCATCCCCTTTGAAAAACAAGTTGTGCGCAACGAGTCATTACCCGAAGGTGAAACGCGCCTCGTGCAAGCCGGGGCGAACGGCTCGCAAGAAGTGACCTATCGCCGCGTGCTCGAAGACGGCCTGGAGATCAGTAAATCCATCGTCAAATCCGTGATTCTCCTGGAGGCAATACCGGAGATCGTGATGATCGGCGCGCAGACCTCCTTCGCGCCCCTGCCCATCCCCGGCAAACTCGCCTACATCGCGGGCGGCAACGCGTGGATCATCGACACCTCCACTGCCAACCGCTTCCCCCTCGTCACCACCGGCGACCTCGATGGGCGCATCTTCCGCATCTCGCCGCGCGGCGATTACCTCATTTACACGCGCAAATCCACCAAACCCGCCGCCAAAGAGATCAACATCCTGTGGGCGGTTCGCACCAACCCCGGCAGTAAGCCCTTCCCCACCAGCGTATCAAATGTAGTCCACTTTGCCGACTGGATCCCCGGCACAAGTTCCATCGCATACACGACCGTCGAACCGCGAGCCACCGCGCCGGGCTGGCAGGCAAATAACGACCTCTGGCGTTACAGCATCTCAACCGGAGAAAAGAAAAAAATTCTGGACGCGAACGCCGGCGGCGTATATGGCTGGTGGGGTATGACGTTCGCATTTTCATCCAACGGCAGGCTGGCATACGCCCGCCCAGACGGCATCGGCACGGTGGATTTGGACGGCAAATACATCAAGCCGCTCATCGACATCGTCCCCCTCAACACACACAGCGATTGGGCATGGCTCCCGTCCATATCGTGGGGCGCCGATGGAAAAACCCTTTACTATGTAACTCATGCGCCCCCATCCAGTCTAGTGAACGCTGAAGATTCGCCGTTCTTTGACCTCCGCGCCACCTCGTTTGAAAATGACGCCACCATCGATATCGCATTGCAGACCGGCATGTTCGCCTACCCAAGCGCATCCCCAACCCAAGCCAGTTCGCGCGAACGACAATATCAAGTGGCATACCTGCAAGCCATCTTTCACGAACAAAGCGAGACCAGCCGCTACCGGCTCGTCGTCATGGACCGCGATGGCTCCAACCGGCGAACCGTTTTCCCCGCGACTGACGCGCCGGGGCTGGAGCCGCAAATCCCCGCCTGGGCGCCGGGTCAAATCGACGGGCAATCTGGCTACTTCCTTGCGGTTGTCTACCAGGGGAATCTTTGGCTGGTGGACACCGGCAACGACCAGGCATTTCAAGTGACGGGCGATGGGCTGGTCACAAAAATCGATTGGAGATAACACATGCGTATTTTGATCACCGGAGCCGCGGGGTTTCTCGGCTCACATTTAACCGACCGCCTGCTCACCGACGGTCATGAGGTCGTCGGGATGGATAACTTCATCACCGGCAACCCGGGCAACCTTGCCCACTTGATGGGGAATGAAAAATTTTCATTTTACAAGCACGATGTATCGAACTACATCTTCATCCCCGGCAAAGTGGACGCGGTGATGCACTTCGCTTCGCCAGCCAGCCCCAACCCGCAATCGCCATCGGGGTATTTCAACCTCCCCATTCAGACCATGAAAGCCGGCGCGCTTGGCACGCACAACTGCCTCGGCGTGGCGAAAGCCAACAACGCTCGATTCTTGATCGCGTCCACAAGTGAAATTTACGGCGATCCGCTTGTTCATCCGCAAACCGAGGATTACACCGGCAACGTGGATCCCGTCGGTCCGCGCGCCGTGTATGATGAAGCGAAACGGTTCGCCGAATCGATCACCATGGCATATCATCGCTATCATGGCGTAGACACGCGCATCGTGCGCATCTTCAACACCTACGGTCCGCGCATGGATCTCGAGGACGGGCGCGCCCTGCCGAACCTGCTGAAACAAGCGTTGCTCGAGCAACCCCTCACCGTGTACGGCGAAGGAAAACAAACCCGCTCATTCTGCTACGTGGACGACCTGGTGGACGGCATTGTGCGGTTGCTGTATTCCGACGAGCATTTACCGGTCAACATCGGCAACCAGCACGAGATCAGCCTGCTCGAGTTTGCCGAAGCCATCAACAAGATCACCGGCAACAAGGCTGGCGTCACCTTCGTCAAGGATGCGCGCAGCGCGCGCGACCCACAGCAACGCCGCCCCGATATCACCCGCGCCCGCGCCATCCTCCAGTGGGAGCCGAAAGTTTCGCTCGAGGAAGGTATCGCCAAAACCATTCCGTATTTCAAATCCAAACTGGGGCTATGACCGTCCAAACCAACAACATCGAACGCATCCGCTTTCTGAAATTCGCCACCGTAGGCGCCATCGGCTCGCTGGTCGATTTCGGCGTGATGAACATGCTCACCCGCCTGTTCGCCATGCGGCTCGTCTACGCGGGGACCGTTTCATTCATCTGCGCGGTAGCCAACAACTTCACCGGCAACCGCTACTGGACGTATCCGGAATCGCGCTCGCGCCACATCCTTCAACAACTGGGGATGTTCTTCGTGGTCAACGCGGCAGGGATCGCCATCCGCGTTCCCATCCTCCATTATGTCGAACCGCCCATGGAGGGATTGTTCTCCTCCCTCGGCATACTCACCTCGTTCACACCGGAAACGCTGGCAAAAAACGCCACGCTCGCCATCGCCATCGGAATTGTAATGCTTTGGAATTACTTTATGAACCGCTACTGGACGTATAATGACGTGGAGTGATCATGGCAACCCCGGTTCAAACACGCATCATCCCCATCTACAACTCGCAAGGCGAGGCGGACGCATTCCTCGTTTACCCCTACATTTTTAACCGCGGCGGCGAATACATCGGGTGGGTTACCCCCCAGCGCGACGTATATTCTGTGATGGGCCACCACGTTGGCTCATTGACGAATGATCCGCGCATCGTCCGCAGGCGGGCAGACGATTCAGACAAACCCCGCCTGGCTTGCCCTCCCAACCCCAAGCGCATCTCCCCGCCCGCGCAAGTGCCGCTCGCCCCGATGATGCAGGAACTATCCTATGGCATGATCGACGTTCTCACTGAAAACCCCGAACTTCTCCACACCCTGGATAGCGGCGAAATGCGCCAGGATATGGATTAATTTGCGACTTTCGATATTTCGACAAGGCTTGGCACAAGTTTATGAATGGGGAATATAATTGCAACCATGACCCTCCCTTCCAAACCCATCGGCGCATCACGCGTAACCCTATCCCAACTCATGCACCCAGATCAAGCCAACCTGCTGGGCAACGTCCACGGCGGCTGGATCATGAAACTGGCAGACGAAGCCGGCGCGCTCGCCTGTATGCGCCACGCTCAATGCAAGGTCGTGACGGTCGCCATCGATTCGATGACCTTCCGCGAACCGATCAAGATCGGCGACCTGGTCACGTTCAACGCGGTGGTCACATACACGGGACGCACCTCCATGGAAGCGGAAGTCAACGTCCATGCTGAAAACCCGGTTACGAGCGAACGCTCGCACACCAACACTGCCTATCTCGTTTACGTGGCGCTCGACGACGAAGGCAAACCGACAGAAATTCCGCAACTGATGGCGGAAAGCGCGGAAGAAACTCATACGCTAACCCAGGCAAAAGAACGGCAGGGACGGCGTTTGAAAGAAAAGAGAATCCGCGAGTCGCAATGAGCGAATCCATTCCCACCACCCCTGACTCCGAACCAAAAGAACGCGTGGCGCATTCGTTCAAAAGCCTGCGCGAACTCGTAGACTATGTCTCCGGGAAAAACCTGCCACCTGCCCAATCAGACGATGGGCGGGTCAGCGATGCGGTTCCATTTCCGTTTCTTGGCATCGTGGGTCAGCAGGAAATGAAACTCGCGCTCCTGCTTGGTTTGATTAACCCCAACATTGGCGGCATCTTGTTGATCGGTCCGCGCGGCACGGCAAAGACAACGGCAGTGCGAAGTTTGCTGGAACTTCTCCCCCAGGTAGAGCGGAGCCTGTGCGCATACGGCTGTCTTCCCGAGGATATTGAAGCGGGCGGCATTGATACGGTCTGCCCCGATTGCGCAAAGAAATATGCCGAGGGCAAACCGCTTACCGCGCCGGATAACGTCCGCTTGATCGAACTGCCGTTGAACGCGCGGCTGGAAGACGTGGTCGGCGGCATTGACGAACGCGCCGCGCTCCACGAACGGATGCGCATCCGACGGGGAATTTTAGCGCAGGCAGATAA
Organism: uncultured Anaerolineales bacterium; assembly: GCA_949319575.1. Taxonomy (GTDB): domain Bacteria; phylum Chloroflexota; class Anaerolineae; order Anaerolineales; family Villigracilaceae; genus Defluviilinea. The sequence goes on along the minus strand of CASGHD010000072.1, from coordinate 9,864 downwards.
AAATTTGTTATACATCGATGAGATCAATTTACTCAATGACGATATTATCGATTCGATTCTGGACGCCGCCGCGCAAGGCTCCTACACGGTGCGGCGCGGACCCGTCGCGGCGACGTATCGCTCGCGCTTCGTGTTGATCGGTTCGATGAATCCCGAAGAGGGGCGCCTACGCCCGCAGATCTTGGACCGCTTCGGACTGCGGGTTGTTGTGCGCGGGCTGGAGGATGTTGTCGAGCGACTCGAGGCGTACCGCCGCGTGCATGCGTACATGGCGAATCCGCGACAGTTGGCGAACCAGTTTGCACCTGAGATGGAAGCGGCGGCGGCGGAGATCCGCCTCGCGCGCGAGCAGATCAGGAAAGTCGCCATTCCAGACGCGGTGGCGAGAGCCGCCATCACGCTCATCCAAAAAATGGGCATCGATTCACTGCGCACTGAGATCACCTGGTTCGAATCCGCGCGCGCCTACACCGCGGCAGATGGACGCGCGGAAGTCACGCCGGAAGATTTGAGGGCGGTGGCGCCGATGACCCTGCGTTTACGCCGCTCGCATTTTATGAACGATTATTTCAAAGGACAGGCGGGCGAGGAAAAAGAAATGAACGCGTTGCTGAACGAATTTGGTAAAAACCACGCAAAGAAAAAAGTCGCGAAAAGAAAATGAGCGATTCGAAAGTTGCCAACCCGGTCTATCGAATCGAAACAGCTCGGCTTGTCGCGCGATGCTATCAGCCGTCGGACGCGACGCTGCTCGCGGACTCGGTGCGCGATAGCGTGGAGCATCTGAAACCGTGGATGCCGTGGGCGCACAATGAACCCGAACCGTTCGAACAGAAGGCAAAACGCGTTGTTGAATTTCGCGGCAAATTCGATTTGCAACAGGATTACATCTATGGAATTTTCAACCGCGAAGAAACGCGCTTGCTTGGCGGAACGGGATTACACACGCGGCTTGGCGAAAGGGAATTGGAAATCGGATATTGGATTCACAAAGACTTTGTGAATCAAGGGCTTGTCACCGAATCCACTGCCGCGCTGATCAAGGTTGCATTTGAAGTCATCCATATTCACCGAATCGAAATTCATTGCGATCCTCGCAATACAGCGTCTGCCGCGGTGCCGCGCAAACTCGGCTTCACACACGAAGGCACGCTCCGCGCGAAAACACCGTTCCTCGATCACTGGAGCGACTCGATGATCTGGGGTCTGCTCGAAAGCGAATATCCAAACACCCCGGCTGTAAAAGCGGAAATCAAAGCCTTCGACGCCGGCGGCAACGCGTTGCTATGAAATCCCTTCTTGGGAAAATCATCCAGAAACCAATTTACATCTTGCTCGCCGTCAATTTACTGATCGGCGTTTTTGTTTTTCGCGATTACGGATTGTCGTGGGACGAGCCGCTTTTTTACGATTATGCCGACGCGCTTGGTTATGCTTACTCACCGCGCGAATGGCTCAGCGGACATTTTGATCTCGAAAATTCATACGGACCCAGCGCGGAAGATCACAAGACGCGCGGTCCCGCCTACCTTTTTCTCGCGCGCAATTTTGTGTACGGATTGGAAGACCTCGGCTCTGACCGCGCCTCAGCCTGGCACCTCGTCAATTTTATTTTTTTTCAACTTGGAGTTTATTTCCTCTACCGTCTAGCCACGCGCTGGATGAAACCTTCTGCCGCGCTCGCGGCAAGCGCATTTTTTTCCTATCAACCTTTGTTGTGGGGACATGCTTTCATCAACCCGAAAGATCCGCCTTTTCTAGTTTTCTTCCTCGCTTCGATTTGTCTCGGCTTCGAGATGGTGGATGATATTGAAGCAAACGAGAAAACAAATTTATGGAAAATTTTCAGCGCGGCGTTCTGTTTGGGAATCGCAACTTCGATCCGCGTGCTGGGTCCGCTGGCGGGAGCGATCGTGCTTGGGTATACCGGCTTCATCGTCATTGCCCGCCGCGGATTGAAATCCGCGGCTGCTCCTACAAAGCCCGCTAAAGCGGACTCGCCGTTGTTGAAATCCTTTCTTCGACCATTTGCGATTTATTTTGTAATTGCCATCGCCGTAATGCTAATCACCTGGCCCTATCTTTGGGAAAATCCAATCACGCGGCTTTTTGGAACGCTCAAGTTCATGTCCGACAACCCGACGCAATTGGCTGTTTTGTTCAACGGCGAGATCTTCCGCGCCAACGACATGCCGCGCCGCTACCTCCCCTTCATGCTGTGGTCAACGCTCACTGAACCGACATGGTTTTTGTTCGCGGCTGGAGTTCTGATCGCGTTTTGGAAATATAAATCAAAACCAAAAGAATTCGTCGCGTTGGCGTTGACGCTGAGTTGGTTCATCATTCTCGTGGCTTATGTCCTTATCCTTCGACCAGCCGTCTACGATGGATTGAGACATTTCCTCTTCATCCTTCCGCCAGTGTTCATCTTTGCGGGCTTTGTGTTTGAGAAAGTATTTGAGCAATTTATCGGCGGAGTAGCGCTACCAATTTGGCTACGCGCTGGATTTGTATTACTGATTCTCTTTCCGGGCATCAATGGAATCATCCAACTCCACCCTTACGAATACGCGTATTACAATTCATTTGTCGGCGGCACGAGCAGAGTCTTCCGCAAATACGAAACTGAATACTGGCTCACCTGTTATAAAGAAGCGATGCACAAATTGGACGCAAGTTTAAGTAAACCAGCGCATGTCTTTGTTCTGCGAGAGGCATACATTGCCGAATATTATTCCGGGAGCAACACTATCGTCCGCGATTTGCGCAACGAAATGAGCGAGGTAAAATCAGGCGACTACGTTCTCGTCAACACACGCGCAAACGACGACCGTTCCATATTTCGAGATGCGCCACCGGTGATCCAAATCCGCCGGGGGGATGCGATCTTCTGCGAGGTCAAACAAATTCCATGAGTCTACGAGTCATTTCTGGCAAAGCACGAGGTCGTAAATTAAAATCGGTGGAAGGCGACACCACGCGCCCCATCACAGACCGCGTCAAAGAAGCGTTGTTCAACATCATTTCAAGCGATGTGATCGACTCCAACTGGTGGGACTTGTTCGCAGGCACCGGGGCAGTCGGAATTGAGGCGTTGAGCCGGGGCGCGGCATCCATCCGCTTTACGGATTCGAACCGCGCGCCGATTGACACGATCAAGTTCAACGTGGAGCATTGCGGATTCGCGGCGCAGTCAGAAATCCGCCGCGCGGACGCGTTCGCGTATCTCGCCTCCGCGCCTGATAGACAATTTGAATACATTTACATCGCTCCCCCACAATACAAGGATATGTGGGTGAAAGCGCTGGAACTCGTGGACGATAATCTCAAATGGCTCACGGACGACGGCTGGGTGATCGCGCAGATCGCGCCGCGCGAATTCAAGTTCAACACGGTCACGCTTAGGAATCTCGAAAAGTTCGACGAGCGAAAGTACGGAACAACATTGCTTGCGTTTTATCAAAGGAAGTAGCCTCCTGCATAACCATCCTTGCAATATCCTTTTAGTTCGAATGGGGGCGGTGAAATGAAAACGCCGTCGTGCTAGAATCGTCGCACCATGACCAATCTCCGCGCCCCATCGAAGATCATCCCGCGAGCCTTCCCCGGTATCAAGCCAGACGAGATCGAAGAATTGATCAAGAACAGCCAGGTTCACGCCTACGCGCCCGGCGCGGTCTTATGCCGCGAAAATGCAGTGGAGGATCGTTTTTACATGATCCTCGAAGGCGAAGCGGAGGTAAGCAAGGTCATCAACAATACTGAAGCGCGCCTGCTCAAAACGCTCGGACCTGGCGACTTCTTCGGCGAGATGGCGCTCATCCACAACGCGCCACGCGCCGCGACTGTCACTGCAAAGTCCGCGCTCACCACGCTCGAACTCGAAAAGGCCGGCTTCGACCGCGTCCTACATTCGTCCAGCAGTATCGCCATGGCGATGGTCAGCGAGATCAGCAACCGCCTGCGCTCGAACGATCAGTTAGCAGTGGACGACCTCCGCTTGCGCGCGAGCGAACTCGCCGAGGCGTATCAAAAACTTGCCGAACAAGACCTTGCCCGCCGCGAGTTCCTCTCCAACATCGCGCACGAGTTGCGGACTCCGCTGATGGCGGCGAGCGGGTATCTCCAAATGTTGCAAAAAGGCGCGATGAGCGGCGACCAGATCTCCACTGGGATAGAAACGGTGAGTCGCAACGTCCAGCAGATCGTCAGCCTCGTCAACGACATCCTGTTCTTGCAAGAGATGGACCTCGTGCTCCCCGAATTTCAATCGGTGGATTTAAATACGGTGGCAAAAAACGTGACGGAAACATACGCGCCGAAAGCCGTCGAGCGGAATGTAAACCTGCGCTTCACCCCCAGCCTCAGCCTGCCTCACGTGTTCGGCGACTCTAAATCCCTCGAGCGGGCTCTCTCGGCTCTTGTGGACAACGCCATCAAGTTCAGCCCCCAAGGCGGAAACGTGATCGTGCGTCCGAGCGCGCGCGGCGACGATGTTCTGCTCGCGGTGGAAGATCACGGCATCGGAATCGAAAAAGAAAAGTTGTCGCGCGTCTTTGATCGTTTCTATCATCTTGAACGACATGAGAACGATCTCTTTGGCGGCATCGGGCTGGGACTCGCAATCACGAAGCAAGTCATCGAACAGCATCAGGGAAAGTTAACCGTGACCAGCGCGCCCGGCAGGGGAAGCACATTTACGATCGTGTTGAAAAAGGGAAGTTAACGCCCTCACCCAAACCCTCTCCCAAAGGGAGAGGGGATTTACCCCGCAAACTCCACAACCAATTTCTCATCGTCATAAAACGAATGCGCAAAAAACGGCGGATCGCCGCGCTTCATGCCATGAATTCTCCCCAGAAGAATCGGCAGATCTTCAACAACATCCAATTCTCCAATTCTCTCAAATTCAACCCACTCCGCTAATCCTTCTTTTGAAGCCCGCAATTCCCCGCCGATAGATTCTCCGCTGAAAATAAACAAACATATCCCCGTCTCGCCCGCGTCAACAATGATTGTGCCGCACAGCCACAAATCTGCGGCGAGACCGGTCTCTTCAAGCAACTCGCGCTTGGCAGAGGTAAGAACATCCTCCCCTCTCTCCACGTGACCGCCGAGTCCGTTGTATTTATTCGCCCACAGACGTTTCGTCGGCGCGCCTTTGAGGAGCAGGTACGAGTCGCCGCGCCGCAAAAATATCGCCGCGCGCGGGATGAGGGTGTAACGGTTGTCCTTGATTCCTTGATCGGATTGGGGCATGAAGAGTTTTCTACACTCGGGCTATAATCGGTTCCGAGATTTTACTCCAAACCCACATATAACCAACAATTATAACTAACGGCTCTCTGGGAATCGCCGTGATTGTTACGCCAGCACTTGCGCTGCTGGCGGGCGGCAGTGCAAGTGTCGCCGGAACTGGCGGTTCATCACGGCAACTCCTACAGACCCCAACTAACCGCTCCTAAAAAGCACAGCGCAAGTTACCAACCATCATGAAAAAAACATGTCTTTCACGTTTGGTAACTACTCAGCCTCGGAACATGTCGCTGCGAGGCGCTCTTTGTTTTGCCGAAGCAGTCTCCCCATACCGGGAGATTGCTTCCCTTCGACAGGCTCAGGACAGGCGTCGGGATCCCGAAAAAAAATCGGGGCAGGCGAGCAAGAGCCCTCCTCGCAACGACATGCCTGAGAAGTTACCACGTTTGAAGAAATTAGTCACATCAATATCTCGGCCGCAGATTTTATTGATTAACAATTAACGATGGTCGATGTAAATGATGAACTTGGTCCATTTCTCAGAATGTCCTGCCCGAAAGAATGGGAGCAAAGACCGTTAACCGAGTGGCAAACTGGCGCGTCTCTGTTCCGTAGCGTGATTTTCGCTTTTTGGGTCTTGCCGATTGACCTCCATACGTTTTAGATGGAGAGAGTATCCGCGCAGGGACAGGCGGCACAAGCGGCGCAGGCTACCTCGAAGGGACATTGAGCCAGCATTACATCTTCCGCGAGGTCACCGAACTGGCGACGTTCCTGATCGAGCGGAGCAAACTCCCCGAACTGCCGAGGGCGTTGAGGGAGAAGGTGAGTTTTCAGGTGTAAAATGAGGGATATAAGCGGTTATACAAAGAATTTGCTGTACAGCAGTCCTCTTGTTGGATAACCACACTACGATGTCTTATGCGGCAGAAAGTTGGATTAAGACATTGTTGGCTGGCTTTTCCCTCAACGATACAAAAGAGAAAATGAAAATCATAGTCAAAGCAATACTTTCCATGCTTCCACTTGTAGTGATGTTAGCATCCTGCAATAGTTCCATATCAACATCTGAGACAAGACCGACAGACGCATTTAAATCAACCTTATCCGCAGATTGGACTGAAGCTTCTACAAGCACGCCTGTTGCAACAGTTTCAGTAGCGATTCCCGGAGCATCCCTCACTGTCATTCCGCCAAATGCTGACCAGCAGGTTTACATTGATCCTGAGGGTTGGTATTCGGTAAATTTTCCATCTGATATACATGCCTCCGAAAAGCCAAATGCCTTTATGGGAAATGGGCTTTTCTTTGAAACCGGCTATTTACCTTATATGTCAAAACCCATTAATCTCTGTCTCTGGTTGGCAAATGTTGAATCCGCACCAGAACAGAGTGCATTGAACTGGGAGCCTCCTTGTTCCGTAACCACCAAGGCAGAGAACAACTATATTATCAACTACGCAATCTATGAAAACCCTCGAGCCGATCCAGAACATCGTTTTATCTATGTGAAAATGGGCAGACCATTTCCAAGCATCAGTGGTTACGTTGAACATACTGTATACTGGTTAAAAACTGAATCTGAAACAAAACCAGAAACATCGCGGTTAAGCCCGGAGGAAGCCTCCTTCTGGGAGAAGCCAGACACAATATTAAGTGATGCACCGATCGTTGAATATGATTTGCCGCCCGAGGCGCAAGTCGGTCCTACCGAGAAAATGTTATGGGATTTCGTACCAGAGGAAGCACAGCCCGATTGGGAAGCAATGAGGAAAATTGTACCTGAGTCGTCAAAAGAGCCTCCAGTGGAAGAACAACTAAAGTCTCTTGGGTACGAGCTAAAAGTTACTGAAACACAACCAACTTACAGACAACAACTGTTTCGTGACGGCAGGTTACTGTTTGATTATGTCTTCAACATTCCAAAGGTCTATAAATTCTCGACCGATTCTGGCCCGATTACTGCATTTGTCGTGAACACAATGGACACGCGCTACAATGGATATCTCGATAGTTTTCTGATTGTCAATGACGCAATCAATAAATGGGATTATTCACCGGCAGACACTGCCAATTTTGCACCCATTTTATATCAGGGTGAGCTATTATGGGCGAAAGGAACTCAAAATGCAGGGGTGGAAATAAGAAGGAGCAATCGAGACATACTATTCACCTTTCGAACTTACTTTAGCGCGCATCTTGCGGTGGATAGGTTCCAAGCCTGGAACGATCACTGGATTTTAACCGCTGGTGATTTTGTAATCCAAGACGGCGAGATCCTCAATCAGAAGTTGGGGTTTCCGGAGATTTTCGAATGGGGTGTGATTGACAATAAGCCTCTTTTCTTATTTCGCAAAGGAACAAGGCTTGGGCTCTCATACGATGGAAAGATTCTTTTACTTCCTTATGAGGATATCGCACGAGGCCTTTGTTGCGGTCTTGCAGTCAATAATCCAATCACGTTTGATGATTCTATGTATTTCTTTGGGAAACGAGATGGGATTTGGTATTATGTAAAGGTCAAGTTTCGATGATTCATTCGCTTCCAAGAATTGGAACACATCTTAACGCCAGCAAACAATGTGTTCAGTCCCTTCGCTACACTTCGCGGCGTGCGGCTTCAAGTTTTTTCTGCTCCCAAACATTGTCCACGCCCGCCTGGTTGTCGAGCCTGTCGAGACACACACGCAGGTAACGGAAGCCGTTAGCCGCCTGCATAAGATGAGAAACAACGTGTCAAAATCCGTCAAAATTGCAGTTGTTCAAATGAACGCATCACCTTCGCCAGTCAAAGAAAGATTGACGCGGGCTGAAAATTTTATTGCTCAGTGTGTTCAAAATGGCGCGCAACTCGTTGTTTTGCCAGAAGTTTTTAATACGGGGTACGAGTACAGCGATAAAAACTATTTACAAGCAGAGACCCTTGATGGCGTAACCGTTAATTGGATGAAAAAAACAGCTTCTCATTATCATGTTCATTTGGCAGGGTCATTTCTTCGCAGAGAGCAAGACAATATATTTAACACCATGCTTCTTGTTTCCCCAAATGGTCAACAGTGGCGCTACGATAAAAACTATCCCTGGATATGGGAGCGAGCATATTTTCAAAAGGGAACAAATATAACCATTGCTGATACTGAGTTAGGAAAAATTGGATTTCTTATTTGCTGGGATGTTGCTCATCCAAAACTGTGGCAAAAATATTCGAGTAAAGTAGAACTGATGATAGTGAGCAGTTGTCCCCCAAAGGCTCTTGATTTGGCATTAGTCCTCCCAAATGGGGAACGGGTTGTAAATAAAAATACAGGGTCGCATGTTCAACATGTAAAGCGAACATCTGAAAAGACTTTTGGGGAATATTTACGAAGGCAAGCCAGTTATTTAGGAGTCCCAGTAGCGCACGCAACAAGCACGGGAACTTTCACATCATTGATTCCTAAACCTCGGTCGTCTTTAGCAATACTCTCGCTACTCTATCCGCCATTATGGAAATATAAGTCTCAATTTGACCATGTTCGTATGGAAGCCGATTATTATAACGAAACGTATATAGCGGAAAATTCAGGCGCAGTTTTACAATGTGTTCAACCTAATACAGAAGGTTTTGCAGTAAGCGATGTAACGTTGTCAGATTCTCCTCCGAAGTCAAAAGGAAAACAACCTCCTTTTGGTATTCCTAAATTCATTTATCAGTTTGATACAATGGCTAACATAATATTGGCTTCCGAATACAAGAAAAAGAAGCAAAGGTATTTTTCAGAGCAAGCCTCATTGTTGAGAAACGGCGGCTAACACAGCGCGTAGTGGATTGGCGGAAGTCTGCCGGCTTTGAGAAGCATTTCTCTGGCTTCAAGTTTTTTCTGCTCTCTGGCTTTTTCCCAGCCCGCCCAAAATCCGCTAACGCCAGCCGTTGGGCTACCCAATTCGAGTACGCATCGTGAGTTCAAAAGAGGAGTAAATATGGATTAATGTTTCAAGTTCGTTCAAGCATCAAACTATTTATCGAAAGTGAGTCCATGCTTTCATCGGTCAACATCCCGATGAATTACCCGCCATCGCCAACTTTGATGACGCGGTATCTTTAGAAAATTTTATATTGCAATAGGAGAGAATCTCATGAAACCCAGTTCGTTACTCACAGCATCCGCCATCTATCTTGCTCTCATCGGAATATTACTTCAGGTGGATCCAATTGCGTCGGTCGGGCTGGATGCTAATGCATCCGCCGTATTAATTACCAATATACGAGTCCCACTCAGTTTACTTTTAGCTATTGCCGTGATCAATTGGTTTGCTCGAAAATCGGATGCTTCTAGCGCACGAGATGCTATCTTCCTTGGTAACACGGTAGCGTTTGCCTTCGTGGCTATAGGGGATTTCGTTGCTTCTGTAATGTCTGGCGGAGATTCATCGAGTTTGGTATTTTCTGGTATCGCTCTGCTCTTCGCCATTGCCTTCTTCGTGGTAGGTCGTGCAAATATGTCAACTGTTACGAAATAGAATTCAATTTTATATCCTTCGCCTGATGTTCAGCATGACGGGAATGTCGGGCGGAGGACGATTAACACATGCCCCAAGAGCCGCCCACCGATGAACAGCAGTGTCAAG
>CASGHD010000071.1 GCA_949319575.1 uncultured Anaerolineales bacterium | reverse complement strand
CTCTTTCCCAAATTACGCGTGCGCGGCGTCATCCTGACGATGTTCGACTCCCGGACGAATCTCGCCTCCGATGTGGTGAAGGAAGTCAACAATCATTTCCCCGGTCAGGTCTTCAAGAGCGTGGTGCCGCGCAGTATTCGTCTCGCGGAGGCGCCTTCGTATGGATTGCCGATTTCATCGTACGCGCCGTCATCCGTTGGCGCGCAGGCGTATGAATCGCTGGCGAAGGAATTGTTGAAGGGTGATGGGAAATAATTGTATGCGTAGGGGCGAACGGCCGTTCGCCCCTACGATTTAATGTTAGGAGAAATTATGGCAAAACGTACCGGTCTCGGCAAAGGACTCGACGCTCTCATCCCCGGCGGAAAGCTATCCGCAGGCGGAGGCGAGGCGGGCGGAGTCGCGCAAGTCTCGATTGATTCGATCCAACGCAACCCGCGCCAACCGCGCGAAACATTCGATAGCAACGAGTTGGAGAATCTCGCCGCGTCCATCCGCGAGCATGGGGTGATTCAACCTCTCATCGTTTCGCCGGGACGCGGCGGCGCGTACACATTGATCGCCGGTGAGCGCCGTTTGCAAGCCTCGCGCAAAGCCGGGTTGAAAACGGTGCCGGTGGTGGTCCGCACTGCCACCGATCAGCAATTGCTCGAACTGGCGCTCATCGAAAACGTCCAGCGGGCAGATTTGAATCCGATTGAAGAAGCGGAAGCGTATCAGAACCTTTCCAAAGAATTCAAGATGTCGCATGAGACCATCGCTTCACGGGTGGGGAAAAGCCGGGTCGCGGTGACCAATACCCTGCGTCTGCTCGACGCGTCTGTGGCGGTGAAGCAGGCGTTGGTAGACGGGAGAATCTCCGAAGGTCACGCGCGCGCGATGTTGTCGTTATCCGCTAAAGCGCAGGAACACATGTTGAATCAGATCATCAATCTTGACCTGAGCGTGAGGTCAACCGAAATGCTGGCGCGAAAACTTTCAGGGCAGAGACCGGTTGTGAAAAAGAAGTCGGGTCGAAGCCCGAACGTGAACGATGTGGAAAAGAAATTGCAATCCAGCCTCGGGACGAAGGTCGCGCTCAAACATGGCAAGCGCGGCGGCACGGTGACGATCTATTATTATTCCGATGAGGAATTGGATTCGCTGTTGGAAAAATTGACGTAACACCATAAACCTGACAGGTCTCCATAATAGGCTGATAAAAGATAACCTTTGTCCGCGCAAACGTTACGACGGGCAATGACATCGTCAAGACCTGTCAGGTTTTTTTTCAGGACAATATATGATCATCCTCCACAACGCCATCATCCACACCCAAAATAAATCACAGCCGAACGCATCCGCCCTTGTGATAGATCAAGGAAAAATCATCGCGGCAGGCGAAACGAATTATTTATTCAATCATTTCCCCCGCGCCAAAGGACAGGACATGCGCGGGCGCGTCATCGTCCCCGGACTGACCGACGCGCATTTGCATTTGCATCAATATTCGCTGGCGTTGCAAAAAATTGATTGCGAAGTAGACGCCAAAGAAGAATGTCTACGCCGCGTGGCAGAGCGCGTGAAAACCGCCAAACCCGGCGAGTGGATTTTAGGTCACGGTTGGAATCAAAATGAATGGGGAGGCTGGCCCCACGCAAGCGAACTGGACGCCATCGCGCCGAACAACCCGGTGTATCTCACAGCAAAATCATTGCACGCCGCGTGGGCGAACACGAAAGCAATGCAAATGGCGGGAATCACTTCATCCACTCCCGACCCACACAACGGACAAATCCAACGCGATGAAAAAGGCGACGCCACCGGCATCCTGCTCGAAACCGCGATGGAACTTGTGGGGAGAGTCATTCCTGAACCAACGATTCAAGAGATTGCAGACTCCATCGAAAAAGCGCAACACAAGTTATGGAAGATGGGACTCACCGGCGTCCACGATTTTGACCGGCGCGAATCGTTCATGGCATTGCAAGCGCTTCACGCGGAAAAGAAACTAAAACTGCGCGTGTTGAAAAATTTACCCGTCGAATTGCTCGATGAAATTCACGCCATCGGTCTGCGCGGCGGATTCGGCGACGACATGCTTCGCATCGGCAACGTCAAAGTGTTCATGGACGGCGCGCTTGGTCCGCATACGGCGGCGATGTTCCAGCCGTACATCGGCGAGGAAAATAATCGCGGCATCCTCAACATGGACGGCGAGGAACTTTTTGAACACGGACGCAAAGCCGCGCAAGTTGGGTTGGGTCTCACCGTCCACGCGATTGGCGACCGCGCGAATCATGAAGTGTTGAACGCGTACGAGCAACTCCGCAAGTACGAAAAAGAAAATCATTTGCCCGCGCTTCGTCATCGCATCGAACACGCGCAAGTGATTCATCCCGACGATGCGCCGCGCCTCGCCAAACTCAACGTGATCGCCTCCATGCAGCCGATCCACGCCACGTCCGACATGTTGATGGCGGATCAGTTTTGGGGCGAGAGGGCGAAACTGGCATACGATTGGAAAGACCAAATCGACTTAGGAGCGCCGCTCGCGCTGGGGTCCGACGCGCCGGTCGAATCGCCGAATCCGTTTTGGGGATTGCGCGCCGCCGTCACCCGCCAACGCGCCGACGGTTCTCCCTCCGCCGACGGCTGGCGCGCCGAACAGAAATTATCCATGCCTGAGGCGTTCGCCGGCTACACCCTCGGCGCCGCCTACGCCGCGCACATGGAAGACCGCCTCGGCAAACTCGCGCCCGGCTTCCTCGCCGATCTCATTGTCCTCGAACAAGACCCGTTCACTTGCAATCCAACTGAACTGCTCACACTTGAATCCTCGGCTACAATGGTCAATGGTGAATGGGTATATAGTTCACTGTAGGTATCAGGTTTCAAGTTCCACGTTTCCTGTGTAAAACTTGAAACGTGATACTTGAACCGTGGAACTTATTGTAAAACTTGAAACGTGGAACTTAATATGACAGACCAACCTCAACTCACGCCCGAAATGCTCGTGCCTCGTATGGGGGAATATTTGATTCAAAAGGGACTCATCACCCTTGAAAACCTGCAACGCGCGCTCGATTATCAACAGGAAGAAGTGGCGCAGGGAAAACGCCCCGTGTTGGGCGAGGCGCTTGTGGCGTTGAATCTGATCGAACGCTCGCAACTCGATCAGGCAGTCACCGAACAGATCATCCAATTGCGTTCCGCGTTGCAAGCCGCCAACCGCACGCTCGAACGCCGCGTGGAGGAGCGCACCGCCGAACTGCAAAATGCCCTGGCGCGAGTCTCGGAACTGAGCCAGTTGAAATCGAATTTCGTCTCGAACATTTCACACGAACTTCGCACGCCGCTCACCCACATCAAGGGGTATCTTGAATTGCTCGTCAGCGAATCGCTTGGCAGGATCAGCGAGGAGCAACGCCATGCTTTGCAGGTTAGCCAAAACTCGGCCGGCCGGCTCGAAACGCTGATCGAAGACCTCATCATGGTTTCGCTTGCCTCGCGCGGCGAAATGAGCGTCAGCCTGGGCGATGTGGATATCCACCGGGTGGCGAGTTTGGTCGTAAAATCCATCGCGGAAAAAGCCGAAAAACGCGGCGTAACGCTGAACACGATGATCGACAACGATGTGCCCCCCGTGCAGGCCGATTCGCAAAAGATCGCCTGGGTGTTGAACCACCTCATCGATAACGGCATCAAGTTCACCCCGTCGGGTGGACGCGTGATCGTGAGCGTCAAACGCGAAGGCGATAACCTGGTTGTCGTCTCCGTCACCGATACGGGCATTGGCATTCCGACAGAACGTCAAAAGGATATCTTCGAGCCGTTCCACCAGCTCGACGGTTCCTCCACGCGGCATTACGGCGGCACCGGGCTGGGGCTTTCGCTTGTGCGCGAGATCATCGAGGCGCACGGCTCGATGATCGAAGTGCATTCTCTCGAGGGGCGCGGCTCTTCGTTCCGCTTCCCCTTGCTGGCGGTTGTCAAATAACATGGACCGCCAAACCCTAGACTTTCTGAACGAACTCATCCGCATCGCCGCGCTGGCAGGCAACTCGCGCGGTACCATCGAAAAATTCCTGACCTCCCTGCGGTCTCAATTTGTGTTCGACAACGTGGCGGTCTATCTCTTCGACGAACGGACCGCTTCGCTCGAAATTATGTATGCGCGCGCCATCGGACGCGCCCGCAACGCCGAGGCAGACGCGGCATGGGGCGAAACCTTCGCCAACCAGGTGTTCGCGCAGAGAAAGATCCTAAAACAAGACCCGCGACCGGACGCTCCCACCAACAACCGTTTGGATCAGGCATACATGCTCGGCATACCCATCGGCGCGGATGGGTTCCGAAAAGGCGCGCTGGTCTTCGTCCGCTTCGGCGGTCCTATCTTCACCGAAGATCATGTGCAAATCGCATCCGCCGCCGCCGACTTATTGAACGTATTGTTCGAACGCGCGGAATGGCGCGATACAACCAGCGAACTGCGCGAATTGAAACGCCAGATGCAATTACAGGAGGATTTCGTCAGCACCATCTCGCACGAACTCCGCACGCCGCTGGGCTTTATCAAAGGCTATAGCACCAGCCTGCTCCGGCAGGATACCCATTGGGACGCGGAAACCCAAAAAGAATTTCTCACCATCATAGACGAGGAGGCAGACCGCCTCTCGCTGTTGATCGAAAATGTGCTCGAATCGGCGCGTTTGCAGAGCAAGACTCTTCCGCTCCGCTTCCAACCTGTGCGGCTGGACGCGGTTATGCGCGATGTGGTCATGCGCATCCGCTCGCGCTACAAAGATCTGCAAGTGAACATGGATGCCGCGCTTGCGCCTCCCATTCAAGGCGACGGCGTGCGTATCGCGCAGGTGTTCGAGAACCTGTTCACCAATGCCCTCAAGTATGCCTCCGGCGCGCCCATTACCATTTCGCTTTCCTTCAACAATGAGGCGGTTACCGTTGTCTTCAAGGATGGCGGTCCCGGCATTCCGCCCGAATCGCTTCCGCTCATCTTCGAGCGTTTTTTCCGCGCGCGCAATGAGAAGACCGTCACCGGTTCTGGGCTTGGGCTCTACATTTGCAAGCAGATTATTCAGGCACATCGTGGTAAGATTTGGGCAGAATCTACTCCCGGCGAAGGCGCCACGTTCTACATCCAACTACCCATCAACCCGGCAAATTGACAGGAGGTCTGTAATGGCAAAACGAATTTTGATCGTGGACGATGAGCCTCGATATTTGCGCCTGCTGGAGGCAAACCTGCGAACGGAAGGCTACGAAGTGATCACCGCCCAGGATGGACTGCAAGCGGTAAGCGTTTTCTCAGACCAGCCGGTAGACCTCGTGTTGATGGATGTGATGATGCCCAAGCTGGACGGCTTCGGCGCCACTCAGCGCATCCGCGAATTTTCCAGCGTTCCCATCATTATTTTGACCGCCAAAGGCGACGAACAAGACCGCGTGCGTGGGCTTGATCTCGGCGCCGACGATTACCTCGTCAAGCCGTTTTCCGCCACAGAGTTGCTGGCTCGCGTGCGCGCCGTGTTACGACGCGCCCAACCGCCCAGCGAGGCGGGTCAATCCCGCTTCTTTACGCACGACAACCTGAAGATCGATTTTGCCCGCGCCGAAGTCTGGCGGGGCGAATCGCCCGTTTCGCTTTCCGCCACAGAATACCGCCTGCTCCTTCAATTTGCTCATCACGTTGGCAAGATCATGACTTCGGAAGAATTACTCACCAGCGTGTGGGGACCTGAATACCGTAGCGACAAGGAAATCCTCTGGGTGAGTATCGCCCGCTTGCGGCAAAAACTCGAGGATGACGCGCACAGCCCCAAACACATCGTGACGCGTTCCGGGCTGGGCTACCTGATGCCGCCCATCGAGGAATGATCCGGTTACTAACAAGATAGTTAACTCCCGGCAAAGAAGGTGCAAGGCGCGTTCCGACATACTTCGGCTACACTTTGAGGCGCAGGTCTTGCGCCCACCACACAGCGACAGCCCGCAGGTTGTCGCTTTTTGTTTCTCGAAAGAGAAAATAACCAGCGAGGGAACATGCTTACACAATACGATGAAAAGGGAAAAATCTTTACCGAAGTCGTTTCGAAAATCCCCATACACGTCACCATCCAAACCGTTAAACATAAAATACAAGGTATGGTTCATGTCCGACGGGAAGAACGCATCAAGGATGAGCTCAACCGCAGTGAGGGCTTTATCGCGCTTACCGATGCGACCGTGTTCAACGACGATGGGAGCGCGCTCTGCAAGGCGCCATTCCTGGCGGTGAAGCGCGAACATATCATTTGGGTATTCCCCGAGACCGACGAAAAGGGAGAGGCATGATGGCAACGCCGATCGCGACAAACTTTACGCAACTCACCTCTTCAGACCTGCTCAAGTTCAAACGCTACCTTGTCGATGCGGTCAGCCGTTCGTTGGAGGGAGAATCCCTGATGCCCGACAACCGCGCGGAATTTATCACATCGCGCTTGAGCGAAGCCTACGTTCAGACCAAGGTCAACCTGCCGAAAGACCTGCGCGCGCAGATATTCAACGACATCGTCGACGAACTAAGCGGGCTGGGACCGATCCAACCCCTGCTCGACGACCCGGATATCAGCGAGGTGATGGTCAACGGCGCAAAAAAAGTGTTCATCGAGAAAAACGGAAAGTTGATGAAAAGCCCGGTAACGTTCGAGGACGATAACCACGTGCTACGGATCATCGACCGCATCATCCTGCCCCTGGGTCGCCGCGTGGACGCCGACAGCCCCACCGTAGATGCCCGCCTGCTCGATGGCTCGCGCGTCAACGCCGTGATTCCCCCCGTTGCCATCGATGGACCGTCCATCACCATCCGTAAATTCAAAAAAGACAAACTCTCCACCCAGCAGTTGATCGAGTACGGATCGATCACCGCGAACATGGGCGAGTTTTTGCGCGCCTGTGTGGTCTCCCGTTTCAACATTGTCATCTCCGGCGGCACCGGCTCCGGCAAGACCACCCTGCTCAACGTGCTCTCCGGCTTCATCCCCGCCGAGGAACGCATCGTCACCATCGAAGACGCGGCGGAACTGCAACTCCAGCAGGAACACGTTATGCGCATGGAAACGAAGACCCCCAACACCGACGGCAAGGGCGCGGTGACCATCCGCGATCTCGTGCGCAATTCACTGCGCATGAGGCCCGATCGCATTGTGGTCGGCGAAGTGCGCGGCGGCGAAGCGCTCGATATGTTGCAAGCCATGAACACCGGGCACGATGGCTCGCTCACCACCGTCCACTCCAATTCGCCGCGCGATGCCATATCGAGGATTGAAACCCTCGTGCTTATGGCAGGCATGGACCTGCCTCTCAAGGTTGTCCGTCAACAAATATCCTCGGCGGTCGACCTCATCGTGCAACAGACGCGCCTGAAAGACGGCACGCGCAAAGTGACCGCCATTACCGAAGTGAACGGTATGGAAGGCGACACGGTGGTGCTCACCGATATTTTCAAATTCGAGCAAACCGGCGTAGGGCCGGATAACAAACTTCTGGGCGAAATAAAACCCACCGGCATCCGTCCGCTCTTCAGCCCGCGCCTCGAAGCGGCGGGCTTCAAACTCGGCGCTGAAATTTTCATGCCCAGTACCCCCGGGCGAAACCTACGGCGCTAAATCGGCGCAACCCTCTGCTATAATCGTGACTGTACAGTTGAGGAGCCATGGATATCAAAACCCAGATCACGATACGTACCAAAAAAATCGGCGTGTTGATGCGCGATGCGCGGCTTGCCGCGCGCCGCTCCATACCGGAATGCGCGCAAGCCATCGGCGTGAAAAGCGGGATTTTCCGCGCCTATGAAGACGGGCGAAAGTCGCCCTCGTTACCGGAACTGGAAGCGCTCGTTTTCTTTCTGGATTTGCCCATCAACCACTTTTGGGGGAAGGAGATCCGCTCGAATGCTGTGGCGCCGCACGAGAAGATCGATCTTTCCAAACTTCTGGCTGTTCGCCAGCGGAAAATTGGCGCGCTCCTGCGACAGGAACGCAACAACGCCTCCATCTCCATTCGCAACCTCGCGCAAGAAACGGGAATCTCCGGCGCGCGCATCAAAGCCTACGAGTTGGGCGAACGCGCCATCCCGTTGCCCGAACTCGAAGTATTACTACAAGCCCTGCGCGGGCGGATTGAATCGTTCTTCGACCGAAGTGGACCCATCGGGCAATGGATGATGAGCGAAGAGGCGATCCAGAACTTTCTCGAACTCCCGGAGGAATTGCGCCAGTTCGTCTCCATGCCGGTCAACCGCCCGTACATCGAACTGGCGATGAAACTCAGCAACATGTCGCGCGATAAATTGCGCTCGGTTGCTGAAGATATTCTCGACATCACTCTCTAAATACCGTGAACGACATCAACGCTTCTTCATTAGACGAACGGGGAAAGAAGGAATATGCGAAGGGGGCATATCTCGCCGCGGCAAAATTCTTTGCTCAAGCCGGGCAGGCATACGAAAACGCGAACGATCCGCTCAACGCGGCGGAGATGAAGAATAACCAAAGCGTGGCGCTCTTACAGGGAGGCAAGGCAGACGACGCGCTGAAAGCAACGGAGGGCACGGAAGAAATTTTTGCGGGCGCCGGCGACTTGAAACGACAAGGGATCGCCATCGCTAACCGCGCCGCCGCTCTTGAAGGACTCAAAAAGTGGCAGGAAGCGCTGGCAGAGTATGACCGCGCCGCCAGCCTGTTCGAACAAGCAGGCGAAGGCGATATGCACTCGACAGTGCGAAAAGCATCCGCAAATATCCACTTGAAATTTGGGCATGTGAACAGCACGCAAATGGATGTCTACGACTCACTGCGGCTGGTTGAGAACCCCACCTTTGCTCAACGGATCATGCGCTTCCTCAAAAGAAGCGGGTTTATCAAGTAAGGGACATACGCTCAACGGCAGGACATTTGGAATGTTTTCTCATCGCAAAGGATTGCCGTGATCAACACCCTCGTCCGCCTTGCGGATTCAAACGACCATCAAAAATTATCAAATTTGATCTTCTACGAGACGCGCCTGCACCGTCACCTAGACTGGCGTTCGCCTCTCGATTGGTTGGAAAGCCCGTTCTGTTGGGCGCTCGACGATCAAGGCAGGATCGACGCGGCGCTGGCTTGTCCGCCGGAAGCGCCGGGCGCGCACTGGATCCGTTTTTTTGTTCACAGCGGTAACTGGAGCGACCACAACGCATGGTCATTGTTGTGGCATGAAGCGCGAGAGGCGGTGGCGCGAAGCGGAGGGACGACTGTCGCCGCCATTGTCATGCAACCGTGGTTCGAACAACTGCTGGCTCAAAGCGGATTTGAAACGCGTCAGACTATCGTGATGCTCGAGTGGAAGTATCAGCCGTGGGCGCGGAAAGAGGCGCAGGGTATCCGAATCCGCAAGATGGTTGAGGCTGATCTGCCTTCCATCGAAAAAATAGATCTGTCTGCGTTTGGGGTGTTGTGGCATAACCCGCTCGATACGTTGCGCGCCGCTTTCTCAAAGGCGGTGTTTGCCTCAGTTGCCGAGAATGACCGGGGGATCATTGGGTATCAGATCACCACCGGCGAAAAACAACGCGCTCACCTCGCGCGGCTGGCGGTGACTCCCGTTGCGCAGGGGCGCGGAGTTGGCAGGGCTCTGGTCGACGACCTGTTGACGAGGCTTCTCAATCATGGGATCGGCAAACTCAGCGTGAACACGCAAAGCGACAATGGGGCTTCGCTGGCGTTGTATGAAAACATAGGATTCGCCCGCACGGGCGAGCGTTATCCGGTGTATGTGTTCGATGTGAATTCGGCGGAGGTATCATGGTAGAGCGAACCGATACGATGATCGTCAACGCGCTGGTGAGGCAGGCGCTCGCCTCTGCCCAGGAAGTGATGGGCGAGAATGGGTTGAATGCGGTGTTGCGCGCCAGCGGGCTGGAGCGGTTCATCGATAACTTTCCAGCGGACAATTTAGAGCCGGCGATTCAGGCATCGCAATACGCGAAACTCAATGAAGCCATCGAGCAATTTTATGGGCGCGGCGGGCGTGGCATGTTGCGGCGCATTGGCAAGGCATCGTTTCAATACGCGGTGCGCGAGCAAGCCGCGTTGCTGGGACTCGCCGGCGTGGCATTGAAATTACTCCCGGAAAAGCAACGCATCAAATTTATTTTGAACAGCATGGCAAGCGCGCTCAGGAAAAGCAACCCGCAAGTGGATGCCTCGGTGGAGGATAGCGGCGGGAGAATTGCGTATACGGAATCGACGTGCGCGATCTGCCAGGGACGCCACAGCGACGCGCCGATCTGTCACTTGTATGCCGGTTCCATTGGCGAAGCCGTGCAGTGGGCAACCGGCAAAGAGTTTGAGATCGTGGAAACGCAATGTTGCGCAAAAGGCGACCCGTATTGCCGGTTCGAAGTGGGAGCGGCGCGTGAGTGAATTAAAATTTTCAAACCGTATTTTGCGGCGCTTCACAGAAACGGTCGCGCTCGAATTGGGCGCGGACCAATTCCGCGTGATGGCCACGCTGGCGAAACTTCCCGTTGAGTGGACGAAGCCCGATACGTTCAGCAAGATGAACGCGGTTGAATCGGCGCAAGCGTACGCGCAACTCCAGTCGGCGATGCGTTCTCACTTTGGGCGCGGCGCGCGCGGCGTGCTGTTGCGGGTGGGGGCGCGCTTGTGGAATCATCTGCTGGAGGATGCCGCGCTCGGAGGCAGGGCGCAGGCCGCGGTGATCAAGCGACTGCCGCTGGCGGCGCGTCGTAAACAGACGTTGGAACTGCTTTCCAAATTCATCGCCGGCGCGCCGGGTGATGTGACCGTCCACAGCCTCGACCTCGACCTGCTCCTCGTGGACCATGCCTCTCCCGTCGCGGATGGTCAACACGAGGCGTCGCCGATCTGCTTTATCACACAGGGATTAATCCGCGAAAGCTTGTATTGGGCAACCAGCGCAAGTTACGACGTGGAAGAGACCGCCTGCAAGGCGCAGGGGCATCACGCATGTGAATTCAAGATCGCTACCAGTAAATAAGCGTCTACTCACCTGTTCCTAGACAAATCCCGGCGCGCATGGGAAAATCTGCGCCGAAATCATATTCCTCAAGGAGTTTTCATGAACGCCGAAAAGAAAAGCAAACGCCAAGCGCGACGAGAGCAGATGAACAAACAAAGCGCGCGCAACCGCCTGATCGTTGGAGGCATCATCACCCTCGTGGCGGCATTTTTCCTCTACGCCATTTTGAGACCCATCCTGGCGCCGATTGCGGATGTGGTAGCGGTGGACTCTCACGAACGTTTCATGGCAGACGGAAACTCGATGGGCGACCCGAACGCAAAGATACAAATCACCGAGTATTCCGATTTCCAATGCCCGTTCTGCAAACGCCACTATTTGGAAGTGGAACCGCTTCTCGAGCAATATTACATCGATACCGGCAAGGTGTTTTTCACGTACCGTTCAGCGGGGAACTTCGTTAGCCAGGGTGGCGGCGGAGGCAACACCGAATCGGAGGATGCCGCGGAAGCCGCCTACTGCGCCGCGGACCAGGGCAAGTTCTGGCAAATGCACGACGCGCTGTTCCAAAATAACCGCGACGTGGAAAACCAGGGATCGTTCTTCCCGCGCCGGCTTTCAGAGATCGCCGCTGTGGCTGGGCTGGATGTGAACCAATATGAAAAGTGTTTTGACAGCGGGACTTATAAAGACCGCGTCCGGCAGGACCAAACCGATGCCACCGCGGCAGGCTTGCAAGGCACGCCTTATTTCGTGGTCACGTACACGGTAAACGGCGAGACGAAATCCACCATTGTGAACGGCGCCCAGCCTTTCAGTGAATTCCAAGTCAAATTGGAAGCGATCCTCAACGAGATCGGCGCGCAGTAAACAGTACGATGAATCAGAAAAGGACACGGGAGTTTCCTCGTGTCCTTTTTGATTCTCATGAGCTTTTGCGAATTACTGATTCTCTACAGAATTCTCTTTGGATGCTGAATAACGCTGATTCAAAAGAAAAAATCCGCGTTATCAGCGTGAATCAGCGTCCCGATTTTGATAGTGTAAGGTAGTCGCTCACCTGACGTAATTTTGCCACAGAGCCTCAGAGCACGGAGAAAAACCTTTCATTTTCTCTGCGCCTCTGTGTCTCAGCGGCTGGACTGCGTAACATCAGGTAGTCAATGATTCTCAATACTGCCCATCTATCTGCGCCACGTTTCCAAATATTCTCCACCCAAGCGATCGAATATTGCCGGCGCGACAATCTCTAACAAGCCCAATGCCAGCAGACCCAAACCCAGCGCGAGCAAAATCACGCCAGGCAACATGCGTGAAAAAATCAAGTTGAGGGTTACCATCCAACCCTGCCCGGTATTGATCTCGCGATAACCCAGAAACATGATCAGCGATTGCAACAGCGCCAAAAGACTAAAGACGAACAGGGGAATGCCCGGACGGGAGGTGAAATATTGCGCAACTTCGCTTCCACCATTGAGGTACGTTACCCCTGCCGCGCCGATCAAAAACAAGCCGATCAAATTAAATTGGATTCCCTGTAAAACGGCGGGGAAACCGCTATACGTCTGACGCGAACCGCTCCGACGACTGCCAAGTTTGATCCGGCGGGTGACGATCGCCTCCCAGCCCACAGCCATTCCCCCAAGCCCAAAACAAACCAACCCGATATGGACAAGAACAGGCATCGAAAGCCTGTCTGCGCCGAGGGCGCACAGAATACCGAGCGCAAAAAAGGTGATTTGAACCGCCGACCACATGTCAAACCTCCCGGCTTGCATAATTACCGAAGAATCCCCCACATCGCCAGCGCGCCGAAGATAACCGCGGTCACCACCGCGCCGGTGAACACACTGCGCGACTCGCGCTGATCTACAAGTTGCAGCATGGGCGGGATTCCCTCCACCTCCCACAGCGGACCTGCGAACGAGGCGAACATTAGCCCGCCCACGAGTCCGCCGATGTGACCCCAATTGTCAATGCTGGGGGCGAGACCCAAAAACAGATTGACGAAAATGATGAAGATCACGTTGCCGATCGCGCTTCGGAATTGACCCGCGAATAATCTTCGATTCTGGATGAGGAACACCAACTCCGCGCCGATCAAGCCGAAGATCGCCGTGGACGCGCCTACCGACACCCCGGTGGTGAACAGGAACGACATCACATTCCCCGCGAACGCGCCAAGCGCGTACAGCAGAAGAAAACGCCAATGCCCAAAAGCGCGTTCCAGCCCAACGCCGAATATGAACAGGGCATACATGTTGAAGCCGATATGCGCGATGCCTCCATGCACCAGCGCGGGCGTGAGCAAACGCCAAAGTTGACCGTCGCGGATCAAGTCGTTGGATTTTGCCAGCAAGCCAACAGGGAAATCGAATTTCAGAAAAGCCTGACTCGCCAGTTGAAGCAAGTACACAAACACCGTCACGCCGATCAGCGAATACGTCATATATGGCGCGGACTCGGGCAGGGTGAGGCGCAAGGCTTGGGGAGCAGAAGCAGGCTTGTCTTGAGCATCGTCGAAGGGCTGAGGCGGGGAAAGAGGCGGATCTTGATTCACAATGTCACCTTTCGGGGTTTGACGCGGTGATGCTCCGCGTCGATGATGGCGCGGATGGTATCCACCGTTTTGTCCAGTTGAAAATCGCGGTTGACGATCACATAGTCGAACGCTTCCAGCCGGTTGAGTTCCTTGCGGGCGGTGGCAATACGAATGGCGAGCGAATCGGCGGTTTCGGTCTTGCGCGTTTCGAGGCGGTGCACTAATTCATCTTCATTCTGCGTGGTGATGAAGATCATCAACGCTTCAGACGCCATCTTGCGGACCGTTTCCGCGCCTTGCACGTCGAGCCGCATGATCACATCCTTGCCGCTGGCGAGCGCCTCGCGCACCTGTTGTTTTGGGATACCCTTGTAATCGCCGTAGACAATGGCGTGTTCGATCAACTCGTCCTCGGTAATCATGCGCGCAAACTCGTCGTTCGACACAAAAAGATAATCGCGCCCGTGCAATTCGCCGGTGCGTTTATGCCGCGTGGTGGCAGTGACCACAAAATGGAACGGCAGTCCGCGCTCTTGCATGCGTTGCATCACGGTATCTTTGCCCGCGCCCGAAGGACCTGAAATCACGATGAGGAGCGGCTGTGGGGTATAAAGAGTGAATTCGGACATGCAGGAATTTTACCAGACGCCTATTTGAGGACAGTTCAGAGTTAATGCCGCGTGACGGATCTCCAATATTGATTCGGGCTTCAACGCGAATTACGCAAATTGGGCGAATTCCGCGAAAATAAAAAGAGGATTCGCGCTATTCGCTTTTTCGCGGCATTCGCGTTAAGATTTCCCGACTTGAATGGCATCCCCCTCACGCCTTTGGCTGATTCCCGATAAAATAGCAATATGCCCTTGTTCGCTCAAGCCGCCGTCACTTCGACAGGCTCAGCACAAACCTCGGCGGCGAGGACGCCGCCGAGAGCATAATAATTATGCCCACCTACGATTTTATCTGCAACGCCTGCAACCAACGCTTCGACGTGTTCATGTCGTTTACCGAATACGGCAAGAAGCCCGTCGCCTGCCCTCACTGCAACAGCAAAAACGCGCGCCGCCGCATGACGAAAGTCCGCATTGCGAAGTCGGACGACAGCCGCGCGGATTCAATCGCGGACGATTTCAGCGGCTTTGAGGGCATGGAAAACGATCCCAAAGCCATGGGGCGCATGATGCGAAAGATGGGAAAAGAAGTCGGCGAAGATCTGCCCCCCGAATTTGACGAAGTGGTCGGCAGGCTTGAATCAGGTCAAAGTCCCGAAGAGATCGAGAAGGCAGTCCCCGATCTGGGCGCGGGCGGCTAGAAAGAAGAAGAATAATAATAAAAAAAGACTGTCACTTTGAAGGTGACAGTCTTTTGGTTTGCAAACGATCTTACCCCACCGCGCCAGACCCGCCGCTACTACTAATGGCTTCGCCGCTCAGAGCCTTCCCAGCCTGCTCCGAAAGATTCTTGAGATTGCGCACGCGTCCCAGCATATCGTGCCAGAACGAACTGCCCGCGCTGGCGGCAAGACCTGTGGCGATCATGCCGCCGATGTGACCAACCCGCGTGTTCAAGCTGGCGATCACATCATCAGGAAAAAGCACGCCGAGGAGTTCAAACGTGTTGATCTGCATGGCGAACGCGATAAGAACGCCGATCAACGCCGAGACAACACGCAGGGTGGTGATGCGACTCTTTTCGACGCTGGCATGTTTCTGCCGCAGGGTCGCAAGTTTCAAGGCAATATCCTTTTGCACCGAATTGACCTGTTCCTCCAGCCCCATTTCAGTCAGCGCCTTCACGGCATCTTCACGCAGGGCTTTCACGCTCTTGTCAATCTCTTGCATGTTCGTCTTGGTCTGTGAAGCAAAGGTTTGGATCGCGACCACTTTCTTCGCCTCTTCCGAACCATCGGGCAACCACTCCTGTACTGAAGCCAACACTTCATCGGGACTGGCTTGCTTGCGCAACCCGCGGAACCATGTGAACGGTTCGAGCAGGGTTTCCACGCTCACCGAAAGCACCAGCAAGATCGCAAAATACGCTCCCAGCACGCCCAACACGATCGTAAAACCATCGAGATTCATAGCCAGCTCCTCCTGAAAGAAATTTTCAACAGTATAACTCGTACCGGGAACTACAACATCTTTTCAATTGTCGCGCGATGTTCCGCAAAATGTTCCAGCGTATCGCCCAACACCCACAACAACAACGGGCGCTTCTCAGGGTCGTCCGCGCGGCGGGGCTTCAACAACTCTTCGAACGGCGTCGAATCCAACTTCTCCACCAACTCCGCATACGCGCGCCGTAATTCATTCAACACATCTTCCACAGACTGGTTACGGTTTCTCTCAAAAAGGACGGGGTTGATCACTTCCATGTCCCAGCCTCTTACCACCTCAGGCTCCACGCGCATCACCTCGTGCGCTGGGCGTTTATCCATGTGATAACCCATCAGGATGTTCATCCACTCGGCAAGATGCGCCAGATTATCTTTCGGACTCCACCCGCCCGCGTCCGGCGTCGTCAACTTATTCGCCTTTTGGAGTTTTTCCACCGCCTCCATAAGCGATTTCCACTCGCGCTCGATGGAAGATTTCAATTCGGATTTACTGCCGGGGATTACCTGCTCGTCGCTCATTCTCGCCTCTTTCTACGGGACAATTGACTCGCCCTCGTCAACTTTTATCTTCTCTTCATCTTTTCTCAACACCCACGCCCCGCCGTGGACAAGGGTTGTCTTCTTCCCATCCACCTTCACGTACGCGCCGTCGCTGAGCATGATCACGGGGTTATCGTGAAACGAATGATACTCCGAAAGCCAGTCATCTTGAAAGACATCGTCGCCGTAGTGTGGATAAAAATTAAACGGCGAAACAGCCAACCCGTCAAAGCGATTCGCCTCCACCGAGTTCATGTCGCTGGAGGTGAGGATGTTCGGTCCGCACACCACCATCCCCGCGCTGAAACCAACGACTGGCAAACCCGCTAGCGCTTTCTTGCGAAGATACGGCATCAACCCGCTGATGTGCAGGCGATGATTCAGCAAAAATGTATTTCCGCCTGAAATATAAACCACCTGCGCTTTGCGGATGATGGATTCCATCTTTGGCAGATCCATCCGCTCCGTGTCAATCAACTCGACGCGCGCGAGTTTCTCAAACGAACGCGTCGTGTAATCCAACCAGTGATTTACATTGAGCGAAGCTTGAGGCAGGAAGGCAACCGTCGGCTCATCTTTGTCCGCCAAATACGGACGACACGCATCAATCACCCAGCGAATGTCGCGGTCGCCTGGGGTGGAGAATAAGTGGAGGGTAGGCATGAGAACACTTATCAGAGCGTCAACGAAGCAGGATATTCGGAGTTATTGATACAAATGGCAAATTGTTTGACGGATGTAATTGTCATGGTTATCTGAATCACTCAACCTCGCGTGGTTCTGTGATAAGTTCCAAGCCATCAAGAATCTGACGAATACGATTCCGTGACAACGTCCCAACATATTCACCCAACTGCCTTTTATCCACCGTATACACTTGAGAGACAAGCACAACGCTTGGCTTGGTTAAATTTGCTTCTCCATCATTCAATACAACATTGCCTGGCGCGCTTTCGCGCTTCAAACTGGAAGTGATCGCACAAACGATGACAGTATTAAGTTTGCTTATATTGAAAACATTGTTTTGAATCACAACAAAAGGACGCTCATATCCAGGCTCTGAACCTTCTGGCTCGCCCAAATCAATCCAATACACATCCCCTTGATTGATCACCATTCATTGCCTGCCATGGATTTAATTGACTTGCGTTGTATTCTGCGTAACTCATCCTGCTCGTTTTCATCAGGATCATCGGCATATGCCAGATTGATTTCCTCCAGCAGAAGTTTGTTTTGGTGGCGGCGAATGAAGTCTTCCACAGCCAGCACAAACAGGCGACTGCGTGAAATCTTCATTTCTTTTGCGATTTCTTCGGCTCGTTGAAAAAGTGACTTCTGAATCGAGATGGCGGTTTTTACGATTGTCATGTTTATACCTTTGGTTATACCAACAGTATAGCCTTGTTCCACATGAAAATCAACCTACTTTTTGCAATCTCCCCACAACCACCCGCCTCAACTCTTCCTGCACAGACTCCCACTTTTGCCCCGCGTCCACCACCGCCCAGCGACTTGGCTCCTGCTTGACCATCTCCAAATAGCCCTCCACGTTACTCAAGAATTCTATTTACCGATTCAAGAAAAGTTTCAGCCACTTTGACTGCGCGATACGCATCACCTGAAGCGACATGAACTGACACTCCATAATCCCCTACTCCGCGCAATTCAAATAACCAGTTGAGATTCTTGCCCTGTTCCTTATCGAGTTTTCCCGTTTTGACAAAATGCTGATGGATAAGAGCAATCACACCGCTGTGTTTATTTGTGTCAATATTTTCTCTGAGCAGTAACGCGCTGGCTGAATAAAAAGCCGCGTAATACGCGCGCGACGCGGAGATATCGTAATACTCTTTATCCAGCAATTCTTTCGCGGCATCCAGATTTGTTTTGGCGCGCTCCAAGTTGGACGTAATCTCGCTGGAATAGTCGGACATTAAACCGCCACCCCTTCTCGCCGAGCATTTCGATATAACGAAAGACTACCAATCTCAAAGTCATTGAACAAAACTGGCTTGGCAGAAATCAATTGTTCCGATTCAAGTTGGATCGGATATAAAACATCAACCAACGTCCGCAATTCGGCAAAATAATCTAGCGGGGGGTCAAGCAGTACAAGCAAATCAATATCGCTGTCAATTGTTGCCTCCCCGCGCGCCATCGAACCGTAGAGAATCACTCCCTTAAGCTGCTTGCCGTATTGCTTGGTAAGGACTTCCTTACACTTGTTGACGATTTGCTTGATATTGTCCGTCATGGAAAATATTATACAGCAAGATAAAATGGTTCGTGACCTTCAACTTGCGACTTTCAACCTTTCCTCAACCACCCTCCTCAACTCCTCCTGCACAGACTCCCACTTTTGCCCCGCGTCCACCACCGCCCAGCGACTTGGCTCGGCTTTCACCATCTCCAAATACCCCGCGCGGACGCGTTGATGGAATTCAACGGTGTACGCGTCCATGCGATTCCATTCGTCATCTTTCTTCTTGCGTCTCAGCCCTTCTTCCACGTCAACATCCAATAACACAGTCAAATCAGGGACGAGTCCGCCTGTGGCATATTTAACCAGTCCCCTAACTTGCTCCAAGTCCTGCTGATGTCCATAGCCTTGATAAGCAATCGTCGAATCGTAGTATCGGTCGGAGATGACAATTTCCCCGTCGGCGAGTCGCGGCTTGATGACTTGCTCCACGATCTGGGCGCGTGCGGCTTGGTAGAGTAATGTCTCAGTGCGCGGATGCATCTCCACATTTTTCAAATCGTGGATGACCTCGCGTATCTGCTCCCCAATGGATGTGCCGCCTGGTTCGCGCGTGGGGTAGACTTCATGTCCCTTTTCGCGGAGGTATTCCACAAGATAAGGGATGTGCGAGGTCTTGCCTGAGCCTTCGGGTCCTTCGAGGGTGATGAACATGGGGTTAAGTATACAGGAGGCTAATGCTCAGTTTTTACGAAATCCCTTCCATAAGTGTGGCGGAATTGGAAGTCGATAATGACGGCATGCAACCAAAGTTAATGGTAATAGACCAGATGTAACGGCTGATAAGTTATCAAAGTATGGAGAGTGTTCACATTCGTCAAAAATTTGTTTGAGAAGTTCAGCCATGGTATATTCGATTCGTACACGGGACAAAACAGCGCCATGCGTGTCTCCATTTATATAGAACAATTCTTCGGAAGTTTCATCTGGGTACCAAAGTTGAAAGTTACAATGTTCAAGAAATTGTTTTTTTATATATTGAACTCGACCATACAAATCATCATCCTTTAATAATGCCGCCCAAAATGCGATCATTGGATAAAGAATACTCCCAACAGTAACTTTTTTCTTATAATCATCATCTTTTGCTTCGGGATGCTCAAGCAAATCACCATAAGTCCACAAATTGCAAGGGTATTGACCGTTCGTTTGATGAGAAAAAATTGCTCTATCTATAATTTCGGACAACCAATTTCTAATGTCTTGATTGTTGTTCTCATCAAGCATTAGTAGAAATACGGCTATAGATATGTCAACAGCTTGATCATCTTTTATTGGAAGCAACAAGGCTGGATTGTTTAGAATCAATTGTTTGATAGCGCTTGAAATAACATGAAAAATTTCGCGCAAAGAATGTTTAGTATTCTCGTCGGTCTCATTCTTGATTCCTGAAAAAGCCCAAATGCCATTCAACGCTAGTCGCCCTAACAAATCAAACAATTTCAAATTAACATCTAAGCCATTAGATGGATGGACCGCAATAGATAAAGCGTGTTTTTTTACTACATGGGGCAGTATTTTTTTGAAAATAAACTGAGTGCATATTTGTTGATGCAATGCCAAGATAGACAAAAGGGTCAATTGGATAGCGTTTGCCAACTTTGTGTCTTTGCTTGAATATGGCTTTGTTATCTCCCAAGCATGTAAGGCCGCCAACTCGCCTGATAAGTAAACCGCTTCAAAGTTGTCAATATCCCGCGCCCATGCAAAAAGTATCCACAAACAGATGTTAATTTGTCGCAACACCGTAACCTTTTTATCACCAGACTCATTATCTTTTACTTTCGATAAGGATTTAATCAAATTTGCAAAATGTCTATAAGATGATTCTGGTTCATCTAATAGCGCAAGCGATTTACGTAATTCAGCCCGTGCATCTTTTGGCAGCAAATCTTCTCGCAGAAAATTTTCCAAAATCAAAGATGCAAGTTTGTCGCCGTTCCACTCTTCAAATGCCAATCTGTCGCGTTCGTTTTTTCTTATATACCCTTTAACATCAGTTCTGACTTGTTCCTGAATATCTCCACCAATACAAATACATATCACCACTTTTTTTCCTTTATGCTCATCTGGCAAACGAGTAGGAATGTACGAATCAAGAATTTCATCTAGGGATGGTCGAAGTGATTGAACTGATTCTCCATGCCAGGCATTTCTAGTTAAGTCCCCGGCCTTAATAGAAAAAAGGTAAACTTTTTCTTCTTCACCTTCAATCTTCCCAACTGCTGCAAAATCTACACCAGATTGTCGAGTACCTCTTTTAGGGCGAGAAATGACATTAAGCCCCATTTGACTTAACAAATCTGGGAGAATCGCGTCTAGCTCATCGCGTTCCCTAAGAGAAGATAAATATTGCTTGATAATAAGCTTCATTGACTGATTCGCTCTGCCCGAAAAACACGTAATGCGTAATCCAAGCCAAACGGGTCAATATTAGTTACACGCGGAAATTCCATTTCGGTACTATGAGGCTGTAAAGGGAATTCCATTCTATTGAATTGCCCATCTGAACCATAGGCATAGTTCACTGATTTTCTTCCATACAGTAACACTGAAGTAGAAACTAGAGATAAAAGCACCGATTCTTTTTGGGCATCTCTCATTGCTTGTTCTATAATCTTTGAAAAGCGACGGCGGTATGTGTCCCGTTGCGATTGAGAAGGATGTAATTCTGGAATAATTCCTGTTGATTTTATGTTTTCAAAATACTCGTTAGAGAGTTTCACAACGGTTTCTAAACTACTTTTCACACCATCAGATTCGATGGCAGTTTTCTCTGTTACATATTTCCTTATTGCTCCTGGATAATTTATTAAGAGAAAGTCAAACAACAAATTAATTAATGCTTCGGTCGTCGTTTTGTCACTGGCATAATGCATTAAAGAGATTAATATGCTTGCGGCTGTAACTGGTGTAGAAAACAAGTAACCGATTGCTTTTCTTGCAAGAAAGATAATATGTATAGGTTGGGAATGGTCGAAATCTGATGGCGCAACTGCCAACTGAATATTACCTTCATGCGCAAGTTTGGCAATCTCACTAATTCCATCACAAAGTATCCTGTCTCCCATAATAAACCATCGCGTCACAAGTCGGTTAAGGATATTGTTTTGGTTCTTGAATAACTCCCTCATAAGACTATCGAAAACGTCAATTGTTAATTTCTCGGAGTTAGAAAGAAGAAAGTTTTCTAGAAATTCTACCCCTTTCCAATTTCCTCTAGGAATTAACTCCGTCAGTCCATAATCGATATTGTCCAATGAACCTTTATTTTCTGGTTTTACGCGAATTAGTTGGGAAAGTAAACAGTCTAACAAAATATCTGGCAATTCTTTAATTCCAAAACCAAATATTGCTGAACTTGCATGTAATGTGTAGTCATCGCCTTTAGACAAGGCTTTATTTACAATATTCGTAATTCGTTCTGCTTGGGTCTGGGTTTGCTTATACAAATTGAAAGCAGAATCAATTAAAGCGCCTAACAACCTATCATCAGTTTCGTTTTTAACAGATATTTCCAAACAGATAATTGCTTTTTCAATTATATGGCTATTTTCTGGATACTTAATTCTACCCAACGAAAAAACCGAATTTCTACGAAGTTCAATATTTTCGTGTCTCGAAAAGCGAACAATCTCATCAAGAAAAAATTCTATATCCAAACGAGCACCTGCAATTACTACCTGCGTAAACAACGCAGCGTACTCTTCAGGCAAATTTTCAATAATTTTTAGCGCATCTTTTGGACGTGAAGGATTTGCAGAACAATAATCAACAAAAGGAGGCAGAAGAGTGCCAGCCATCATATCGTTGCCCGCTTCTTTAACTAGATTAGCTACGCAATTCATCGTTTTAGAGACAGGTGCGTCAAGTTTAGGCAATGACTTTTCTAATACGTTCCTCAATAAGAAAAAATCTAATTGAGAGGTAGGGCTATTCTTTAAAACGGAAAAACTTGCAATCAAGTCAATGTCCCTATGATTATGAAGTTTAGTAAGTTCGGCAATTAAAGTGTCATGGTTTTCCCAATTTTCACGCAACTTGTTTTGAATGGCATCGAGAAGTTTTCCGTCTCTATAAGCATTTGTAATCACTACAACAAAACTATCCATGTTACTCCCTAAAATTCCTCACATGCCTGCGCGGTTCTTTGACATACGAATGACTCCTTATCTCGAAACCACCGTTCTCTGCGGGATTTTGGTCGCTTTCAAAATCAGGCGCAATGCTTCGTTCACGGCTTCATCGTTGGGGAAAGCCTTGGCAATCTCTGGCTCCAGCAGGACGACATTGCTCCCAACCCTGCGCTTTGGGTCGAAACGTCCGCGCGGCAGAACGGTCATTTTCGAAAGGTCGTATTCCTTTCGCAGTTCGTACTCATTCCGTTTCTTCATAGAATTTTTCTTCATGTTTCGTCGTCTTTCTAGCGCTGATCATACGGATGCGATTATCTCGTTCGGTATGCGCCACCAACAAAAGCCTGGTTTTATTCTCTACTCACGTCACTCCCTAAATATCCTCACATGCCTCCTCGGTTCTTTCCCGTAAGAGTGTGAAACCAACTCGGCGCTGCGCGCCATTTCGTGTTGGAGGCGGCGCACGAGGGACGGACCGGGGGGCAAGTCTACCCAGCGTTCGCCGTTGAGGACGGCGGAGATGGCTTGTTGCATTTCGTGGCGGATGTCGTCCATGTTGTCGCGGGTGGGCGCGGCGCTGAGGTTGTAGAGGTCGCTCAGGAATTGCTCCACTTGCGCGACGGTGTTGGCGCGCAGAACATAGATCGGCATACCGCGTTGCTCGGCTTCCATCACAGTCTGCTGGCGGTTGCGATAATACGTCCGCAATGTGACCAGCGCGTCGGCTTCGGACACGTCGCGCACGACGACGGCAGGCACGCCGAGTCGCTTGGCGGCTTGTTGCAGTCGGTTCTTCGCGACGCCGTACGCGTACACGCGCACAGTCTGCAACGCGGCTCCAATAGCGGGGGGCGGCTGAGGCGTGGATAGAGGTTGCTCGGTAGCCGAAGCAGACCGAAGTCCGCGACGAGGCGTTTTCACATCCGCTTTTTGTTTTGCGGACGGCGCGGATTTTTCAATCTGGATTTTTCCCTCGGCGTCGCGCTGTCGCACTTCGGGAGGCAGGGGCGCGTCGCGCAACAGCGAATCCACAGACGACATGATGTCGGTGTGAACCGCAAAACGATCACGATGCTGGATTTCGATGAGGACATCGAACGTGGGCGGAGCGCGTCTTTCGAGGACCGTTTTCTGGGTGCCCCTTCGACGCGCTTCCTCGTCCGACAGCGTGACCGCTTCGATGCCGCCGACGAGGTCGCTGAGGGTGGGGTTGAGGAGCAGGTTATCGAGCGTTTGACCGTGCGCCGTGCCGATGAGTTGCACGCCGCGTTCGGCGATGGTGCGCGCCGCGAGGGCTTCGAGCTCGCGCCCAATCTCGTCAATGACGATGACTTCGGGATTGTGATTCTCGACCGCTTCGATCATGACTTCATGCTGATGAGTCGGCACTTTGACTTGCATCCGCCGCGCCTTGCCAACGGCGGGATGAGGCACGTCGCCGTCGCCGCCGATTTCGTTGGAGGTATCCACGATGATGACGCGTTTATTTTCCGCAAGGATGCGCGCAGACTCACGGAGCAATGTTGTTTTGCCAACGCCAGGTCTCCCGAGGATGAGAACGGACTTACCCGTCTCGATGATGTCTTGAATGATGTCCACAGTTCCATAAACGGCGCGACCAACACGAAGAGTTAATCCCACTACCGCGCCGCGTCGGTTGCGAATGGCGGAGATGCGATGAAGTGTGCGCTCGATGCCTGCGCGGTTGTCCGCGTCGAAATTACCGACGCGTTCGACAACGTGATCGAGTTCAGCGCGCGTCAGTTCCGCGCCTGAAAGCACAACTTCATTTTCAACAAAGCGCGCGGAGGGAACGCGTCCGAGGTCGAGGATGATTTCGAGGAGCAGGTCGCTGTTGTTCGCCTCTTCGACAGAGTGACGGATGTTCGTGGGAAGCACGTCGAGGAGGGCGTCGAGGTCGTCGGTGATTTTTAGTTGGGTCATGGTTGGTTTCAGGTGTCACGTTTCAGGTTTCATGTTGTGAGGCGTGACGAAGAGAGAATTGAGAGGATTGGAGAATTGGTGTGGTGGAGACTAGAGATTGGAGACTGGAGATTGGTTTAGGGAGGTTAACGTATTTTGGGGTGGGGAAGTTTCCTATCCCGTGTGGTTGGATGGGGCTATTATACGAGGAAGATAACACCCCCGCGTAACGGGTTTGATTCAAAATGGTTGAGCGAGGAAATTTTCCGCCGCCTTGAGAAATTCTCTACCCCACTCCATCATCTCTTGAACTTCTTCTTTGGTCAAATGTTTGCCAATGGCATAATCGCCAATGTTACGCCTATCTTGTGCCTTGATAAGGAAGTTGTGAAATTTCGGGTTAAGAGTCTGCGTTTTGGCAAACTCCTTTCCGAAATTCGCGATCACAGAAGAATGACTGGAAAATGCCAGACCTCGTTCCAATAACAAGGCTTCAGCGATATAGAACAAGGCGTAATACGCGCGAGAGCCAGCAAAGTCAACCTCGCCGTCCTTGAAGATGGTCTTTGCTGTTTTCAAACTCCGTCTGGCTTTATCAAGCAATTCTTCCACCTCAGGCTTCATACCATTACCCCGTCGCGGCGGACATTGATTAGGAAAGGTATCTGTTTTTCCTTGTATTCCTTTTCAGTCACAAATGCTCGTGAAACCACAACATCATGTTCAAGGCAAAAGGATGCGGCGAAATCATCCGAGCGTTTGAGCATTTCAAGATAATCAAACTCGCCCTTAAGCACCATGAGCAAATCAATATCGGAGTCGGGTTGCGCCTCTCCGCGCGCATAGGAGCCGTACAGATAAATAGCCTTTAACTGGTTACCGTAAATACGGTTAAGTTCAGATTTGAATGTCTTCAAGAGCTTCTTCACACGAGTGGACATCGTATCGTTCCTTTTGTCTGCCTCTATTATACGAGAAATGCATCATCCCCACGTTGGAATGTGATTGTAGAAAAGATTGTAAACTTTTTGCCGCGCCTTTGTAAACTTTTTCAAAAGCATTGTCAACTTTTTCCCATGGCAAATTTCTACTTCTTCCCCTCAATTCGACTCACCCTCGAAGGCTGGACGCTGACACCTTTCGGCACAGCGGATGCGGGCAAGCCTTCCTTCACCAGCCGCGCAAGGTGTTTCACCATCACGGCTTGACGCGG
>CASGHD010000070.1 GCA_949319575.1 uncultured Anaerolineales bacterium | reverse complement strand
CTACTCCTCCTTCTTCCCCTCCATCTCCTTCTTATGCGCTTCGATAATCGCGCCCGCGACGTGAGTCGGGACAACATCGTAATGATCCAATTCCATCGTGAAATAGCCGCGCCCGCCCGTGATCGAGCGGAGTTGCGTGGTGTAGCGCGTCATTTCCGCCATCGGCACGTGCGCCACGATGACCGTGTTGCCGCGCTCCGAGTCTGTGCCTTGCACGCGTCCGCGGCGGGTGTTGAGGTCGCTCATCACGTCGCCCATGTTCGCATCCGGGACTGTGACGCGCACGTTCATGATCGGCTCGAACAACACGGGACCCGCTTCCTGCACGGCGAGTTTGAACGCTTCGCGCCCTGCGATCTCGAACGCGACAGGTTTGGAATCCACTTCATGTTCCTTGCCGTCATACACGATGACCTTTACATTGCTCATCGGGTAACCCGCGAACGCGCCGCGCTCCATGGTGGCTTTGATTCCCTTTTCGATGGGAGCCAAATACGACTTGGAAAGATTCATCCCCACGAGTTCATCGTCGAATTCAAAATCAGCGGAGGGCAACGGCTCGATTCGCAAATGCACCTCGCCGAATTGACCCGCGCCGCCGGTCTGCTTTTTGTGACGATATTGCGCGCTGGCTTTGCGCGTGATTCCCTCGCGGTATGGAATCCGCGGCTGGTGAGTTCCTAGTCCCACTTGAAATTTTGCTTGCGCGCGATGGATCGCCACATCAATGTGCTGGTCGCCCATGCCTTGTAAAACGGTTTCGTGAGTGATGGGATCGTTCTGCCAAATGAGGGTCAGATCTTCTTCGCACAATTTCGTCAACGTCGGTGAAATCTTCGCGGCGTCGGCTTGAGTTTTCGGAGCAATCGCCACGCGATATAACGCGGCGGGGAATTTCGGCTTGGCAACCGTGAGCGGATGTCCCTTGTCGCAAAACGTATCGCCTGTCGCGGTCACGGATAATTTTGAAACGGCGGCAATGTCGCCCGCGTGGACAACCTTCGCCGGGATCACTTCCTTGCCGCGCTGAAAATGCAAACCCGACATACGCTCATCCGCATTTTTGTTTTGATTCCACACATGCGCGTCGGCTTGGATAGAGCCTTGCAGAACGCGGAAGTATGTCATCTTGCCGACGAACGGATCAGCGGTCGTCTTCCACACATACGCGGCGAGCGGTTCACTATCCGACGACTTCAACACCTCTTCGCCATCTTTACCTTGCGCGACTCGTTTCGGTCCGTGCGCGGGAGGCGGCATCAAGTCAATGATGTCGTTGAGCAGGGCAATCGTCCCGATCTCGCGCGCGCCCGCCGCGCAGAACACCGGCACAAAACTTCCATTGTAGACAACATCTTCCAAGCCGCGCACCATCTCCCCGTCCGAGAGAGAACCGTTCTCTAAATATTTCTCCATCAGTTCATCCTCCCCCTCCGCCGCGTCCTCCACCATTGAAAAATGCGCCGCGTCCGCCGCTTCTTTTAATTCAGCGGGAATATCTTCAATGATTTTTCCGTCGCCGATGTACGCCTTCATGCCGATCACATCCACAACACCCTTGAAGTTTTGCTTCTCGCCGATGGGAATGTGAACTTGCACCACGCGCTTGCCATGCGCTTCCACAAAATCTTTGATGGCATCGTACGTCTTTTGAAAATCCGCGTTATCGCGATCCATCTTGTTGATCACAAAAAATCGCGGCAGGTTGAACTCGTCGCAATAACGCCACGCCAACTCCGCGCCGACTTCGATGCCCGAAACCGCGTCCACCAAAATGATCGCGCCGTCGGCAACGCTCAAAGCGGAGATTGCTTCGCCCACGAAATCGGTGTAGCCCGGCGCGTCTATGATATTGATTTTGTGATCGCGATGTTCGATGGGGATAACGCTGGAGTAAATTGAAATTTTTCGACGGTGTTCCTCATCGTCATAATCGGAGACCGCTGTTCCGTCCTCCACTTTCCCAAGCCGTGTGGTTGCCCCCGTTGCGCGCAAAAACGATTCTGCCAACATGGTTTTCCCCGCGCCGCCGTGCGATACCAGCGCAACGTTGCGAAGAAACTCGGTGGTATACTCTTTCATCGTAAGACCCTTCCTCTGCAGTTGGGATGTGATGCAAGTCGCATGATTGTAAACAAACTCAAATGAATTGTCAAAGCAGATGAGTCGCAGCTCTCGCAGAGATTTCGAGATGTTTTCTCAGAGGACTCGGTGTTCTCTGTGGCTAAAAGTTTTTTACTTGATTCAAAAACCGCGTCATTCTCAGGGGACGGCTGATTCGACCTAGCCAACTTTTCTCTCCCTTTTTATTTTTTCTCCTCCCGCCGCTCTTCAACGATGACCCAACCCGCATCGAACGCCGACCTATTTTATGAAGGCATGCTCTTCGAGTTGACCAAAACTTTTGCGCTCAAACACACGCCGCGCTCCCGCAGACTCGTCGAACTCATCTTCGGCAGAGCCGCCCGCTCCGCCACAACCGTTGCCATGGACTTGGACCGCGTCGTCGGCGAGGGAGGTCACGCCGCCGGAGCGCGTTGGTTCCTGCCGCGCTTCGTCAAATCGCACGATGCGCGCGGCGTCGAGAACATCCCCGCCAGCGGACCGTTCGTCATCGCCGCGAATCATCCCGGCTCGATTGATGCAGTCGTCATTACAGCGCACTCCACGCGGCGCGACCTGAAATTCATCGTCGGCGATATCCAATATCTCAGGCACATGCCCAATTCCTGCGAGGGATTCATTTTTGCGCCGCCAGTAAGCGATACGACCGGCAGAATGCAGGTCGTGCGTGAATCGATCCGCCATTTACAGAACGGAGGCGGGCTTCTCCTCTTCCCGCGCGGCGACATCGAAGCCGAACCCGCGTTCATGCCAAACGCGGACGGCGAGTTCCATCACTGGTCGCGCAGTTTGGAAATCTTTTTGAAGCATGTGGCGAACCTGCAAATTCTCATCACCATCGTCAGCGGCGTCATCGCGCCCGCCGCCATGAAGAACCCCATCACGTGGTTCCGCAGGGATCGCTCGAACCGTCAGCGGCTGGCGTTCGTCTATCAACTTTCGCGGCAATTGTTGAGCGGCAAACAACTCTTCGACCTCACGCCGCGAGTGACGTTTGGCGAGATCATTCAAGGGAACAACCACGAACATTCGCTCGCCGAGATCGAACACGCCGCGCGCCGCACGCTTGCCAAACACATGGCATGGTCAAATGTATGAAACCCGAGCTCCGCATCTTCCAAGATTCTGAAAGACTCAGCCGCCATGCGGCGAATTTGTTCATCGAGGAATCAAATCAATCCATTCGTGAGCGAAATCGCTTCCTCGTCGCGCTGAACGGAGGCGGCACACCGACACGCCTCTTTCAATTGCTCGCATCCGAATCTCGCGATCAAATTGATTGGAGCAAAGTGCATGTCTTCTGGGGCGATGAGCGTTGCGTCCCGCCGAATGACGCGGGAAGTAATTTTCACCAAGCCAACGAGATTTTTTTGAGCAAGGTGGCGATCCCTGAAAATAATATCCATCGCGTGTTGGGCGAACTTGATCCAGCAACCGCCTCGAAGAAATATGCTGAGGCGTTGAAATCATTTGCCGATTCGAATCTTGATTTTCCGCGCTTCGATCTCGTCTATCTCGGCATGGGCGAGGATGGACACACGGCGTCATTGTTTCCAAACTCACCTGTTCAAACGAGCGAAACCGTCATTGCCGTCACTGCGAATTATCAAGATCGCCCCGCCAACCGCGTGACGATGACTCAACTCGTCTTCAACCAAGCGCGAATGATCGTTTTCATGGCGACGGGCGAGAAGAAGGCTGAAACTTTGGCGCATGTGCTAAGCGAAAGATATAATCCTGAGTTGTATCCCGCGCAACGGATTGATCCGAAGGATGGCGAATTGATTTGGCTAGTGGATGAGTCCGCGGCGGGCAAGTTGCCGAGGAAGATGAAGGGGTTGAAGATTTGTGAAGGATAATATAAAAGACCTCACAGGTTTTAAAAACCTGTGAGGTCTCAGAAAGAGGAAATATTATGGAACTCGCAATGATCGGACTGGGGAAGATGGGGTTGAACATGACGACGCGTCTCATCGGTGGAGGGCATCGCGTGGTTGGGTATGATCGCGCAGCCGCGAATGTTGAGGAGGCGAAAAAAATCGGCGCGGACGGCGCAAATTCATTGAAAGAAGCGGTGAGCAAACTCAAAGCGCCGCGCGTGGTGTGGACGATGATCCCCGCGGGGAAGCCAACGGACGATACGATTCAAGAATTATCAGAATTGCTGTCGAAGGGCGACGTGGTCATTGACGGCGGAAACTCGAACTACAAAGATTCCATTCGTCACGCGGCGCTGCTCGAAGCGAAGGGCATCGAATTCATTGACAGCGGCACAAGCGGCGGGGTGTGGGGCTTGAAGGAGGGATACAGCCTGATGGTTGGAGGCAAGCCCGAAGTCGTGGAAAAGATGCGTCCCATCTTCGAGACGCTGGCTCCCGCCGCCGATAAAGGCTGGGGACGGGTCGGTCCGCATGGCGCGGGTCATTTCGTCAAGATGGTTCACAACGGAATCGAATACGGCATGATGCAATCTTTCGCGGAGGGATTCAGCATTATGAAGGCGAAGGATGAATTTGGAATTGACCTCGCGCAGGTATCGCACATTTGGCAGGATGGGAGCGTTGTCCGCTCGTGGCTGCTCGACCTCGCCGCGCGCGCATTGGACGAGGACGCGGATCTTTCGGGGATCAAACCCTGGGTGGCTGATTCAGGCGAAGGGCGATGGACAGTGTTTGAATCCATTGATTTGAATATCGCCGCGCCCGTGCTGACTCTCGCGCTGCAAATGCGACTCGCCAGCCGCGATGAAGAAAACTACACCGCGCGCATGTTATCGGCGTTGCGAAATCAATTCGGCGGGCACGCGATAAAGAAAGCAGATTAATGTCGTTGCGAGGAGCGACCAGCGGGAGCGACGAAGCAATCTCCTGTTTGCATGTGAACAATCTTTTGCATGTTGCATGAGATTGCTTCGGGCGATCCTTCGACTTCGCTACGCTCCGCTCAGGACGACTTCGCAACGACATGGGAAACCACTATGGCAAACGGACTTCCAACTTCCATCATCATCTTCGGCGCGTCGGGCGATTTGACTCAGCGCAAACTCATCCCATCCCTGTTTAATGTTTTCCGCAAGGGACGGATGCCCAAACAATTCCGCATCATCGGCTACGGCGGGACTGCATACACCGACGAAGCATTTCGAGCGCATCTCGAAGAGGGTATCAAAAAATTTGCTTCGCGCGAGGTCAAACCAGAACAGTGGGCAGATTTCGCGCCGCATCTTTTTTACCTGCAAGGCAAATACGACCAACTCGGCGATTTCGAAAAACTCAGCGAAGCCATGAGCAAATGGGAAGGCGGCACGGCAAACCGCGTGTACTACATGGCAACGCCGCCGGGAATTTTTCCCAGTATCATTGACCTGCTCGGTCTCACCGAACAAATGACGGAACGCGACGGCTGGCGGCGCGTCGTCATCGAAAAACCGTTCGGCATAGACCTCGACTCGGCGCGCAAACTCAATGAGCAAATTCACAAAACGCTGAACGAAAATCAGATCTATCGCATTGACCATTACCTCGGCAAAGAGACCGTGCAAAATATTTTGGTCACGCGCTTTGCAAACACGATCTTCGAGCCGTTATGGAATCGCAACTACATTGACCATGTGGAGATCACCGTCGCGGAAAAAGTCGGCGTGGAGCATCGCGGACGTTTTTACGACGGCGTCGGCGTGATGCGCGACATGTTCCAGAATCATCTTTTGCAATTGATGTCGTTGGTGGCAATGGAACCGCCCTCGTCGTTCGAAGCGAACGCCCTGCGAAATGAAAAGGTCAAAGTGCTGTGTTCGATCCGCCCGATGAACTCGGAGGCGGTCGCGCAGAACGCTGTCCGCGCGCAATACAAGGGATACTTGCAAGAGGACGGCGTCAGCCCCGATTCCAAAACTCCCACGTTTGCCGCGCTCAAACTGCAAGTGGACAATTGGCGCTGGCAGGGAGTCCCGTTTTATCTGCGGTCGGGCAAAGCGCTGAAAGAGAAAACGAGTCAGGTCACCATCCAGTTCAAAGAGCCGCCGCACTTATTGTTCAACGCATCGGACGGCGGACTAAACCCGAACATGCTCGTCCTCTTTTTGCAACCCGACGAGGGCGTGCATTGGCGCTTCGAGGCGAAGGTCCCCGATACGATCTCGGAGACACGCCCAGTGGACATGGAATTCCACTACGCGGACTCGTTCGGCAAGACGGCGATCCCCGAAGCGTACGAACGCCTCTTGCTCGACACGATAACAGGCGACGCCTCTTTATTTACGCGCGCCGACGAAGTGGAAACCGCCTGGGGACTCATTGACCCGATCCTCGAAGCGTGGAAATCCACCACGCAACCCCTCGCCGCATACGATATCGGCTCGTGGGGTCCCGCCAAAGCGGACGCGCTGCTGGCGCGGGATGGAAGAATTTGGTGCATGGTGGATGGGAAAAGCAGTAACGAAAACTAAACTCATCATCTATGATTCTGTAACATTATGTGATATTGCGGAATTGAAAAAACAGTAATAAGATTAAGGCACTGAGTTGACAGCTGATTAGGAAGGACAAAAATGAAGCACGATCTCACTAACCTTTTTCAAAGTTTGAGAGCAGAATCGAAAGAGCCGGGGGATTTAACTGATATTCTCAATCGAATAGCCAAAACTGCCAAAGAATATTTTTCGCCTGACTTATGTGTAATATTCCCTATGAATCCTATAACAGGCTTGTTTCTAAAGGACACTCCTATTTACAAGGGAAAATTAGCCGCCCCTAACCTGAAATTCGATTATCCAAGAAAAGAAGGCCTCACAAAAAGAATACTGCACAGCAAAATCTTAGCGTTGAATATTTTGCCCGAAAAGTACCAGAGCCCCAAAGTCAAAGCAGAGGGAATTATATCGGTAATTGGCATAAGCCTATATACAAAGAGACACGATAAGCCGTTGGCGGTCATGTACCTGGATTATCGAAAAGCCAGAAAATTTAGCAGCGTTTTTATAAACGACCTCAGATTGTTCGCTGAATTAGCCTCGTCCGAATTGCAATCCACCTGGTTCATTCGCAGATATCGCGAAATTGCAAAAATTGGGCAGGACATCAATGAAAATTTCGACAACATCCAACAAATGTTTGAAAGTGTTTTTGAGCACATAAAAGGGATATTAGATGTCAGTTTTTATTTTTCTCTTGTCAGTTATGACTTTAGGAAGGACAAAGTCGATCTGTATCTAGTTGATGAAGGTAAGCGCAGGATTCGGCAGAATTATTCGCTCAGGAGATCATCGGCGACTGCTTGGGTCCTTCGTAATTTGCAGGTTATCGCATCTGGTGATTTTCGCAAAGGCGGGCTGCCTGCTGGCGTAAAGGTATACCATGTCGCAAAGACAGCGGCAAAGGAAAAATCGGGCATCTTTGTTCCAATCAAAATCGGAGACAAACCACTAGGGGTATTAAGCGTGCAGCACCGGAAGGCAAATTACTATGACGGTGAAGATCGACAAATTTTAGATCTACTAGCAAATCACATAGCGCTTGCCTTGAATAACTATCGATTGCTAAATGACCTGCGTGAGCTAGATTCATCAGGTCAAAT
Organism: uncultured Anaerolineales bacterium; assembly: GCA_949319575.1. Classification (GTDB taxonomy): domain Bacteria; phylum Chloroflexota; class Anaerolineae; order Anaerolineales; family Villigracilaceae; genus Defluviilinea. The sequence continues at coordinate 35,785 of CASGHD010000070.1, read as the reverse complement.
CTTGACTGCCGATTTGGATCCAAACACTGATATTATCGAGGAAGTGGCTGATCGAATTTTTAACGCTACACAAGCAGATTTAATTACGCTTTACCCTTATCTTCAATCAGAGGAAAGATATCTTTCACCTCTTCACAGAGGAAGATTTTTCAATCCTCAAGTAACATTACGCGTGGGCGAAGCAACGCCTGCCGCAATTGTCCACAAAGTTAGTCAGCAAATCGAACCAATTTTTGCAGGCAAAAGCCCCGAGTTGTATACTAAATTAGAAAAGAACTACCAAGAAGGGGGGAAGTTTCCAGATGCAGAAAAAGTTAAGTCTACGGCAGCAATTCCTCTAAAAGCAGGCGCGGAGTCTATTGGGGTTTTGTTTATCAATTATCGCTCCGAACAAAAGTTTGACTCTGCTCAACAGTGGGTAATCAGAAGCCTTGCAACTTATGCCGCCATAGCTATTAGAAACTCGAGGCTTTTCCGGAGTTTACGCGACCGCAGGTTAAGTGAACTAGAAGACCTTCGCAATATCGACCGAGCTATAAGTAGCAAGTTTCTAGATAGCGACGACATCCTCAAAACAATTCTTGATCTATCGGCAAAATATATCCAAGCTGATACAGGTCTTGTTTTATTGCACAACAAAAAACTTAATGCTCTTGAGCCAAAAGCAATAATAGGGGATATTGAACCAACAAATCAAGACTTGATCGTCGCATTAGATAAGTCTGAAGGAATCGCAAATGTTGCATTCAAAGAAAAGCGCACAATACGAATAAACAATGTTAGGAAAGATCCCAAATGGAGTAAAACTTTTATTGAGGTTGCTAAAAAAACAATTTCAGAGATGGATATACCCCTGATCTTGGGAGGCGTACCTATAGGGGTTATGAATTTTGAGAGCAGCAAAGAGTCCGCCTTCTCAGAAGATGACCAGCAATTTATGGAAACATTAGCAGGGCAGGCTGTAATAGTAGTAAGCAATGCAATCGAATTTGAGCGAACTCAGAGAATTGCGATCCAACGAAAAGCGCTAATTGATACTGTGAACAACCTACTCTCCATCGACGATCAAGAAAAACTATTCTCAACAATCCTCAGGCAAGCGCTTGACATCACAGAAACAACCAAAGGAACCATAAGTTTGTCCGATGAAAGAAAACGCGAGATTAGGATTGTAGCAAAGGAAAATTTGAAAGAGGACTGGCCATTGATTCAATCCTTTGATGATGGCGTAGTCGGATTATCTGTTCGAGAGAAGAAAATTATCAATATAGACAATGTGTCCACGCATCCTTTGAGACACCTATTTTTAGATGCGTTTCCAGGCGACGAAGTATCTGAACTTGTAGTTCCAATCTTGGACGGCGATAAAGTAATAGGTGTAATCAATTTAGAAAGCGAGAAGCCTTATCATTACGAAGAGGATGATGTTGAGTTAGTTATTTCGTTAGCATCATTGTGCACAATAGCCATCAAGAATGCAGAAAATATTGAGCAGAAAAGGCTCGTCTATATGGGATTCACAACTAGCGATCTTTCGCATAAGATGAAATCTCCGTTGTCAAAAATCCAGCACCAAGTCGAGTTGATTGAGAATAATCAAGGCATAGCGTTATCAAATAACACTGAAATAACAAATCGACTATCTAAAATAACGGAAATCGCATCAAACGCAACCATTATGGTTCAAAAAACCCTTGATGAAGCAAAATCAACGTTAGTTGCCTTAGAAAGTATTTCACTTAGAGATATGATCGAAAACGCATTGATCGAGATCGAAATACCTGAAAAGGTGTCACTGATCAATTCTGTTCAATTAAACAATATAGACTTTAATGTCACTGCCACTAAGCACTTAAAGAATGTATTTCACACCCTAATAACAAACAGTATGGATGCCATGCCTGAAGGAGGAAGTATCTATATTGAAGTCGAAGATATAAGCGGGGAATGGATTATAATTTCTGTAGAAGACACTGGCAAAGGAGTTTCAAAAGCTGATGCCGATATGGTTCTTTTACCAATATCAGCTACAGGCTTGAAAGGTCGCGGGTTTGGGCTCGCCCTAACCAATCAATATGTTCAAATGATCGGCGGGAAAATTGATCCTCCAATCCCCGGCCGAGGTGGCGTGGGGGCAAAGTTTTTAGTCCACCTGAAGGTTAATTGATTATTAATTATAATCAAATTGCATAATAAAGGTGAGACATGATACTAAAAAAAAGAATTCTTTACGTTGAAGATGATAAAGATTGGCAACAAGATATTCAAGACAGCATATCTTCATTAGGGTACATTTTACATTTTGCTTCCTCCACCAAAGAAGCAATGGATCTGTTGAGGAAAAACACCTACCATGTTGCTTTGCTGGATAAAAGACTGAACGAGAACGACGTAACAAATGAACAGGGCTTAGAGCTTGCACACATTATTTCCGGGATGAACGAAGAAACAAATATCATAGTCTATACATCACATGGAGAAAAAGACGATCTCCGGGAGGCATTTCGGAAAATTAAAGTATGGGATTTTATTGACAAAGCCAAGCCGTTATCCGAAATCATTAAAGCAATCCGTGAGGCTGGAGAAGACGCGGAAGCAAGATTCAACCGTCCACTTCGAAGAATGCCTTTTGAATCATTAAATATTACGAAAAGTGTTCTTAATAAATTTTTGACTACCGTCGATGCCAAAGATTCCCCAAAAATAACTGGGGAAAACCTAGATGTTTTTGCTAAATACATGCTTAGTGGATACCATCCATTATTAGTTGATAAAAGTGAAGCGAGGTTGTTAAAAGTTCTTCAATTTACAGTTTTACAAATTCGGTTTTGGAGCAAGGCGTTGGGAGCACCAATTGCTACCTGGATTGGCAAACACGATGATATGATGAGCTTAATTGAAAAAACCATATCGGATCATCGATTAAAAGAAACCTTTGGAATAAACAGTATGATCTCAGAGCGCTTAATCTATGAGCCGATTCCAACTCTTGGAGGGGCGGTTTTCGAATTGAATAATACAGATATAGAAGAGTTCGCATCTCAAATAGCAATTAGATCATAATCAAGGAGACTACTTATCAATGCCAGAAAAGCCTATTGCTTTAATTGTTGATGACGACAAAGATTGGCTAGAAACCATGGAAGATGGGCTAGGTTCAGATTTTCAAATTTTGAAGGCTAAAACCCTTTCTGAAGTCAATAAGGTTATTGACAACAAGGGGATAAAAATTGAAATCGCCTTAGTAGACATTAAACTTGACGAAACAAAAATCAATGACGACTCGGGTTTGTCTGCTATGTTCAGTCTAAATAAGACTGGAATTCCTTGCATTGCGACGACTAGCTCCAACAACGGGGATGCTGTTCGAGCTGCCCTTATGACTGGTCGAGCAAAAGATGTGTGGTTTAAGAGCGAGCGACTGGTTGTTCTGAAAGAGAAAGTGGAAAACATCGGAAATAGGCTTAACGAGGAGCGTAAGGAAGCAGTAGAAACAATTGGTTTTACAAATGAGTTTACAAGGCTTTCCAAAAACTTACTATCTGTCACTTTTGTGGTTCTTACCCTTATTGTGGGCACGGCATATTTATTTCCCAATAATTTTATTGCAGTGGCTAGTGTGGCAGTTGGATTGATAATCCTCATATTTAGTACGCTGGCGCTTTTCTACAATAAAATTACGGGTGAACAATTTGTTCAATTGATTAAAACATCGCAAAATAAGGTTGAATAATTGTAACTGCTCAGGCATGTCGTTGCGAGGAGGGCTCTTGCTCGCCTGCCCCGATGTTTTTTCGGGGTCCCGACGTAGCAATCTCCCGGTATTGGGAGACTGCTTCGGCAAAACCAAGAGCGCCTCGCAGCGACATATTCCGAGGCTGAGTAGTTACGAATAATTTATCATTCGCACTCACGCTCTTAAATTAAAACTCGGAGAGTTCTAACCTCTCCGAGTTTCTTTGTTAATACCTCCCCCTCGCCAAAACATTCTCCGGATTCGCCAACTCCCCCTCCCTTGCGGGGAAGACCTGCACCGCGCACGCCTTGAACTCGGGAATCAACGCCTGCGGGTCGAGCGCGTCGTTGGTGAGCAAGTTCGCGGCGGCTTCGTGGAAGTGCCAGGGAATAAACACCACGCCCACCGTTGTCTTTTCGGTGACGGTGGCGCGCAGGACGATTTCGCCGCGGCGGGAGGTCACGTGCACGGGCATGTTATTCGCAATGCCGTGCATCTCCGCGTCCGCAGGGTGGATCTCGACTCGCGCCTCCGGGTAGACTTCGTCAACCACTGAGTTGCGCGTCATGGTGCCGCCGTGCCAGTGTTCGAGCACGCGACCGGTCGTCAGGATGAACGGATACTCGTCATCCACAGGTTCTTTCACCGGCACATAATCCACGCTGATGAATTTCCCCTTGCCCCGCGGGAAGGATTCCTTGAACAGCGTCGGGGTGCCGGGGTGATCGAGTGTCGGCACGGGGTAGATCAAGCCGACTTTGTCGATACGCTCATAGGTGATACCGGCATAATCCTTGCTCAAGGTTGCCGCCTCGCGCAGGATCTCCTCGGGGTGGGAATATGCCCAATGGCTTGTAGCAACTCCCAATCGGGATTCGAGGCGCAACGCCAAGTCGCAGAGAATTTTCCAGTCGGGGCGCGAATCCCCACGCGGAGGTTGCGCCGTCCTCACGCGTTGCACGCGTCGGTCGGTGTTGGAGAACGTCCCATCTTTTTCGGCGAACGGGGTGGCAGGCAGAAAGACATCCGCAAACGCTCCAGACTCGTTGATGAAAATATCCTGCGAAACGAGGAACTCCAACTCTTGCATGTGTTTGCGCGTCTCGTTGAGATTCGGCTCAGACATCATCGGGTTCTCGCCCATAATGAAGAGCGCGCGCACGCCGCCCTCATGCGCGTGACTTAAAATTTCGGTGGTGGTGAGGCCAAGTTTGCGCGGAAGCCCATTGGGTTCGATGTTCCATAATTTTTCCCATTTTGCGGCGTGCTCTTCATTGTCTACACGTTGATAGCCGGGATAGAAGAACGGCATCGCGCCCATGTCGCTTGCGCCTTGCACGTTATTTTGTCCGCGCAAGGGATTCAGTCCAGTGCCATCGCGCCCGATGTGACCGGTGAGCAACGCGAGATTTACCAGACCAAGCGCGGATGCCGTGCCGTGCGAAAGTTGCGAAATGCCCATGCCCCAATAGATTGCGGCGTTGTTTGCTTTCGCGTACATGCGCGCGGCTTTGCGAATATCCTCGGCTGGCGCGCCGGAGATCTCCTCCGCGAATTCGGGCGTGAACTTTTCAAGCGACTCGATGAATTCATTGAAGCCTTCAGTGCGGTTGGCGATGAAATCTGGATTGATCAAATTCTCTTTGACGATCACATGCGCCATCGCGGAAAAGACGGGGACGTTCGTGCCGGGCTTGAGCGGAAGCCACAACTCGGCGAAATCCACCAGGTCGATGCGGCGCGGATCGATGACGATCAACTTTGCGCCGTTCTGCCTGACCGCTTCTTTCATTTGCAAAGCAATGATCGGATGATTCTCGCCCGTGTTCGAGCCTGTGACGATGAACACATCGTTCAACGCCACCTGCGAGGCTGTGTTGCTCATCGCCGACGTTCCCAACGCCTGGAGCAGAGCAACCACGCTTCCCGCATGGCATAGCCGCGTGCAGTGATCCACATTATTCGTGCGGAATAACGCGCGCCACATTTTTTGCAGGAGGTAGTTATCTTCGTTGGTGGCTTTGGCGCAACAATAGACCGCCATCGCGTCGGAGCCATCGCGTTTGTAAATACGCGCGAGGGTATCGGCGGTGATGTTTAATGCAGTCTCCCAATCGGTTTCGACCCAGTCCCAGAGATTGGAGATTTGAGAATTGGGGATCGGCGCGCCATCCGTGCTGACAGCGAAGACTTGTTCGCGTCCTTCGGGTTTCGGTTTGCCTTCAAGCAGGTAACGTCGCGCGAGAGGTGTGGTGACGCGCTTGGGGTGATAGATGAAGTCGTAGCCGAAGCGCCCCTTCACGCACAAGTTCCCCTGATTGACGGGCGAATCAAACGGCGAGGTGACTTTGAAGATAAAGTCATCCTTGATGTGCAGTTTCAAATTGCACCCCACCCCGCAGTAAGGGCAGGTGGTTGTGACGATTCGGTCGGGTTTGATCATCAAATACTCCTCACCGCTAAGCGCGCGAAGAACGCAAAGATTCTTTTGTTTCTTCTTCGCGGTCTTCGCGGTCTTTGCGGTTATCTTGCTTTTCTCTTTTTTCTACCGGTATTCAACACGCTGATCTCCTGCGGACTCATCCCCTGTTGTAGCAAATATTCGCGCCTGGGTTTCAACGCGCCTGTGGGGCAAACCGCCACGCATTGACCGCACAGCACGCAGGTTGTTTCAGGGATGGTTTTATCGAAGAATGTGCCGATCTGCGTTTCAAATCCGCGCCCTTCGAAGTTGATGGCATACGTGTACTGCGCGTCCTCCGCGCAGACTTGCACGCACCGCCAGCACAGCAGGCATTTCGAGTAATCGCGGATGTACATCGGGTTATCGTCTTTGATTTCCGACTCGCGGCGTTCGGCATCGGGGAAGCGGTTCGCGTCTGTGTTGTAGTCCTTCATCATCGTTTGGATCTCGTCCGCTTCGGACAAGTCCATTGTGGAGTCGAGCATCTCAAGAATCGTCTTGCGCGCGCGGATGACCTTCTCGCTTCGCGTGTGGACCTTCATCCCCGCCCCCGCCTGGACGACGCACGCCGGCTGGAGCGCTCTCTGCCCTTCCACTTCCACGACGCACATTCGGCATAGCCCATTCGCCGTTGTCGCATCGTGATAGCAGATGGTAGGAACATCTTTACCCATCTCGCGCGCGACATCAAGCAATGTCTTTCCGTCTTCGACAGTTAGTTCCTTGCCATCCATTACCAGCGTGATTGCCATAATTCCTCTCAGACTCTCTACTTTCCACTTTCCGCGAACAGCTCGGGCCACAATTTCATTGCGGACAACACCGCGCTTGCCGCCGTTTGACCCAAGCCGCACAGGCTGGCGTCCGTCATCGTCCAGCCGACATCTTGCAGGCGGATCAAATCGCCTTCAAGAGGCTTTCCTGTCGCAACGCGGTCTAAAATTTCCATTTGGCGTTGCGCGCCCATCTGGCAGGGATAGCACTTGCCGCAGGATTCGTGCGCGAAGAAGTGACCGAGACTCTGCAACACCTGTCGCATGTCGCGCGTTTCGTCGAAGACCATCACCACGCCGGAGCCAAGAGGCAAGCCAGCCGCGCGCAGGTCTTCGAAGGTCATTTTCGCATCGAGGTGTTCAGAGGCGGCAAACGCGCCTGCCGCGCCGCCGAATAAAACGGATTTCAACTTCTTATCGTTGGCAACGCCGCCAGCCATCTCGAGCAGTTCGCGTAATGTTACGCCAAAGGGGACTTCGTACAAGCCAGGTTTTGTCACGTCGCCGGAGACGCAGAAGAGTTTGGGTCCCGGCGATTTCTCCGTGCCGATCTTGCGATATTCGGCAGAACCCAGCCCAATGATCAATGGGATGTTGCAAAGCGATTCGACATTGTTTATTACAGTTGGTTTGCCGAACACGCCGTGAGTCGTTGGGAAGGGCGGCTTGATACGCGGAAAGCCGCGCTTGCCTTCGATGGACTCAAATAGCGCGGTCTCTTCGCCGCAAATGTACGCGCCCGCGCCGACACGGATCTCGATATCAAATTGTTCGTTGAGGTAACCGGCGGAACGCGCCTCGTTCAGCGCGTCTTCGAAGACCGGCACGATATATAGATATTCGCCGCGGATGTAAATATATCCCTTCGTCGCGCCGATGGCATGGGCGGCAATACACATCCCCTCGATGGTGCGGTGCGGATCGTCGAGTAACAGGATTCGGTCTTTGAATGTGCCCGGTTCTGATTCGTCCGCGTTGCAGATGACGTACTTTTCCCCGCCTGCCGCTTTTGCCGCGCCTTCCCATTTGACGCCGGTTGGGAATGCCGCGCCGCCGCGCCCCACCAAGCCCGAGGCTTTCACCTCGGCAACAACATCTTCGGGTTTCATCGCCAGCGCTTTTTTGAGCGCGTCATATTCGCCGTATTTTTCAAGCGAAGTTGTGCCGTTTCCGCAGTTGGCGGTGAGCATGCGAATCGGACCATAGACCATGGACGCTGGCTGGGTATCTGCCTTCGTTCCATCTCCGATGGTCGATTGCCCATTGTCCATCGTCCATACCGCTGGCGCGTGTTCGCACAGCCCCAAGCAGGGACTCGGCTCGATGGTTAGAGACAGGTCGCCCGTCGTTTGACCCGGTCTGAGTCCATGTTGAGAACATAGTTGATTCAGCGCGCGATCCGCGCCTTTGAGCGCGCATGCCACATCCGCGCACACTCGGATCACATGACGGCTCGTCGGTTCGTTGTAGAAGAGGGAGTAAAACTCGATCACGCCATGCGCGTCGGCAAGAGGCACGCGCAATGACCGGGCGATCTCTGCCGCGACAGGCTCGGGGATCCAGCCATAAATTTTTTGAGCCGCGTGCAGGGCTGGCAACAGCCCCGAGCGGCCCATTGGGATGTAGGATTCGATTGCAGGTTTGAGGGGAGTGAGGTTGTGGTCTGCCATAAAATCTCCAAGCAGAAGTATAGCCGAAATTTATTGTAGCGGTACAGTGACGTTTGGAGGATGAAAATCACGAGGCGGATTTCGTTCGAGTATACTCACGAGGCATCGAACTTATGGATTGGAGATAACTAGTGAAGCCAAACCGGGTTACGGATCTTATTCATCGAAAATGGAAAACGATCCTCGTCGTCGGCGTCTGCGCGTTGTTGTTCTGGTGGTGGCGCGCGCCACTCGGCAATTTCTTCGCGTGGATCAGCAACCGTGACGCCGTTGCCCGTTTTATTGAAGGCTATGGGAATTGGGGAATCGTCATCTATTCCGCGCTGTTGGTGTTGCAATTGATCGTCGCCTTTATCCCCGGGCAGGCGCTCGTGTTTGCGGGCGGTTATGCGTTCGGGTTTTGGAAATCCCTGCTCGTCACCATCCCTGTTGCGGTGGTTGGCAGTCAGGTTGCGTTTTATCTCGCCCGCCGCTACGGGAGACCTCTCGCCTACCGACTCGCAACGCAACAGGCGATCGATCGTTGGGAGTCGGTCTCGAAGAATCAAGGCATCCTGTTTTATTTTCTTGCGTTCAATTTGCCGATCTTTCCTTCCGACGCGATGTGCTATGTGGCGGGGCTGGCATCTATCCCTGCAAGGCAATTCTTCATCGCCAATTTTTTGGGCAGAACTGTTTCAACAATTTTCACCGTGATGGTTGGCGCGTGCGGGTTGAATTTACCGACCGCGTTTTGGGCGGTGGCGATACTGACAGTCGCTGGTTTTTATCTCGCGTGGGTAGCGTATGCGCGGAAGCGCAAGATCGATGTGTATCAAAAAAACTGACAGCCTTCACGAAAAAAGGGTGTTCTCACCGCCTCTGCGTCTCGCCGTTCACATTGCCCTTGCGCAAGAGCGACATGCTGCGGATTAACCATTAAACCGAACAATAAACGTAACTGCTCAGGCATGTCGTTGCGAGGAGTGCCCTTGCTCGCCTGTCCCGATGTTTTTTCGGGGTCCCGACGAAGCAATCTCCCGGTATTGGGAGACTGCTTCGGCAAAACCAAGAGCGCCTCGCAGCGACATGTCCCGAGGCTGAGTAGTTACGATTATTTTGGAAAAGAGCAAAATGCCGCAATACGAGTACCGAATCAATTTCAATCGCGTAACATCGGTTATTCACTCACCATAAAAAGTCGTTCAAGAATTCGTGGGTGACTTACTGCCTTCCCCTTACACGGTCAAATTCGCCGTTGGCAAGAATCTCGGTTGCCTGCGATACTGGGTTGCCTGCTCGAAAGCGTAGGCAAGCCGAATCAACGTCGGCTCCTGCCAAGCCGTAGAAAAGAACGAGAGTCCCACAGGCAAGCCAAACATATATCCCGCAGGCACCGTGATGTGCGGATAGCCCGCCACTGCCGCAGGAGAGGTCGACTCCATATCCCAATTCGGCGCGTCGCCATTGGCAAGGTCGATCATCCACGCCGGTCCGCCCGAGGGAACTACAATCGCATCAAGTTTATATTTCTTCACGGTTGCGTCGATCCCCTCTTTGCGAGACAAGCGCAAATTCCTTTTCAACGCATCCTTATACTTTTTATCTTTCAGCGAGCCTTTTTCCAATGCGGTCGTCATCCGCTCGTGGCCAAAATACGGCAGGACGAGATCGCTGTTCTCTTCGTTGAACTTGATCACATCTTCCATCGAATGGACGCGCGCCTCCGCGCCGAGCGATTTCAAATACGCGTTCAAGCCCGCCTTGTATTCGTAATACAAAACCTCGCGCTCGGTTTCCGCGAACCTATCGAAGTTTTTCACATCGGCAGGGTCGATCACGATCGCGCCGAGATGTTTCATCACATCGATGCAGTTTTCCAAAATTTTGAGCGCGCGCGGATTCGTCCCCGCCATGTTTCGCGCAACACCGATCCGCGCGCCGTTGAGTCCATCGAGATCGAGTTGCTTGGAATAATTAGACAAAGCCCGCTTCTTACTCGGACGCGTGGCTGAATCGCCAGCGTCGACTCCCGTCATCGCCCCCAACAAAAGCGCCGCATCGGCAACTGTCCGCGCCATGGGTCCCGGGGTATCCTGGCTATGCGCGATCGGAATGATGCCGCTACGGCTTAACAGACCCAACGTGGGTTTGATCCCCACAATCCCGTTCGTTTGCGCCGGGCAGATGATCGAACCGTCGGTTTCCGTGCCCACCGCCGCCACAGCAAGATTCGCCGCCACCGCCGCCCCCGACCCGGAGGATGACCCGCACGCCGAACGATCCAGCGCGTAGGGGTTGCGCGTTAACCCGCCGCGCGAGGACCACCCGCTCACCGAATTCTTGCCGCGAAAGTTTGCCCACTCGCTCAGGTTAGTCTTGCCCAGGATCACCGCGCCTGCCTTGCGAAGTTGCTTCACGATGAACGCGTCCTGCCCGGCATAATTGCCCTCGAGGGCAAGCGACCCGGCAGTTGTTTGCATTTTGTCGTGAGTGTCGATGTTATCCTTCAATAAAACGGGAATTCCGTGCAATGCGCCGCGCACTTTTCCCCGTTCCCGCTCGGCGTCCAACGCAGAGGCGATCTCCAGCGCGTCCGCGTTCAATTCAATGATCGAATTGATGTGCGGCCCGTTCTTATCCACCGCCTCGATGCGCGACAAATACAAATCCGCCGCCTGACGCGCCGTCAACTCGCCAGACTCGAATTTCTGCTTCAGGTCGGAGATCGTCCATTCAGGCAGGATCATTACCGTCCCCCTCCGGTGATGTAATGTTCCAATTGAGCAATCATCGACTTCTGCACTTCCACCACTTCACGAAGCACATCGCGCACCGAGATCAGCCCCGTGAGTTTTCCGCCGGAATACACGGGCAGGTGACGGATGTTTTTCTCCAGCATCAAAGACATACAGGCTTCGAGTTCCTCGTCCGCCTCAATGGTGATGACCTTCCCCGTCATGATCTCATCGACCCGCGTATTCTGCGCCTGTTTCCCGGAAAGTTCCAATTTACGAACACAATCCCGCTCAGACAAAATCCCCTTCACTTCGCCGCCTTCCATGACCAGCGCCGCGCCCATATTGTGCTTTTCCAGCAATTTCAGGGCTTCCAGTGCGCTCGCCGAGGGGGAAATTGAGAAGATTTCCGCGCCTTTTTTTCGGATCATATCCTGTACGGTAGCCATGGTTCACTCTCCTTTCCTTTCTTGGAAGATTGTTCAAAGTATAGACTCAAACGCCCGCACTGACAAGGAAACGCGTCAAAAAACAGACTGCGTCACATTCCACGATTTGGCGATTTCCCGGATCTCCTCCGGGCTAAGACCGCCGCCCGGCGAATCGGCAAGCCGGTTCAAGGTTTCGTAGTGAGCCGCCGTCTCGGCATATTCGATCAGGTCGGAAGCGCGCAGAATCGAATGATCTGCGCGCGCCATCACCCCATGCCGCGCCCAGATCACAATGCGATGAGTCCGAAGCGAGAGTTTGGTCTCCACTACCAGCTGGGCAGAACCAGGCAACAGGAACGGGACCACCCCAATCCCCTCCGGCATGTTGAGGATGGCTTCAGGTTGCCAGCGGAGCAACCGCCGGCTGAGCGTTTTTTCATCCTGATATTCTTCCAGGTGGCTGAGGTGCGTGAGATGGACGGGCTGGGCATGGATGACGGCATGCAAGGGGATGTCCGTGAGGCGCATCCGATCCGCGTGGACGCCGAGATGCGAATTGAACTCGCTGGTGACCCGCTGGAACTGCCGCTGAGGCGATGTGTGCATCTTGCCTCTCCGCCCACCGGGGTGGATGAGCACACAAGCGAGATTCCCCAACGGGGATTCGGCGATCTCTCTCAACCTTCTGCCTGATCCACTGACGACCAGCATCATCCCAGCCAACTCAGGGGCGGCGTGAGGCAATTCAATCTCCTGCGTTTGAGGGAATTGCGCGCCAACATCCAGCGGCTGACGCAGGCACACCGAGATATTGCCCGCCGCCCCCTCCGCCGCGCCGATCTCCGCCAGCCGCGAGCCAGCCTGCCCCAAATGATAGAGAATCGTGTCAAGTTCGAGCGCTGTGTGATCTGCCATAGGAAGCGATTTTATCACTCACCCCATACAGTAGCCCAGGATTTATCTTGCCCTTCGCTTGCTTTCTTTCGCCATACAATCGCAAAGTGAACTTTGCGGCACGATCTCCTGACAGATTGCTTGAAACCCCGGGTCTATAAAAAAGACTCCCATTGCTGGGAGTCTTTTTGTCGGGGTGCCGAGATTTGAACTCGGGACCTCACGGACCCGAACCGTGCGCTCTACCGGTCTGAGCCACACCCCGATTTCGTGAGAGTGAATGTAGACCTTGGCGCTTGTAGCGCCACTTTCTACCGGTCTGCGTCACGCCTCAATAGTGCAAAGCGTGCGAATTATACACACCGTATTGCGAATTGGCAAGTTACGGGTTGAGCAGAACTTCCTGCGTGTACACGTAAAACATACCGGGAATGCGATCGTCTTCCTGGCGGATGGTCAGGCGGGCAATGACCGGCTCCGAGACCCGGTATGGGATGGTCGTTTCGAACAACTGCGGGGTTGTTTGTTCGATGTTAAGCACGCGCAGACCCAGCGATTTCCCATCTGGCGTGATCAACTCGAGGATGATCGGCTCCAAACTGAAGGGCCAGACATCCCCGCGAACAGCGAGGACGCCGCCCGATGCGGAATCCTTTTTGGCGGGGGAAAAAACTCGAATCGGCTCGGAAGGATTCCCCGGTGTGGTGATTTCATTTTCACCCGAAGAGAGCAACAACAATCGAACGGAGTTCACCGCTTGCGCGCGGTCGAATTCATCGAACGTGCTGACGGTAAGCCGCCCCACTTCCGCCGCGCCGGGGATCTCAAAGGAAACCTTGATAGTTTGCTGGATGCCATGATTGGAGGTGGGCACATTCTTTTTGAGCAGGCGGGTGACGAGACGACCATCCTCGCCAAAAAGGTCCACCTGCACAATTTCGCTTTTGCCGGTGGTGATATCCATTTTGAGGGTGATCGGCGATACCACTTTCGAAAAGGGACCCGGCGACGCGATCTCGATCTCCGCAAGATCATGCCCGGGGATGCTGGTTGCGGTGGGAGATGGACCTGGGGTGATGGTTAACGTGGGCGCGGGAGATTGAGTCGGCGCCAGCGTGGGAAGCGACGCCATGAAGGTTTCGGTGGCGGCGAGGTTTGCCGCTTCCGCAGTTTGAGCAATGACGGTGGGAAGATGGTCGGGCGGAATCGAAGTCGGGATGGGGCTTAAGGCCGGGGTGGCGCAACCAGCCAACAGTCCGAGAAGAGAGGCGAGGGTTAGGAGTCGAATTTTCATGGATTCATGAACAAATCCAATGACCCAATCATGTGTCATTGGACTTGTCTCAATAATCAACAGCCGAATTTACAAGGAGTAGATCTCGCTGTATTTTTTCGTCAGGTAGCGGATGTAGGGTTCTGGTGTGATCGTTGAGCCGGTGACGCGCTGAACGAGGTCTTGCGGATCATATTTGTGGCCATATTGGTGGATGTTCTCTCGAAGCCAGCCAAGCAGGGCGTCGAATTTGCCGGCGCGGAACTGGTCGTCGAGGTTGCGGAGGTCTTTGTTGATCTTCTCCCATAACTGGGCGGAAACAAGATTGCCCAATGCGTAGGTGGAGAAGTAACCGATCAGCCCGGCTGACCAGTGAATATCCTGCAACACGCCCTGCGCGTCGTTCGGCGGGGTGACACCGAGGTATTCCCGCATTTTTGTGTTCCAAATTTCCGGCAGGTGTTTAAGCTCCACCTTGTTCTCGACCATGGCGATCTCGAGATCGAGGCGGAGCATGATGTGCAAGTTGTAGGTGGCTTCATCGGCATTGACGCGAATGAGCGAAGGTTCCACTTTGTTGACCCCTTTGTAGAATGCCCTGAGTCCGACGCCATCGAGTTGCGCGGGGAAGGTCTTTTTGAGTTTTGGGAAGAAATGTTCCCAGAGCGGAAGCGACCGCCCGACGAGGTTTTCCCACATGCGAGATTGCGACTCGTGAACGGCAAGCGAGGCGCCGCTCTCTAATGCTGTGCGCTCGAAGGCCGGGTTCACGCCCTGCTCGTACATTCCGTGCCCCGCTTCGTGCATGGTGCTGAAGATCATCGCCAACGGATTGCCGGCTTCGAAACGCGTGGTGATGCGGACGTCGTTCACGCTGAATGTGGTCTCGAACGGATGCGCGGCTTTATCCTGCCTGCCGCGATTAAAATCATAGCCGAATGCCTTGATGATCTCTTCGCCGAAATCCCACAATTTTTTCTCGGCATATTTTTTATGCAGAAAATCATCCTTCACTTGTTGCGCCTCGCCAATGGCTTTGATCAACTCCACTTGCCTGGGACGCAACCCGTCGAAGATGGCTTTCACATCGGCGGTCTTCATGCCGGGTTCGTAATCATCGAGCAGGGTGTCGTAGGGATGATCGGCAGGCGGGAAAAACGAAATATACTTGTGAACAAGTTCCACCATTTTTTGCAGACGCGGCAGGAAGATCGAATAGTCCGATTTTCCCTTTGCCTCCACCCAGGCTTCAAACGACTTGGAGGTGGCCACTGCCTGTTCCGCCACGAAAGACGGCGGGACGCGTTTTGCCTTGTCGTAGTTTCGCGCGGCAACGCGGATCATCGCGGCATCCTCTGAATCTACGCCGGCAAACTCGAGTTTCAGATCATCGATCAAACGCCCCACCTCATCGGATGTGAATTTCTCCTGCCTGATCTTTCCGAGCGTCGCCAGTTGTTGACCGCGCGCATCGCCGCCCAGCGGCGGAATGTTTACCTGCTGGTCCCAATCCAGCACCGACGAGGCTCTGCCAAGATCGGAAACCTCCCCAAGTATTTCTTTCAAACGGTTGAGTTTTTCAGACATGGAAACTCCTAAACTTCTAATTGACCTTCCATCGTAGAGGCTTATCCAGCAAGGCGGATAATACCTCGTTGGCGATATCCTCCGACGCGCGGGATTGCGCTTCGGCGGTCTGCGCCCCAATATGCGGCATGGCGATCACTTTCGGGTGGAGGACTGCTTCAGTTTCCCCGGGAGGTTCCACCGCGTACACGTCCAGCGCGGCGCCGGCGACCTTGCCGCTGTTCAGCGCGGCGACCAACGCGGCTTCGTCGATGATCCCTCCGCGCGCCGCGCACACGATGCGCGCGCCGTTCTTCATCTGCGAAAACGCCAGCGGACCGATCATGTCCCGTGTTTGCACGTTGAGCGGCAAATGGAGGGAAATGAAATCAGACCACGCGTACAGGTCTTGAATCGAAACCGGTTCCGCGCCGCGTTTTGCAATTTCATCTTCCGAGATCAACGGATCGTAGGCAACGACGCTCATGCCGAAAGCGGCGGCGCGCTTGCCCAACTCCATGCCGATGCGCCCAAAACCGATCACGCCGAGGGTTTTTCCGTTCAACTCCGCGCCTTCGAGTTCTTTTTTGAGCCATTTGCCTTGTTTCATGCCCGCATCGGCGCGGGGAATTTCGCGGGCGAGGGCGAGCAGTAACCCAAAGGTCAATTCGGCGACAGCGATCGAAGTGGACATGGGCGCGTTGACAACGGTGACGTTGCGCTTTTTTGCCGCGTTGAGGTCGATATTGTCCACGCCGACGCCGGCGCGGCCGATCGCTTTTAGGCGGATAGCCGCATCCAACACCGAGGCAGTTACCTTCGTCCGACCGCGAACGATGAGTCCGTTGTATTCGGGAATCGCTTTGAGGAGATCGTCCGCTGAAATGTCTTTGCGGTTATCCACTTCCGCTTGCGAGCGCAAGATATCCAATCCGCTTTGGTCGAGTCCGTCAGTGATGAGGATTTTGAATTGTGTCATACATGGATTTTATCACGTGGGGAAGAGCAATTTATCCGCCAATCTTCGGGGGCTTCCGTACTTAACGGGAAAGAGCCTCACCACGAAGGATACAAAGTACACAAAGGGGAAAAAAGCCTACATTCCTTGGGTTTTTCCTTTGTGACCGTCGTGTCTTTTCGACACGGTGAGCGAAAGACGAACCGTTAATGCAAGCCTTTGTATTTGAAAAGGGTTTCCCGATAAAAACGGTAGAGCCAATCTTCGCTAATCGCCGTGAAGGAAACCATTCGCGACGATTAGCGAAGATTCAAAGTTTATTCATACCGCAACGCTTCGACAGGTTCGAGGCTCGCCGCGCGATTAGCGGGATAGATGCCGAAGAATAACCCCACGGCCGCCGAAAAGATTGTGGCAAGCGCGACCGCATCCGTTGTGACCAGCGGGATAAAGTCTGTGCCGTTCGCCGCGGCGATCTGCCCGACGGCATAAGAGATCAACCAACCGAGAATAATGCCGATGATCCCGCCGATGAGACTCAGCAGGGATGACTCGGTGAGGAATTGAATCAGAATATCGCGCCGGCGCGCGCCGAGCGCTTTGCGCAAACCGATCTCACGCGTGCGTTCTGTGACCGAGACCAGCATGATGTTCATAATGCCAATGCCGCCCACGAGCAGGGAAATTCCCGCGATGCCGCCCAGAAAGATCGTAAGCACGCCGGTGATCGCGCCGAATGTTTGAAGGAAATCCTGCTGGGTAAACACGGTGAAATCGTCGCTACCGATGGGCGTGCGGTGCCGCTGGCGCAAAATGTTTGCGATCTCCTCCGAGGCTTGCGGAACTGTTTCCCCGCTTGTGGCTTGCACGAAGATCACATCCACTTCATCGCGCGCATTGCGCTTAAGCAGGCGCGCCTGCGCGGTGGTAAACGGGAGGTAGGCGCTGTTATCTTCACTGCCGAACGCGCCGCCGCCTTTCGCCTCCAACACGCCGATAATGCGGAACGGCTGTCCCTCAATGCGGATCGATTCGCCCACAATGCCGTCGTGCCGACCCATAATTGCATCGGCGGCTTCAGGTCCGAGCACAACAACAGACATGCGCCCGAGTAGATGCTCCTGATTGATAAACTCGCCTTCCGAAAGTTCCAAATTGCGAACGGCGAAATATTCCGGCGTGACACCGGTGATGGTGGTCGATGCGTTTTCGCCCGCGAAAGTGATCATCCCGTTGCCTTGAATCGCCGGCGCAACGATCGCCACCGACGGCGCGGCGAACGGGTCTGCCAACGCCGAGGCATCGGCAAGAGTCAATGGGCGGTCGTTCTGGGCGCTGCTACGATCTGGCGCCTCCTGCTGACTTTCAGGACTGCCGCGAAAAACGAACAACAAATTCGTGCCGATACTGCTGATCGAGCCGGTGATGGACGCCTCCGCGCCGTTTCCCACCGCCAGCATGGCGATCACCGCGGCGACGCCGATCACAATCCCCAACACGGTCAGGCCAGACCTCAGCTTGTTCCCGCTGATCGATTCGAGCGCTTCCAGGAAGGCTTGCGCGATGCTCATGAGCCGCTCTCCAGTAATCCATCGCGCAAGCGAATGACACGCTGGGTTTGCTCGGCAATCGTCGGGTCGTGCGTAATGATAATCAACGTAGTTCCGCTCTCTTTGTTCAGGTCGAGAAGTAACTTCATAATTTCCTTGCCGACTTTCGAATCGAGGTTGCCCGTTGGCTCGTCTGCCATGATGATGGCGGGGTCATTGACAATGGCGCGCGCAATTGCCACGCGTTGTTGCTGTCCGCCAGAGAGTTCGGCGGGACGATGCGTCATCCGATTCTCCAACCCGACGGCTTTCAACGCTTCGATCGCGCGGGCGCGCCTGCCTTTTGCGTTCCCGGCATATTTGGAATTACTGGAATACCGTAATGGCAGTTCCACATTGGTAATGGCAGTCTGCCGCGAAAGCAAATTGAAGCTTTGAAAGACAAAGCCCACTTTGCGGTTGCGAACATCTGCCAATTGATCGTCGTTCAAATTGGCGACCGTCTCGCCGTCCAACACATATTCGCCGGCGCTGGGACGGTCTAAACAGCCGAGCGTGTTCATCAGCGTGGATTTACCCGAGCCTGAGGGACCCATGATCGCCACTACTTCGCCGCGCTGAATGTTGAATGAAACGCCGCGCAACGCCTCCACTTCCACCTCGCCCATCTGGTAGACCTTGCGCAGATCGTGGGTTTGAATCACCCAATCCATGTCAGCCTCCAAACGGACCACCAACTTCGGCTGGCGGGTTGAGGATGATCGAATCGCCTTCCGAAACCTCGCCGCCAGCCAGCGCGCTCGTCGTGTCGGAGGAGGAGCCGAGGCTGACCTCGGTTTTCTGCGGCGCGCCATTCACCAGTAGATACACGTAACGTTGTCCGTCCAGCAAGCGCACAGCGCGGTTTGGAATTAGGATCACATCGTTGATCTCTTCCACCGTGATGTTCACCGCCGCGGTCATGCCGGGCTTGACGCCTGCATCGGCATCGGTCAATTCGATAGTGACCTTGAAGTTCACCACGCCGTTGACGTTCGTGCCGGCTTTGGCAACTTCAACCACTTCGCCGTGATAGTCCTTGTCAAGTATGGCATCGAAGGAAAGCGTCGCCGGTTGACCCTCTGCCACGCTGTTGATATCCACCTCGGAGACTTCGACATCCACAAACAGGCTGGTCAGGTCGTCAAGGCGGAATGCCGCTGTGCCCGCTCCGACCTGGTCGCCGGGGAGTGGGTTGGCTTCCGTCACAGTGGCGGCAAACGGCGCGGAAACGCGAGCCAGATTGATGGTGGCTTGAGCCGCATCCACACGGGCTTGGGCGGCGGCGATCTCGGTCAGGTTGCCCCCGGCGAGCCGGTCGAATTCGCGCTGGGCGTCGTCTAATTTGGCTTTTGCAAGAGCGAGGTCTTCGTCCGCTTTGGCGATGGCTTCTTCACCGGCATAGCCGCGATATTCCTTCAAGACCGGAATCTTCCGATTGCCGAATGTTTTGTAGATAATTTCCTTGATGTGAATCTTTCCGTTCAACTCTTTGCGCCAGTTGGCGGCTTTGTCGTACACTGCTTGCGCGTCGCGCAGGGTGATGGTTGCCTGGGCGAGCGCGGTATTGGAATTGGTCAGGTTGTCCAACGCTTGTTGCGCGCTGGCGAGGTCTGCCTCGGCAAGGATGACGCTCTGCGGCAGGGATGTCTTCTCAAGGTAGGCGAGCACAAAATTTACAGGGACGTTATCGCCCACTTTCGCGTTCACCACGTCCACAGCGCCTGCCGCCTGCCAGATCAGGATCGCCGATTGTTTCGCGCGGACGGTCCCCGTCGCGCCGATGGTGGCGACCAGGTTCCCCCGTTCGATGGATGCGGTTTGGTACTGGCTGGCAGGGTCGGGCTGGGAATTTCGCAGATAGAAATACCCACTCACTCCTACGATCAGGACCAACAATGTGATCCACAGCCATTTTCGTTTCTTGAAAAAATCACTCATGAGGTTCCTCCAACAGATTTCTAAAGCCGGGAAAATTCTACCCGACAAATGTGAATTGCCAATGAACAACCTGGCGAGGTATACGCAAATTTTATGCTGGGGTTTCTCGTCTATATAGGTCTGCCATGAGCGCCTGATAAAACCTCTTGCCGCACACGAATCGCGCGGAGTACACAGAAATCTCTTTGATAAACAGAAAATGTCCTTTCGATTCGCGAAACCTGTGCTGACGGTTCGTTTTTCACTTACCATGTCGAAGTATCCATGCGCCAAAGAGTCAGCAACCCAGACCTTGAGAGCGGCGCGCTCGCTCCTCGAGGCTGTCTCTCTCTCGCATCCATACTGATATAATTTTCTTATGTTTTATCGTATTGCTCGCATACTGGATTTCCTCGCCGTCATGCTTCTTGTTCTCTTTGCGGTATCAGGCGATGTCCCGCGTTTCACCGGGCAAACCGATCGCGTCCGCCTGTACACGCGCGAGATCGAGTTCGATTATCCGAATTGGGTCTGGAACGCCACATGGATCAAACTCGAACAAAACGCCATCGGCTTACCCTATCTCTTCGAGCGCGGCGCGAACAAACAGATCGTTTTCGAATATCTTCGAACCACGCAAACATTGATGGAGACCGAGTACTCCCTCGAACTCATCATCGCCGACCCTGCCGTCACCGACAAAGAAACTGCCAGCGCGCAACTTCGAGCCAACCGAGATTCCCTGCTCAAACGGCAGGAGCTACTGGCTCCGCTCGCCGAGGCAACCCTGCAAGGTCAAATTTCCGAAGCGTTGGCTGAACTCAACCTTACCACAGGCGGTCAACCATTTCCGCCTGTGCTTTACCACACCTCCCCCACGCCGCTCGCGCTCGTCGTTTCGCGCCGCGACGTGATCGAACAGATCGCGAACATTTCAGTCCTCCCGACCCTCTCCCTCGACGACCAGATCGCACTCGAAAACAACATGGCAGATTCGCTGGATGTCTCCACGCTCACCGTCCCCATTGGCGGCGTGGGCGTGTATCCCACCATGGTCACCGAAACCACCGACCTGCGCTGGTTGCTCGAAACCATCGCGCACGAATGGACGCATAACTACCTCAACATCCGCCCGCTGGGAATCAATTACAGCGCGACTCCCGAACTGCGCACGATGAACGAAACGACTGCCTCCATCGCTGGCAATGAAGTGGGGACTTTCCTCATCGAAAAATATTACCCTGAGCTTCTCGCTTCAACTCCCCATTTCGGCTTGGTCGCTTTTCCCCAAGCGCCTCCCACCCTTGACGATCAGAGCGATCCGCCGCCCTTCGACTTCCGCGCTGAGATGCGCGAGACGCGCGTCACTACCGATGAACTGCTCGCCCAGGGAAAAATTGAAGAAGCGGAAGCCTACATGGAAGAACGCCGACAAGCCTTCTGGCAAAACGGATATTTACTCCGCAAACTTAATCAGGCTTACTTTGCCTTTCACGGAGCCTACGCCGATGTGCCCGGCGGCGCGGCGGGAGAAGACCCGGTCGGTCCCGCCGTGCGATCCCTGCGCGAGCAAAGCGCCTCGTTGGCAGATTTCATCAACGCCATCGCGCAAATGACATCCTTCCAGGAACTGCAACTGGCGATTAAAAATTAACCTATGCGGAAAATTATCTCAGCGCTCTTTCTCCTTTGCTTGTTGGCATCCGCGTGCTCTCCCGCCTCCGTCACCCCTACGATCAACCTCACCCCGCCGACAAACATCGTACTTCCCACCCAGCCATCCTGCGCCACAGTGAACATCGAACCCACGCCGGGACCCGAGTCGCCATCCCTGTTTCCGCCGGAGAGCGCGACCGACCATTCGGTTGGAGCCAGCGAAGCGGTTGTGTCTTTCATCGCATACATCGACTATCAAGATTCGCGCAGTAAATTTTTCGTCGATGTGGCGAAACAATTGCTCGAAGAATTCCCAGAGGAGGCGCGGTTCACCTTCCGCCCATTCCCTCTTGTCGACGTCAACGACAAGTCTGCGCTTGCCATGCAAGCCATCGAAGCCGCTGGCAAACAGGGAAAGTTCTGGGATATGCACAACCTGCTCTTCGCGCAATACGAAAATTGGGCAAACCTGCCGGCGGTGGATTTCGAACAATGGGTCACTGCGCAAGCCTCCACGTTGGAAATGAGCGTGGAGCAGTTCAAATCCGATCTCAAAAGCGGGGAGACTATCGCCCAAGTTCAAAAATATGCCGCCGATGGAAAATCCATCGGCATTCCCGGCACGCCGCTCATCCTCATCAACGGGCAAATCTACGGTGGACCGCGCGACCACGGCAGTCTCAGAGACATCACCGCGTTGATCCTGATGGGCAAGCGTCAGTTCGCCTCCTGCCCCCCGTTGACCGTTCAGCCCAATCGGCAATACATCGCCACCCTGCGCACCGAAAGAGGCGATATCGTGATCGAACTTTTTGCGGATAAAGCGCCGATCACAGTGAACTCTTTTATCTTTCTCGCGCGCAACGGCTGGTACAACGGCATCACCTTTCATCGCGTCATCCCCGACCTGTTCGCGCTGACCGGCGACCCAAGCGGCACCGGCGACGGGAACCCCGGCTACTACATCGTCAACGAGTTCGATCCGTCCTTGCAATTCGACCGCCCCGGTATGGTGGGGATGACCAACGTCGGTCCCGACGCCAGCGACGGTCAATTCTTCATTACATACGCGCCCACGACGCAATATATTGGAAAGTACACCATCTTTGGTCAACTGCTCACCGGCATGGAGGTTTTACTCTCGCTTAACCCTCGCGACGCGCAACCGGGAAGCGACACCCCGCCGGGGGATACACTCTTGAGCGTGGAGATCGAGGAGAAATAAGGCTATGGTAAGATTCTTCCCATGCCTCTCAATACCTATTCCTCCACCGCGCGCGACGGCGACCTTGTTCAACTGGTTGGGTTGCGGCACAAACATTTCATCTTCAACTTGCTGGCGGGCGCAAAGTTCGAAACCCATCGCGGCGTTTTGCAACACGACGACCTGATCGGCAAGGCATGGGGCACGCAGGTGTTCAGTCACCTTGGCGCGCCGTTCTTCCTCCTCCAACCTTCGCTCGCAGACCTGCTCACCAACCTGCCGCGCACCACGCAGATCATGTACCCAAAGGATATTGGATTCATCCTCGTCACGATGGGCGTCGGTCCCGGTCAAACCGTGATGGAGGCTGGCTCCGGCTCCGGATCGATGACCACCGCCCTCGCCTACGCGATCGGCGCGGAAGGGCGCGTCGTCTCGTATGAAGTTCGCCCGGATATGCAAAACCTCGCCCGCAAGAATCTCGCCCGCTTCGGGCTTGACTCCCGCGTGGATTTCAAGCTGCGCGATATCGGCGAAGGTTTCGATGAGACCGACGCTGACTCATTTTTCCTTGATGTGCCGAATCCGTATGATTACATTGGCCAAGTGCGCGCTGCGTTGAAACCCGGCGGATTCTTCTGTTCGTTGAGCCCCACGTTCAACCAGATCGAAAAAACGTTGCATACGTTGCGTCAGCACAATTTTGCATTTCTCGAAGTGTGTGAAATCCTATTGAGATATTTCAAACCCGAGCCATCGCGCCTGCGTCCCACAGATCGCATGGTCGCGCACACCGGCTTCCTCGTTTTTGGACGAAAGATCGAACCCACCATAGACCCACGCGGGCGGGAGCTCAACGAGGAAATAGAAAAAGGAGATGTTTAGCCAATGCGCCGCATGTTTCGCCGCCAAATCCGAAAGGGGGCAGGGCACATCCCGCCCATATTGCAGGAAGCCAATTTCGCTTTTGACAAGGGCGAGTTCGGTCGCGCCGGGGAACTCTTTGAACAGATCGCTCAAACCGTCGATGCCCGAGGCGGACCGCGCGCGCCGCTCTTCCACCTCCAGGCTGGCAGGGCGCGGATTTATGCCGGGCAAACAGCGTTGGGCATCCCTTCCATTAAACGCGGGTTAGCCCTGCTCGTCGAGCGGAAACAATTTCAACGCCTGATTCAAGCGCGACGCCGCGCCCTCACGGAACTGAGGGAACGCGGGTTGAACGAAGAAGCCGCCGGCATCGATGCGTGGCTGAAATCGATCTCCCCGGAATCCTCCGAGTTCGAGACGCAAATCCCCCCGAGCAAAAAGCCGGTTCTGCCCACCCATTGTCCGCAATGCGGCGCGGCGCTGAAACCCGATGAAGTGGAGTGGCTGGACGAGATCACCGCCGAGTGCGGGTATTGTGGAAGCCCGGTGAGAGAGGGCGAAGCGTAGGGCAAATTTCAATTTGTCCCACAATGCGCGAAATGAACCTCACCGAAGAATTTATCTCCCAACGACTGCGCGAGGCGATTCAATCCTCGGGTCCAGCCTCCGATGGCTACGCGGAACTTGAACTCACCGAGGACACGCGATTGAAATGCGCGGCGGTGCTCGTCCCGCTCGCGCGGCAGGATGATGAATGGCATTTGCTTTTCACCCGACGCACAGACCGGGTCGAATCGCACAAGGGACAAGTCTCCTTCCCCGGTGGCGCATGTGACGAGGGTGAAACAACTCCCGAACAAACCGCCTTACGCGAGGCAGAGGAAGAAATTGGGATACAACCCAACGACGTGAAGGTTTTAGGGCGGCTTGCCAACCTTATTACGATTTCCTATTTTCGAGTTACGCCGGTGGTGGGCGTGGTGAAATGGCCCAACGTGTTCCGCGTGGGAGAGCATGAAGTGGCGCGGGTCTTTACGATCCCGCTGGGGTGGCTGGCGAACGCGACCAACCGGTGGCAATTTGAAATCGGGGAAAAGAAGCGTTCCGTCATCGCGTATCATCCCTACGATGGCGAGTTGCTCTGGGGCGCGACGGCGCGCATGACCGTCGATTTTTTGAAGGTGTTGGGGTATTAATAAATTGTAGGGGCACAGCGGATCGTAAAATGATTTGACGGTAACCCGTCCCGCTGTGCCCCTACTCTGATTGCGAAGAAATTTACTTCTTCTCGTCGGAGGCTTCGTCTTCCTTCTTGCCGCGCTCCACCGAGAGTTCGGGTTCGGATGCTGTAACAGCCGCCACCGCGCCTTCGGCGCCAGGCACTGCCGATTCCTCTTCCACCTTCGGCATGGTCGCCACGGCAACCATCGTATCGGCGTCTTCGAGAACGCGCACGGTATCCGAAACGACTACATCGCGGACGCGAATACCGTCGCCAATTTTGGCAAGGCTAGAAATATCCACTTCGATGCGCTCGGGCAGGTCGGCTGGTAGACACTCCACGTGCAATTGCTCGAGGTTGCGAATCAACACCGCGCCGTTATCCTTCACCGCCGCAGAAACGCCCACAAAATGGATCGCGACCGCCGTGCGAAGTTTTTCGCTCATGGAAACCGCAAGGAAATCGACGTGCAGTAAGCGGTTCTTGATGTAATCGCGCTGTTTCTCGCGCACGAGCGTAAGGTGCTGGGCGCCTTCCACGTCGATCGTCACCAAACTGGACGAGGTCGTTCTCGACAACGCCAGCGAAGCAGAATGCGCCTCCAGATTAATGTTGATCGGGGCAGTGTGGCGACCATAGATCACGGCCGGCAGTTTTCCCTCGCGTCGCAATGCCTTCACCTGCTTGCCAATCACTCCCCGCTTTTCCGCTTTTAGTACAACTTTCTCCATCGTTACTCCTCGAGCGCCTCTCACCCGGTGGATTGCGGACTTAAGTCCGCGCTCCGGGTTACCTTCGCTCTATGAAATGAATTTCTGTAGTGACGAATTCATTCGTCATCTTCAAAGCGACCAGCGTCGCTACTACATTTAACTTCGCCGCAACAAAAACCTGCCCAGCAACAGCATCAATCCGCCGAACAAACCGCCGATCAGCCCGGCGATCACAACTCCGCGCGTATCGAGCGTGGTAGTGATATTTCCGTTCACATTCCGCGCCAACAGGACAACCGTGCGAACATCCTCCGCGTGGACTTCCTTCGCCGCCAGATACCCCACCGCGCTGTGATGAATATCTGCGCTTCGCGCGCCAAGTACAGCTGTATACCCACTCACCGACGCGTTCTCTGCCCGGACGAACCCCGCCGCCGCGTTCTCTAACCGCGCCTCGGTTGCGTTCACCATCCCCAACCCAGACTGCCGCGCTGTGACCTGACCTGCCTTCACGTTCGCCGCCGCGCTATTTTGCATTTCCACTTCCTCAGCGCGGATGAACTCTGCGTCCGCCTGGCGCATCCGCACCAATTCCGCGTGAACGGATTTCACATCCGCGTGCATGACGTTCGTTATCTGCGGCGATTCGAATACAGGAAGTTCTTCGGGTTCGACCATAGCGGGCGAGATTTTACCACAAGAAACCCTGCCAAACGGCAATGAAGCCGCTCTTAAACAGGGGCAAGCTGCGCGCCTGCCCCTATTTTGCATGGCTTTCTCAAAGCCTAGATTGCCGACTCTTTAGTACACGGATTTTTCGGAACTGACGGATTTTTTTCCGTTTTTCACGGAGAGCCCTGTGTTGTCCGTGCGATCCGTGTACGACAAAAGATTTTGTCAAGCGACAATGAGAAAGCCATACCCTGCTCTGCCGCCATTATTTCGGCGTCAACACCAGATGCCCTTCGGCGTCCGCGACGATCGCGGGTTGGTCCCACAGCATGGAATAGTATTCGATATTCGCCCAAAGCGGCGCGAGGTCGATGTAGTGGGGGTGATACGCGTGACCAGATTGACCGGTGGTGTGCACTGTGAGCGAGTTGCTCAATGTGCCCAAATCCACGATCATGCGCATCGAAGGAAGCCAATTCGTCTCGTAGCCATCGCGCACCGACCAGCCGGTGGCGTTGACAAGCGCCTCTCCGCCGCCTGTTGGGAAGGGTCCGCGGTTGAACAGGTCTTCGATCAAGCCGATGCCCGACTCGCCCAGCGTTCCGTTGCGGAACGTGGACGCGTGCATGTCTCCCCACTTCCATTTGGAGGTGTCGCTACCAAACATCTCTTCCAGTTCGGTCACGCCTTCAGCGAAGGATTTCTTGATGATCGCCTCCCGCGTTTCCACAACATCGGTGGTGGACGCATCATCCCACCAGCGACTCGATTCGTCCATGTGGCGCATAATTTCGTTCCAGCGCGATCCGCCGTCCGGGTAATAGCGCTCCTCGGGCATATCATCATTGAACGTGTTTTGAAGCAGGTTACGCCAAAAGGCATTGAACATCGCCGCTGCGGAGGATTCGATGCGGTCTTGATAATCCCAGTCGGTTAGCAAGCCGATATGTTTTTCAGACAACCCTTCTGTATTCAAGAGAATCGGAACATACTGGGCGGCAACCGCGTCGAACGAATCGCCCTGCATTTGTTGAATATACGCGCTGTCGATTTTCCCGGGCGCGTTTTGAATCATATCTACGATGCGCTGCGCCCTGAACCCGTAATCCCAATCGTAGGTGATCCAATTGGGGTAATCAAACGGCGGAACCCGGTTGTTGGCAGTGACGATATATCCCTCGTCCGGGTTCACCGTATAGGGAAGTTCTTCAAATGGGATATAGCCGGTCCATTCGTATTCATCCGTCCAGCCGGGCACGGGAAGAGCGCCGTCCCCTTTCGCCCGGATCGGGATGTCGCCGGGCATTTGATATGCGATGTTGCCGTTCACGTCGGCATAGATCAGGTTTTGCGGAGGCACGTGGAAATCTTTTGCCGCTTCTCGAAATTCATCCCAGTTTGTCGCTTTGTCGAATCCCCAGATGGCTTTGAAAGGCGTGGATGGGGAAAGAGCCGTCCACTGGAGGGCGACAACATATTGTTCCGGTAATTCAACGCCGGCGCGATCTTTAAAGGGGACAAATTCTTCGTCGCCCGGTTCACCTTGATCTTTCAAGGGGCCGTAATCGTCGGAGATCACGGGTCCATGACGAGTCAGCCGCACCGTATGGTTGATCGGATCGCCGCCCGCCACGTTGATGATTTCTGTGCGGGTTTCGAAATCGACCCATTCTCCATTCACTTCATATTGATTCGGGTTTTCGGGGTTGACCCGTTCGATATACAGATCCATAACATCAGGACCGACATTGGTGAAGCCCCAGGCGATCTGTTCGTTATGCCCGATCACCACGCCGGGAACGCCGGGGAACGAGAA
Organism: uncultured Anaerolineales bacterium; assembly: GCA_949319575.1. Classification (GTDB taxonomy): domain Bacteria; phylum Chloroflexota; class Anaerolineae; order Anaerolineales; family Villigracilaceae; genus Defluviilinea. Next base: position 7,644 of record CASGHD010000070.1, on the reverse strand, counting down.
GCCAGCCACGTTATATGGGCAGGCATCTGAAACCGTTCTGCACTCCAAATGAATCTGATGCCAGATGGACGGCATCTGGATCCCAAGGTGGGGGTCGTTGGCGAGGAGCGGTTCCCCGGTGGATGTAAGGTCGCCGGACACCGCCCACGAATTTGAGCCGATTCCATCCCCTAGCGGACCAAGCGCAATGTCTAACAATGAAACGTTATTCTGAAGAGAGGCAAGTAATCCATCGGGGAGGGTGAAAGCCGCAGCAGGCGTTGGGGCGCGGGCAATTGCCTCGCCACCGATCTTGTTGACAATGACCGGGTGGTCTTGTGGGTATTCTGGGAACAACTCGGCAACCTGCTCTGGTGAGAGCGTTTTCAATAACACTGCCCGCTCGATTTCTTCCCCCATGTTGCCGCGCAAATCCCACGCCATTGCTTTGCCCCAGGTCAGGCTATGGACTGGAGTCCACGGCTCGATCTTGTAATCCGGCGCAAGGATGGGCAGTCCCAGAAGCGCATATTCGAGGCTGAGTTCAACCGCATCCTTACCTTGAATGTAGGCGTTTACGCCGGCGGAATAAGACTCCACCAAGGCTTTCGACTCGGCATCGAGTAGTTCGTATTCCTGTTCGGCGGTGACGCGCCAGCCAAGTGTGCGAAGAAACGCGTCAGTATCGGCTTGCGACGGGAACATTTCAGCAAGCCTGCCGGACCCAACGTGGCGCCAGAAATCCATTTGCCAGAAGCGATCTTGCGCCTGGATGTATCCCTGCGCGAAGAATAGATCATGCGGTGTCGTTGCATAAATATGAGGAACGCCCATGTGATCGCGATAAACATCCACCGGTCCATCAAGCCCTTCGAGTTGAATCTCCCCGTCGATCTGCGGAAAAGATTTGGGCGCGACGGTATTGGGCAGGTAACTCTTGAAATAAAAGCCGCCGCCTCCAGCGAGGAGCACGACGAGAATTAAAGCCCCCAAGCCTGTCCGTTTGAGAATGGTCTTTGTTTTTGACATTGAAGCCTCCAGGTATTATTTTTAAGGCTTTCGCTTTTACTGCGCTAAGGCAGACCGCCTGCGAGCGAAAGCCCTGATTTTATGTGACTACTCAGGCATGTCGTTGCGAGGAGGCTCTTGCTCGCCTGCACCGATATTTTTCGGGGTCCCGACGAAGCAATCTCCCGGCGTTGGGGGACTGCTTCGGCAAAACCAAGAGCGCCCCGCAGCGACATGTTCCCAGGCTGAGTAGTTACGATTTTATAGGACAAGTCTAAGACTCGCCCTATTGTTTTTATTAGGCTTTTTCGGTAATAAGTCAAAAGCCTATCATGGACGCTGATCAACGCAGAAAACGCAGATTTTTTTCTTTTTGAATCAGCGCGAGTCAGCGCGTATCAGCGTCCGACTTTATTTCCGATAGAGTCTATTGCGTAATCCCCAACAACCTCGGGAACCAATACCACAGCACGTCGCGCGCGGGTTTGCCATGCACCGACGCCGATTTATCCTGCAACTCAACGGGGACAAAATACCCCCGGCTGACCAGCCCGCTCACCCAGGAACGCGCGTTCAGCGCGTTGAAGATCGCATCATAAATATCAACCTGTTGTTGCAGGTCGATGTTCACCGTGGCAAGGTCTGCGTTGGGGCGGCTGAGAGCGGTCCAATCAAGGCATGTTCCGCTTGTGCTGGGAATGCATCCCGTGGCGGAATTTGTCGCAGACGGGTACGATAGCGCGATCACGAACGGCTTGGCGATCTGCTGTTGCCACGGCGCGATGTTCTGGTCGAGAAGTCGTCCGGCTTCGTTGATCATATCCGTTTTGTTGGGGGTGGCGAGCGCGCTTATTTTTGCGAACCACAACAGGTACACGGCATCCGTATCCTGCAAGACCGTCACCGGCGGCGTGAAATCGGTTGTGTTGTACGGGATGGCGAATAGCAGATTTCCGCGAAAATGCTGGCGGACTTCCGCGATGATCGATTTCCAACGCGCGTCCGCGTCACCGGGGACTCCGCTGGGGGAGCCGTCGGCAAGTTTCCCGTTGGGAAGAGCCGGGAGAATCCAATCTCCGCCGATGATCAAGCCTTGCGCGCCGGATTGCGTCGCCTGGTCGGCGAAATGAATGGCAAAGACTCGGTAATGATCGAACCAGTCGTTCCACCAGTTTCCATCGCGCGGGGCTTTGCTCCAAAAATCGTTGACGCTCGCGTCGAAGCGTGGTTGTGGAAAAATAGCAACGTTGAGACTCTGCGCGCGCGCTTGCGTAACCGCGTCGAGAGTGTCTTTCCAAAACGCGTCTTTGCCGGGCTGTTGCGTGAAGGCAATGGGGCTGACGCTCTCGTACGTCCAGGTGGGAGTGTAGACGACCCAGTTCGCGCCGATGCCTTTGATGTTTTGAAGCGCGGGATCGTTGAAGCGCGGGACGTTGGGATCGTAATACGCCTGAACTTCGATGCCCGCCATAAACCCGGCTCCACGCGACGGGATGTTTGTTTGCACAAGTGTGGCGCTCCCGGCAACCTGGGGCCAAGCCCATGCGTTGACGGTGTCGGTGATGAACTGCGGCGTGATGGTGGCTGAGATGTTGCGCCCATGCGCCGCGGGACCCACCTGTTGCGATTCGTCCGCCGAGTCGCATTGCGCGTTGCGGCAGTAGCGGTATGCGAACGAATTGCTGTCACGGAGCGGGCCATATAACTTGAACGTCCAATGGTTGGCGCCGGCGTTTTGCATGGGGAGGGGAGGCGTCCAACCGTTGTGAGAGAACTGGATGTAAATGATATCGCCCGGCGGGGTATTGGCGGGCACGGTCACGTCGAAAAGGATGGGCGCGTTCGGGGGTCCGTTTTGCCACGAGTGAACGGCATCTTGAACGACCATATCCTGAGCGCCAACGAGGATGCGCCGCGTGACAAATCTCCCTTCGGAGGTAAATTCCGAATTCCAATACCCATCGCCGATGGTGTATTTGTATTGCACATCCGCGCCAACGGGGAGACGGATCGTGGCAGTGTATCTGCCGTCGGCGGCGAGTTGCAGGGACGGCATTCGGTCGGCGATGGTACTGAGTCCGCCGCGCAGGTTGGCGAAGGTGTTGCCAAACTGAAGCAGACTGCCCGCGATGCGAGGCGTCCCTTGAGTCCCCTGCGGAATGGCGACGACGAACGTCACGTTCACTTGCGGCAGTTGTTTGAGTCGGATCTGCGCGGCTTGGGTGATCTGGTTGTCTGCGACCGCCGCGCCTTGTTGGAACACTTGATACGAGCCATCCAACGCGTAGGCGACAAGGTTGTGCGCGCCGGCGCGCAAGCCCGAGAGTTGAAATCGCCCAGCCGAGTCGGTGAAGAATTGTTCGCCGCCGGCGGTTACAAGAATATCGGGGATGGGCTGGTTTGTGTCGGCGTTGACCACGGCGCCAAAAATACTTCCTGAAAGCGTGTTGACCGGCTTATCCGTCCAACTGCTGATGGTGTCGGTGATCTGCGTATTCCCGCTGGCATAAAACAACCGGTAGCGGATGGGGTGATCGAGATTCGTATCTTCTGCCGCGCCGGATGGGTAACGAACGTACACATAACGGATCACCGCCTGATCGGGAATTTGCAACGTCCTTGTATATGTGACGCTGTCGATCGGGCTGAGTTCATAATCCACCGGGTTGTATGCCAGCCCCGCCACTTCATCCAACACGCGGATGACAACTTTTTCCCCCGGCAAGAGCGGGTCGGGCACGCGGACGGTAAACGTCACATCGGCGCGCGGCGCGGGCGTAACGGTTGAGCCAGAGGGTAACGGGGTGTTGACCGCCGCCGTTGGAAACGAGGGCCATTTGATCAACGATATCGCGCATGCCTGGCTGACCAAAGCCAACACTGTGATGACGATCAACATTCGATACGATCTGGGAATACGTCCGTTCATCTCTCTCCTCTTTCTATTGCTTCATCCGATGGGTCTGCCTGCTCCGAGCTCCTCAGCGTTTTCCGCCTCCTGCGCGCCTTTTCCGCGCAGAGCCGCGGCGAGGTAGCTCAAGAGGATGCTGAAGAAATAGATCAGGGTCATCGGCAACATCACCAAGCCCATGTTCGCCGGGTCAACGGTCGGAGTAACCGCGGCGGCGAGGATGGCAATGATCACAACGGCAAGTCTCCATTGCCGCGCCAGCGTTTTCGGCTGGATGATGCCGATATAAGTGAGGACAAAAATCACCAGCGGGGATTCGAAGAAAAGCCCGATCCACAACATCAGCCCGGTGATGAAGCCGAAATATTCCTTTGCCGTCCATACCTGGGCGATCTCGGTAAAACCGCCCAAAAACGGCAAGGCGGCGGGAATCAACAGGCGATGGGTCATCCACACCCCACCCACAAAAAGAAGCGTTGCAACCGGAATGGCAAGCAGGCTGAATTTCTTCTCACGAGCCTTCAACCCCGTCGCGGCGAATCGCCAAAAACCAAAGGCAATGAAGGGAATGGATATGGTCAAGCCGCTGGTCAACGCCACCCTCATATATACGCCGATCTCTTCGGTTACCTCGATCGCCTGCAACTTGGCGAGTCCTCCAACCGGCTTTGCGAGATACTCCATCAACGGGATGGTGAAATAAAACGACACCCCCACTGCCAGGGCGATGACGATCAAAATCCAAAGCAAATGCGCGCGAAAGTCCTCCACATGGTCGATCAGCGTCTTTTCGGATGTTTCATCCGGATCGGTATTCAGAAATTTCCACACCCGCGACGGAATTTGAAAGGGAAACAGAATGATCCTGTACAGAAGAACAAACGGAAAGGTCAGCGTCCGCCATACGTTTTTAAAAAAATTACTCATCTTTTGTATCGTCTGCCCGTTCCTCAGTTGTTTCAGCGGGGTTTTGTGAAATCGAATCAATGGCTTGCGGCGGATCCGGAGGTTGCTGTTTTTTGGTCTGAGGCGCTTTAGTCGTGGAAGTCGAGGACCGCTTACCGGCAGACGGGGCGATCATTTTCTGCAAGTTCATTTCCTTTTCGAAATTTTCGAGGTTGGCTTCGCGCATCAACCGCTGTGGAAGATTGGTGATTTCTTTGAACGTGTTCGCCACCACTTTCCCCGCGTCGGAGGTCACGTAGCGGTTAAGCAGGTGACCAATGGTGCGACCCGCCTGTTTCATATTCTTCGGCCCAAGAACGATAATGGCAATGAGAACGATAAAAACGAACTCCGAAGGTCCAACGCCTAAAATTTCCATTTATGCCTTTTGAAGGATTTGTCTAATTTCGTGCTGATGATCTGCCAGCGCGCCAAGCACCCCGTTTACAAAGCGCGGCGCGGAATCGGAGCCATACAGTTTCGCCAATTCCACCGCTTCGTTGATGGCTACCTTGATCGGCGTCTCATGAAAGACCGCAAATTCCCACAGCGCGATCCGCAGGATGTTTCTGTCGATTGCCGCGATCTGGTCGAGGGGCCACTCCGGCGCATACTTTGAGATGAGCAGGTCCAGGTTGGAGGTGAGCGGAAGCACGCCGAAGATGATCTTCCGCGAGAATTCCGAAAGGTGTTCCGGGAGCGGCAACTCTTCCAGCCGCAGTTTCAACACGTCACCCGGAAGATGATTCGCAATATCCACTTCGTAAAGTACTTGCAGGGCGATCGAACGCGCCCTGGTGCGGAGTTTCATGCCAGACCAGCCTCTCCATCTTCGAAATCGATATTCTCAACATGCACATCCACTGCCCCCACGTCCATGCCGACCGTTTCCTGCACCGCCCGCGCCACCTGTTCCTGCACGTCGCGGCTCACGTCGCGGATATTCACTTCCTTCTTGAGGATGAGATGCAGGTCAATAACAACCAAATTGTCCTCGACTTCAATCCGCACTCCATCGTGGACTCCCCGCCGGAAAAGGCGGTTCACTCCGCCAGTGACGCCTGCCATGCGGCTGACGCCCGGCACCCCCAACGCCGACAATCTCACGATGGTAACGAGCACATCGGGAGCGATAGTGGTTTTATCAAGGGGATTCAAGTCAGACATTGTTGCTCCATGTCAGAGACTGGGGACTAGAGACTAAACTCCAGTCCCCAGTCTCTACTCTCTACTCTCTACTCATCTGTTCTTCTTTACATCATCGCCATGCCGCCATCCACGCCCAATACTTGACCGGTGATGAACGCGGCTTGGTCGGAGGCGAGGAAGGCGACCGCGTAGGCGATCTCTTCGGGCTTGCCCTTGCGCGCCAGTGGAACTAACTTCAGCGCGGCTTCGAGAATTTCAGGCGACATCGCATCCAGAATTTCAGTATCCACAAACCCGGGCGCAATCGCGTTGACGGTGATATTGCGCGCCGCCACCTCGCGCGCCAATGATTTCGTGAACGCGATCTGCCCGCCTTTTGAAGCGGAATAATTCACCTGACCGGGATTCCCCATTTGCCCAGCCACCGATGCCATGTTGATGATCCGTCCCGTGCGTTTTCGCATCATATGTTTGACCGCGGCTTTTGAGCAGTTGAACGTGGATTTGAGATTCGTGGTGATGACCGAGTCCCAATCCGATTCCGACATCATCATTATGAGGGTGTCTTTTGTAATGCCTGCGTTGTTGACGAGGATGCTCAGGTCGCCGAATGTCTCAATCGCAAATTTGATCAACGCTTCGGCTTGCTTGAAATCAGACACGTCCGCTTGAAACGCGGCGGCTTTGCCTCCCGCGGATTGAACGGCTTTCACAACTTCATCCGCCGCATCGGAGGATTTGTTGTAGTTGACGACCACTGCCGCGCCGCGCGCCGCGAGTTCCAGCGCCACCGCGCGACCAATTCCGCGCGAACCGCCAGTAACAACTGCAACTTTATTTTCAAGCGATAACGAATCTGCCATGGGTGAGTCTCCTCGCTGAAATTATACACCGGAGTTCATACTGCGTATTGCGCGCTGCGTAATAGGGTGCGCTAAAAGTATGAGATGGGTTTCGCCACAGGCAGGAAACCCTAACCACGGAGTCACGGAAACACGGAGAAAAGCAATTAAAAAAAACTCCGTGACTCGGTGTCTCGGTGGTTAGTCTGTTGGGCTATCTACAACCTTTGAGCGCTCCCGCGTAATACGAAATACGAAGCACGCAGTACGTTATTCACCCTTCAACCCCGTCCCCAACGTCAAGCCTCCGCCCAACGCAATCACCGCCGCGAGCAAAAAAGCATCCTGCCAAAAGCGGATGGGGAAGAGGCGGATCAATGTGTCCGAATACAGGAACAACCACGAATCGCCTTCAAAAAATAATTTATGAAATGCCGTGAAGAATCCCCAAAAGACATTGGGATTGATGACAATGCCGACGATGACAGTCAGACCGATTGCGACTGCCAGCCCGACCATCAACCATCCGCCACGCATCAAACCTTGACGGTACGCCTGCTCCCAGTGGGCAACCTTTGACCAAATCCCCAGCGCGAGCAGGATGGCGAGAGTCGCATACCAGACAGTCAACGCGCCGCGCGTCACCTGCTTCACATCCTCCATGTGACTCAACTCGCGTTCGTTGTACAGCGGAGTTCCATCGTCGAATTTCAAATCGCCGAGGTAGGAAATATCCGCGTTGTTGACAAGATACTTCAACGCGTACGGCGCCCATCTCAAGCGGTCTTCTTTTGTGAAGCCGTATTCATC
>CASGHD010000069.1 GCA_949319575.1 uncultured Anaerolineales bacterium | reverse complement strand
GATCGCGTCGCGGATGTGTTGTTTGGCGACCACGTCCAAGCCGATGGATGGTTCGTCGAGCAGGAGCAGTTTGGGGCGGTGAAGAAGCGAGGCGGCGACTTCACAGCGCATCCGTTGTCCCAGCGAAAGTTTGCGGACGGGGGTCTCCAGCAAATCTTGAATCTCAAAAGCCTCCGAGAGAAACGCGATTCGTTTTTTCGTCTCGTTGTCATCTAGCTCGTAGATTTTTCCGAAGAGCATGAACGTGTCAATGGCGGGGAGGTGATACCACAACTGCGGGCGTTGACCGAAGACCGTGCCGATGTGATACGCGAGTTTTTGCCGCTCCTTCCACGGGACGAACCCTAACACTTTCGCCTCGCCGCTGGTTGGATGCAAAATGCCCGTGAGAATTTTTATCGTCGTGGATTTCCCCGCGCCATTCGGACCGATAAAACCAAGCAATTCGCCCGCTTCCATCTGAAAGGAGAGTCCGCGCACGGCTTCGACCAAACTGTATTCGGGCTTGAACAACGAGCGCAGGGAACCGCGCATCCCTGCGGCTTTGCGTTTGGTCTGGAATGTTTTTTGGAGGTTTGCGACTTCGATGGAAGGCGAATATGCGCCCTGCGGACCAGGTTTCATTTTCGTTCAAACATGCCGTTGTAGTCTTCGTGATCGGGGAACGGGTAGACGACAAACCCATTCTTGACAACCCGTAATTTCGAATAGAACATTGGGTGGATCACGCACTCATCGTCGTTTGAAATGATTAACCTGTCTTGCATGGCGTATTCGAAATCCGCCTCAATGATTTTTGATCCCCTGTTCTTGTTCCTTACTTTCCCTACAATTCCCAACTCTGCCAGCAAACGGCGGAAGCTCGATAGTGAATAGCCTTCCGCCCAAACGTCCGATGTTTTCTTTGCAACCTGGTCGAGATATTTCCCATCGAAAATCATCGGCGCGTTGGTTAATGCCATCACGATTTCGGATACTCGCGGGTAGATCAGATCGTAGGAATTTAATACCTCGTCCGCGAGATCGTATTCACAACTTGCGATCGCGCGATTGATCTGAACGCTTGTGAAATCGGGAAAATTCCCGTTGCGAACGGTTTCGCGCGCGATGTTGTTGCATAGGATGACCAGTTGCCGAGGGCGCATCTGCGTGTGACGAAGGATATAAGGAAAACTCGCCTCCTCGACCCCTCGCAGGTTGACGACCTTCTTTCCGAAGAACGGATACCACATTTTGCCCAGGATGTCGTCGAAATCCTCCCAATCCACTTTTTTGCTCGGTAATTTGACCTGGCGCTCAATCATGTATCGGTAAAACCGCCACGAGATCAGTCGTATCAAGTCCTTTGGTCGCCATCTCAAATAGAGCGGATGCCTGATGAATTTGGTGGTATTCGTAATGGCGCTTTCTTTGATGTAAGGAAAAATTTCTGCTGAAACAAAAGCTTTCACATGAATGCCCTTGTTTGCGTATGCGATGTTGAAATTGTTGGCGCACTGCACCAGCGACGCGGTGACGGTCATCATGGCCGCGTTACCGCGATCGTAACGCTCAAACGTGTCAATGGCGATGATGATCGGCTCTCTGCGGGTATATTCCAGCGCTTTTTCTTTTGCTTTGTTGAACACTGGGTCGGTCAGCGCCTCCGATAATTGCCCCATAACCTTGCCGTCGCTGTCAACGTATTTTGCCAGAAGCCCGTTCACAATTTCGGAGATAATGCGGGCGCGCTTCATCTTCTTGCCCGAAACGACCGCCGCATTTCTTATCGCGGTGTCTTGATCGGAATATTGATTGAAAATGATGGACCAGATCAAATATTCCCATATCTTGCGAACGTCATTAATTGCCAGGTCAGGCGACAAGTACGCGCTATTAGCAATTTTCTGCAAAATATTCTGATAGATTTCGGGCTCGTCCACATCGATACTGTGGGCGTTCTTATAACGTTTTTGGAAGTTGAAATATTGGGTGAGCGAAGTTTTCCCCGATCCTCGCCGCCCAACGATCAGGTAGACCTCTGCGTCGAGCGACTCTTGGTTGAAGCGACTTTCCTCGTAGAAATAATCGGGATATTTCTCTCGCAGAACCTCGAGCTCATGCTCGCACGATTCCTCCCCGAAGGGATATTGAAATCCGACATCTAAAATTTCCTCGGTTGCTTCCATTTTCAGCTCCTCGCTGGTTCGAGTATACGCTAAGGAACGACTCGGCGCAACAGCGATGCCCGCCTCACCCAACCGACGGGTCAGTCTGATCCAACGGCTCGACCTTGTAGGTGTTGACGTTCGGCAAATACTTCTCGTTCAAACTTTCCAAATGATGATCCACGTGACCGACGAGCATGTAGATCAACGCCCGCGCGCTGACGGGGTATCCGCTGGCGACGCCAACTCGCAGCGCGGCTTCGTCTGTCATGTTTTGAATCGCCAATACGTTCGCGCGGCGCAGGTGTTCGAATTCTTGAATCAAATCTTTGATTGGGTGCGAATCAAACCCCGCCTCGCGCACATAATCATTCTGTTCGAAGCCAGGGATGGGGGTAGAGTCATTTCGTGAGACGCGCAAGAGTCGGTACGAAAAGACGCGCTCCACATCGTTGAGATGTCCCATCACTTCCTTGATAGTCCACTCGTTTGGCGCGTCGCGGAAGAGGGCTTGTTCGTCTGAAAGATTACCAAGCGCGGCTTGAATCTTGTCAATTTGATTTGGTAGCGCGGCAAGCACATCGCCTTTTGACGTTGCCCGTTGCACATAGCCCGCGTAGAATTCGGCGTATTCGTTTGAGTTGGGATGTGAGAGTTTGTTCATGGGTATTATCCTTTCGGCGGATTATAGCGCATTGGTTTTATAATGGTTGAATGAAACCCGACCTTCTAATTCTGCCTTTTGCAAATAAAAAGAAATGGACTGAGTGGCTCGCCAAACAACACAGCAAGTCTG
>CASGHD010000068.1 GCA_949319575.1 uncultured Anaerolineales bacterium | reverse complement strand
GCGCGAAATAATATTCGTTTCCTCGGCCCCATACAGGATGTCTCCCACCAGTGGATTTCCCAACGCATACGCATGGACTCGTATCTGATGCGTTCTGCCCGTCAACGGTTTCGCTTCGATCAAAGCCGCGCTTCGACTCCATTCAGCGTGAGCTTGATGCCGTTTCAAAACTCTGAATCGCGTCTCAGACGGTTTCCCGTTTTTGTCGTCTACGGCGGTGCGGTGCTTGTTCCCTACATTGGCTCGCAACGGATGCCTAGCAACTTTCTCCTCCCACTTTGGATTCCCCTCCACAATCGCATGATAGACTTTTTCCACCTCGTGATTCTCAAACTGCATGTTCAACGCGCGGTGACTCTCCGCATCCCGTGCAAAGACCATCACGCCGCTGGTGATCTTATCCAGCCGATGGACAACGAATATTTTCCCATGTTCTTCCTCAAGCATTTTCACGAGATACGGCGAATTCTTATCCCACCCGTCAGGCAGGACGGGGATCCCTGCGGGTTTGTTGAGGATGAGGATGTGTTCGTCCGCATGTATAATTTGCATGAAGTAATTTTACTTTATGGATATTGGTCACATGGCAACTCTTCACCTGATTTGTGGATTACCAGGTTCAGGCAAAACGACGCTTGCGAAGCAACTTGAAAAATCGGAAAGCGCAGTGCGATTCTGTCCCGATGAATGGATTGCAGATCTCCTTCTCAACCCAAACGATAGAAAAGAAATGGACAGATTGCGGGATATTGTAGAGTCTATTCAGTGGAGTTTTGCAAAACGCCTCCTTGCGCTTGGTGTTGACGTGATTTTGGAGAATGGGTTTTGGTCACGCGAAGAGCGGTCCAGATTTCGAGCGGAAGCCGAGGCAGTAGGGGCGAAGGTAAAACTACATTTTTTAGATGCTGAACTCAACGAGCTCTGGCGAAGGCTGTCGAAGCGAAATGCTAAATTGCCTTCAGGAACTTTTCTTGTCCGCAGAGAAGACTTGGAATCGTGGGCGAAATCATTTGAACCGCCAACCGAAGACGAATTTTCTTGACCCTGACTCTCGATACGATTATCATGCCTGATATGAACGAACCCTCCGCAAACAACCCCTTCCTCGTTGATTCCCTCAACCATCCCCTCGCCGCGCCCATCCGAAAACTGCTCACGCGCGAGGGACGGCGCGAACTCAACCAGATCATCATTGACGACGAAGAGAATATTGTGCAAGCATTAGCGGCGGGGATTGAAGTCGAGTCGGTCTATTTTTCGGGCGAGGACAAAGTTTCCGACGCGTTGAGAGAAAAACTCACCGCAGGCGCGACCATCCACGAAGTGGCGAAACGAACGACGAAAAAATTATTCGAGAACGACAAACTCTCGCGCATCTTTGCGATTGCCGAGATTCCCAAGCCAATTGGTTTAGAGGCGTTGAAGAACATTACAAAAGATGTCGTGGTGTTGGAGGATGTTAGCATTTCGGGGAACATCGGCAACATCATCCGCACGTCGCTGGCGTTGGGCGTGGGCGGGATGATCCTGCTGAACATGGATCCGCTCGATATTTATGATCGCCGTCTCATCCGCGCCAGTAGGGGCTACTTGTTTTCATTGCCCGTGATGACCGCGACGACAAGTCAATTGATTGACTATTGCGAACAAAACGATCAAACCCTGCTGGTCACTTCAGCGGATGCGGAAAAAACGGTGGACGAAATTGCGTCCATCAATGAAAGATTGCTGATCGTCTTCGGCAGTGAAAAAGAGGGATGCTCGCCCGAGATCGAGAATGCCGCGAGTTTGAAGGTTCGTATCCCCATCAATCAAAAAGTGGAGTCGTTGAACGTCTCTGCCGCGGCGGGGATTACGTTGTTCAATAGGGTGAAATACAACCAACAATAATTTTCGTCATTGCGAGCCACGAAGTGGCGAAGCAATCTCCTTCATCGTGTTGGAGATTGCTTCGTCGGGCTATCGCCCTCCTCGCAATGACGGATTACACTAACTACTCGCCCCGCTGTAGCGCTTCAAACCCGATTTCCACACGCGTGAAGCGATGATGAAACTTGCGATGCCGATGGCAAAGAACATCACGATGCGCCAACCCTCCAGATCGCCGCGCAGGGCTTGGAGCGGGATTGTCGTTGCCACCGCGATGGGAATGAGGAAGGTGACGATGATCTGCAACCAGATGGGGTACACGGTAGACGGATAGCGTCCCGCGTCGATGAGGGCGTGCAGGATGGTCACGTTGTTGTCGAATTTGGTGAACCAAAAGGTGAGGGCGATCAGTACGATCCACAAACTGTAGATGATGACCACGCCTGAGGTGGCGAGTAAGATGAAGTGGAAAATGCTGAGCGGGATGATCAGATCTCCCGAAATGTTGATGCCAACAGTGATTAAAACGATGGCAAGGATCAGATCCCAGATGCGCCAGATGGTGATGCGCGAAAATGTGACGAGGAACATGCTGTTCACGGGCTGGAGAATTGTGTAATCCATCGAGCCGTCGCGGATGGACGCATTGAATTTTTCGGTGTTGGGCCAGATCAGCGCGAACATCATCGTGTTGACGAGGCGGAACACACCGAGCAGGGCGATCAACTCGCCGAAGCCCCAGCCGCCGATGGTTTGCGTATTGCTGAAAATGATGTTCAGCGTGAGCAGTTCCCAGCCAAGCCACATTAGGTTGAGCAGGATGTTGACGATGGTGTCGGCGCGGTATGCCATCGCCATTTGGACGTTGATCTTGATAAAGGTGGAGATCAGTTTGAAGGAGTGCATAGGTTATCCATAATTTGTCGTTCCAAGTTCTTGACGCAGTGCAACTGCGTCAAGAACTTGGAAGAAGTGCATGTCAGGCTCCCACCGCGGAGTATTGTTTTACTCCCTTGCGCCAGACGATTTGGAATCCGATCAGCGCGGCGACCAGCCAGAGAATGCCTGTCATGTATCCCTGCGTGATTTCGCTTGCCGAAAGATTTCCTTGAATCATCTGGATCGGCAGGTACATGAACAATTGAAACGGCAGTACGCGCGCGATGTTTTGAATCACCTCAGGCATTAATTTCAACGGCACGAACTGTCCCGCAAACAACATAATCAACGCGTAATAAAACTCGTGAATGGAAAATACGCGCGTCGTCCAGAAGGCGAGCGAGGTGATGATGCCAGAGAGTAAAAAATTGATGGCGTAACCAAGCATGATGGCGGGGATCGCAAGGGCGATTCCGCCGAGGGAAACTGAATCAAATTGAGGCTTGAAGAGAAGCGCAAGTCCGATCCAGATCGGAATCAACAGCATCATGTTCAACGTCTTGAAAGCGATGTCGTTCACTAATGTATTCGTCAGCATCGGATGAATCGGTTTGATGAGTTCGCCTGAGAGCGAGCCGTCTTGCACTTTGTATCCGAAGGTGTGAATGATGATGTTGCTCGTGAGTTGATCCACGATGAGCAGGATCATGTAATAGGTGATGAAGTCGTTGGCGGTCAGCCCCTTCACATTGCCGTTGATGGTGGCGATGCTCGTCCACACCGAAAGATAAATGATCGGCGAAACGAGCCAATACAAAATGTACATGGCGAGGTTGGCGCGGTATTGCCACTGCTCCGCCCAGTTCACTTGCCAGAGTCGTTTGAAGATGTTTAACATAAAACTTCCTTAACCGCTAAGACCGCCAAGAACGCGAAGGAAAATCTTTTTTCTTTGCGCTCTTCGCGCGCTTCGCGATGAAAAGGTTTATTCATTAAACGCCCGCTCGATCACATCCTCAATCGGCGGATCGGCAATGGTGATGTCGTGGATGGGAAGATCGGACAACATGCGCGATGTGACTTTCGTGACGTCCTCCGATTTAACTCGGATGTAAACCTTCTCCGCGTCTTCCTCATTTTGAACTGGTTCGCCATACTGCGACAGATCGCGCCCGTTCGACTCTTCCAACCCTTCGGCTTCGCTCTGCGCAAGCCGCACGCCGATTAACTTAAACGGCGCGATGCGGCGCGAGAGGTTGGCGATGCCGCCGTCATATTTGAGTTGACCGTGATGGATGATGATGATGCGTTCGCACAACGCGGTCACATCCGCCATGTAATGACTCGTGAGCAGAATCGTCGCGCCTGTGCGTTTGTTGTACTCGCGCAAAAACTCGCGGATCTTCACCTGCCCTGAAATGTCCAGCCCGATCGTGGGTTCATCGAGGAACAACACTTTGGGACGGTGTAACAATCCCGCCGCGATCTCCACCTTCATCCGTTCGCCCAGCGAAAGGTTGCGGACAGGTTTCTTCATCAACGGTTCGAGCTCGAGAAGTTCATCGAGTTCTTTGTATGTTTTTTTGTAATCGTCATCGGAGAGACGATAGATGGCTTGCGCGAGCAAATACGAATCCGCCGCGGGGATGTCCCAAGACAAACGGTTGCGTTGTCCCATCACGAGGGTCATCGAGCGGAGGTAATCGGGTTTGAGTTCCCACGGCGTGAATCCCAGCACAACGGCTTTGCCCCCCGTGGGGTGGAGCAAGCCAGAGAGCATTTTGAGCGTGGTCGTTTTACCCGCGCCGTTCGGACCGAGGAAGCCGACGATCTCTCCCTGCGCGATCTTGAAATCCACTCCCTGCACGGCTTTCACGTCTTTGTGTTTACGTTTGAAGAATCCTTTTACCGCCGCGCCGAATCCGCCTTCGCGTTCTGGCACTTGATACGTTTTGCTGAGTTGCTCAACGAGAATGGTTTCTGAAGTCATGCCCTTGTTCCTTTGAGAGACGCGATTTTATCATTTGTAGAACAAAAGTGCTAGCCGGTAATCTGTCAAGAAAACGGGAACATTTACGCTCCAGGAGCGTCAGTTATAGTGAAGAAAATTACAAAAGGATAAATCATGAAAAAACTGTACTTGTTGATCGTTGCCGTGTTTGTGCTTGCCGCTTGCGCCCCTGCCGCATCTGCATCCCTCACAGGGGAATGGGGACTTGTTTCGTATGGTTCCGCGTCCAGTCCAACGTCTGCTGATCCGAGCATTGACACATCCATATTGTTCGACGCTGAAAAGATCAGCGGTAATGTTGGTTGCAATCAATTTAACGGCGGATATTCGCTTGAAGAAGATCGCGTGGTCTTTGGTCCGCTTGTTTCAACGAAGATGGCGTGCATCGGCGCGGCAAGCGAGCAGGAATCTGCCGTTTTGAGCGTGTTCGCGGGCGCAACAACTTTTTCGCTGGATGGCGATACGCTGACGATCACCTCTGAAGATGGCGCGTCCGTTGTTGTTCTGGCGCGCAAGTAGTTGCGATGAAATCAAATTATCTTATTCAAAAGGAGTTCAAGATGAAAAAGGCAATCTTAATTCTTCTGGCGGCGTTTGTTCTTGCCGCATGTTCGGGCGGAAGTTCCGCATCCATTCAAGGCGACTGGAATTTGGTTTCTGTCAGCGGTCCCGCCGCTCAATTGACGGTGGATCCGCAAGTGGAAACCTTGATCACATTCGGCGCCGATGGAAAGTTAAGCGGCAACGTCGGTTGTAACAGCTTCGGCGGAGATTACACGGTGGACGGCAATGCGCTCACATTCGGACCCGTTGCATCCACGCTGATGTTTTGCCAGGAAACGGCGGAACAGGAAGCGATCACTCTTGCCGTCTTTCAGGAAAAAGCCACGTTCGTCCTTGACGGCGACACGCTGACCATCACCTCTGCTGATGGCGCGTCCTCAATCGCGCTGGAACGAAAGTAGAGAACTCAAAGAGTCAGAGATGCGAGTCTCTGGCTCTTTGAATTTAAGAGGAACACCATGAAAAAAATCTTTTGGTTGATCGTTGCCGTATTTGCGCTTGCCGCTTGCGCCTCTGCCGTGTCCGCATCCCTTGCGGGAGAATGGCGGCTTGTTTCGTATGGTTCAGCATCCAACCCAACGCCTGCCGACCCTGAGATTGATACAGCCATATTGTTTGACGCTGAAACGTTCAACGGCAATGTGGGTTGCAATCAATTCAATGGCGGATACGCGTTGGAGGGAAGCCGCATCGTTCTTAGCGCGTTTACTACAACCGAAATGGCGTGCATTGGCGCGGCAGGCGAGCAGGAATCTGCCCTCTTCAACGTATTATTTGCAGATACCGCAACCTTTTCGCTGGATGGAGACGCGCTGACGATCGCTTCTGCCGACGGCGCGTCCGTGATTGTATTGGCGCGAAAATAAATTCTTTAGCCACGGATTTCACGAATTATCACGGATTAATAAATTTCTTGTTCCGTGATGAGAAAAACGAAAAGCCAACCCTCTATACTGGGTTGGCTTAATTCGTGTAAATCAGTGAAATCCGTGGCTGAGTCTTTTGGGGTTATAACGCCGACACGCGATACCAAATCTCCACATTCACATTGATCGTCTTGTTGTGCTGAATATCCATCCCGAGGCTGGGTTCGGGGGTGATGCCCACCGAGCGTTTGGGTGCGGCCTGCATCGCCGCGAATTGCGGATACGGCATCTCTTCATCGAACGTGTTTTCGATCAGGTCATACACTCCCAAAATTTTCACGCCCATTGTCTTCGCCACTTTATCCGCTTTGCTTTTGGCTTTTTCCAACGCCGTGAGCAAGCCGCGTTCGCGCGCATCGTCTTCGTTGTACTTCCACGCGATGCGTTCCAACGTCGCGTTCTTTTGCTCTGAAATGACATCGAGTATCTCGGCGAGCGAATCCAACTTCTCACACTGGATTTTCAACCGATACGTCGCGCTGGAGGATTTCAGCAACGCGCCGCTGGACGTCTCGATGTGGACTCCCTGCAAGTGGATCGCTTCGGAGTCCACCCCCAGGCTGGTCAGCGCTTCGACGAGCTGACTCACCTCTTTGGCTTTCTTCATCGCCGCGTCCCCGCTGACGAGCGATGAGCCTTTGACGGTCACGAACAAGTCCGCGCGGTTGGCGGATATTTCTTCTTTGTGATTGGCTGATACTTTGATAGTGTCGGGTTTGGATTCCATGTTATTTTTACTTCACGACTTTGAGAAATTCTTCCAGATAAAGTTCTGTGGCTTCTTTTAGATTCGCAACCGCCTCTTCGATCGTCTCCCCTTGGCTCACGGTTCCCACTTCGGGACAATCTGCCACATACCAATTATCTTCTTTGTGAATTAAGGCTGTGAAAGTTTGGGTCATGTCGTTCTCCTGTTTCGCCTAAAATTATAGCATCTTCCTCGATTTACAAATGCCGACAACTCTAATTGTCGCGTTAGGTGGTTATGAAATTTTCCTTTTTGAGGTTGCCAGCCAGCGAAGCGCCAGCCAGTGATGCGAATCGGGTCGCGCCCATGGATGATGCTCACGAACGCGTGCAAGGGCGGTTTCGGCATTCAACCCTTCCAGAAGAATCAACGTTGCGCAGCAGACCGTAACCGAACGGTTCATCCCTGCCACACAGTGGACAAGGACGCTCTGGTCATTTTGTAACCGCTCGATGACCCACTTCGCCTCCTCATGGATTTGATCAACTGTCATCCCTTGTGAGCCTTCGCCGTGTTCGATTGCCCGATCACTTGGGTGGATTTCATTTCCATGTTTTATCCATCGGCTTGGTTCTTCTCCGAGATTGAGTATCGCGTCCACATGTGGGCGGGATTTCGGTTGGATATTTACTCCACCAATAAACAGTCTGCGATTTTTTTCAACGCCTTTTATTTTGACGTTGATGGGATCGCCGCCGTATTGTCTGTGCATAGATTTTGGTTGTGGCACCAAGCCATTTGTCATAGGCGGCGCGGGAGACCAATCACGTTCGATGGCAACGGGTTTGGCAGCAGTGCGACTGATCTCGCACGTCACGGTTCGAGCAAAGAATGACATGTCCGCGCCGACAGGGAGGCGTAAACCAAACATGTAGAACACATCCTGTTTGTTTGGCTGACGCCACGAATACATGTAGGCAATTGTCCGCGAGGAATCATCTATGCCGTATTGGTCGAGGCTAGTGAAAAACGTGTCTCGTTTCAGTTTGGAGATTTTCGAGAAGGTCAGTTCCAATGGGATGAATTTTGCTTTGACGCACTCGAGTATCTTTCCATCCCTGCGAATCAGTTTGGAGGATTGTGGCTGGAATCCTTGAACGTTTAATACGACCGTGTATTTGGTTTCCTTGCAGGAATCTAATCGCCCGCCTTGCAACAACGAAGCAAATGGATGTTCGATGATTCGCGTTCGAGTTTTGGCTGACATCAAGTCACCAATAATTTTTGCTTTGGATACTTCTCGTATCGCTTCTCTTCTACCACACGTTTGATTCTGTCAAAGCCTTGCCAAATATCGGAGAAGGAAAGATAAAGCGGCGCGAATCCGAGGCGGATGTTATCGGGTTCGCGGAAGTCGGGGATGACGTTCATTTCTTCGATGAGGGCGCGGTTGATGCGGTAGCCGTCCGCGTGGCGGATGGAGATGTGGGAGCCGCGCATGGCAGAGTCACGCGGGGAGCCGAGGGAAAAGCCGAAGGGGGCGAGCCAGCTGTCCGTCAGGAAAGAAGCGTAGTCCGTCATCAAGATTGATTTGGCGCGGATGGCATCCATGCCCGCTTGTAGAGTCGGCTCTATGCCCGCTTCCATCGTGAGCATGGAGATCATCGGTTGTGTGCCTGCTAAAAATCTTCGCGCGCCGTCGGCGGGTTGATAATCGAGTCCGAAGTCGAATGGATTTTTTTGTCCCCACCAGCCCCAGATGGGCGAGGTGAGTTTTTCTTGAATCTTTTTGTTGACGTAGAGGAACGCGGGCGCGCCTGGACCGCCATTGAGATATTTGTAGGTGCATCCGATGGCGAGGTCGGCGTTGCAGTTGTCGAGTTCGATGGGGAGCGCGCCGACGGAGTGACTCAAGTCCCAGAGGACGAGCGCGCCTTTGTTGTGGGCGAGTTCGGTGATGCGCCGCATGTCGTAGATGTAGCCGCTTTTGAAGACGACGTGCGATAAAGTAACCAAAGCCGTGTTTGCATTGATTGCAGATTCAAGTTCGATAATGTTCGGTGTAATGTCGTTGTCGGTTGCGGTGATGCGGATTACTTCGTATTGCGTACTGCGTATTGTGTCTGATAATAGATGTTGAATCCCTTGGAGGATGTAAAGATCGGATGGGAAATTAAATATATCGGTGATGATTCGTTTTTTGTTGGGTTGATGTGTGAGCGCGGCGGTGGCGAGTTTGAAGAGGTTGCTTGAAACGGTGTCTGTAACAATGACTTGCCCTGCTTCTGCGCCGATTAATTTTCCGATCTTGTCGCCGATGCGAGTTGGCGCGTCCCACCAGCCTTTATTCCAGCCGCGGATGAGGTCAACGCCCCACTCTTCATCTATCACTTGTTTGGCGCACTCCGCCGCAGACTTGGGCATGCGTCCCAGCGAGTTGCCGTCGAGGTAGATGAGGTCGGGGTCGGTGATGACGAAGCGCTCGCGGTACGAGGCGAGGGGGTCGAGGGTGTCGAGTTGTTTTGCAAAGTCGGAGGATGTGTTAAATATTGTCATAGTTTTAGCCACGGATTTCACGAATTATCACGGATTTTTTTCTTTTCTTTTTCTTGCCACGGATTTCACGAATTATCACGGATTTTTTTCTTTTCTTTTTCTTGCCACGGATTTCACGGATTACCACTGATTTTCTTTTTGATTTATTTGATGACTCTGCGGTGTTCGAGAGAGCCTGTTCCGAAGTTGAGCAGGAGGGCGAGGCGCAAACCTGTTGCGGCGAGGTAGTGCATGGCTTGGGCTTGGTGGCTGGCGTTGAATTTGGAAACGGCTTTGATTTCTACGATGAATTTTCCGTCAATTATTAGGTCAGCCTCATAAATTCCAACTTCGAGATCTTTGTAGGTTACGGGGAGTTTTACTTTATGTGCGAATGGTATTCCACGTAGAGTTAGCTCTCTTTCGAGCGCGGCTTGATACACGGATTCGAGAAAACCTGATCCGAGAATCCGATGGACTTCCATCGCCGCGCCGATGACGGCGAATGTCAATTCTTTGTAAAGCAGTTCAGTCATTGTTTCTCCTAATAAATTCTTTTGACACGGATTCCACAGATTATCACAGATTTATTAAAATCTATCCGTGCAAATCCGTGAAATCTGTGGCTAGGGTTTTCACAAACTCACTCAATTACCAAACTCTTTTGCCACGGATTACACAGATTATCGCCGATTTTTTTAAAAATCTATCCGTGTAAATCCGTGAAATCAGTGGCTAAGGTTTTTTTCTCGACCATGCTCATCGCATATTCCGCCAGCGCGGTGATGGTCAGCGATGGGTTGACGCCAGGATTCGCGGGCATGATCGAGCCGTCTATGATGTACATGCCTTCGTAGTTGTGGACTTGGAAGTTTTCATCCACAACGCCCTCTTCTGCATTTCGTCCCATCGGCGCGCCGCCGAGAATGTGCGCGGTGGTGGGGAGGTTGAAGGCGTTTTCGGTGATGGAACCGAGCGCCGCGCCATTGATGCGTTTTGCAAACTCACGCGTTACATCGTGACCCGCGTCCACCCGCGCGTGGATTTGGTGATCGGCGTCGGGTTGCGCGACCAAGCCGCGGCGGAAGAGCGTGAGCGGGCTTCGTCCGATGCGGAACTTCATGTGATTGTCCACGTGTTGCATAACAAGCAGGATTGTCACTTTGCGCGCCCAGTTGGGGAAGACCATCGCGCGGAGGTAGTCAATGGGATGGCGGAGAATCCACACCAGCGAACGGACGATGCGAGCAGGCACGCTTGTCACATCCGAGACGAGCGGCGCGCCGAGAAAACGCATCAGCGACGAGCCATTTGGGTAGCGGACAGGTTCGACGCGCGTCACGTCGTCCGCATTCATTATGGATGAGATGGAAACACCTTGTGAAAAGTCCACATCTGATTTTCGCGCGATCGAGCCGAGCAATGCCTCGGAGTTTGTGCGGATCATGTCGCCGAGTCGCGGCGAAAGTTTGGGCAATGACTTTTTCACATCGCGCA
>CASGHD010000067.1 GCA_949319575.1 uncultured Anaerolineales bacterium | reverse complement strand
CGTCGTCTAACGCGAGTTCGGCGTCATCAAGGACGATCTGCGCCGCGTTGCGTAAGTCCGCGCTGTCGGATGCGCCCGAAGTTTTATCGTACACGGCTTTTGCATTTTGATATGCAATGCGCGCTTGCGAGAGAGTCGTTTAAAGTGTGTGGAATTGCGAACTGCCCCCGCTTTTCTTAACATCGTCAAGATTCTGTTGGGCAGATCCCAGCGCGGCGAGAGTCGAATCAACGTCGGCTTGCGCGGCGGCGAGACGCTCTACTTTCGTGAAATACCAAATGGGTTGATTGAACTCCGTCGGATTCGTTGTGCGCCAAATATTCGTGCGCGTGGATTGTTCCTGCGCGAGCGCGTTGGTGAGCGTCGAGTCATATTGCTGTTGCGCGGTGGCGTACGCGGCGGTGGCACTGTTGAGGGACGCGTTGGCAGAGTCAACTTGGGCGGACGCGACGGCTCGTTGGGCGGCGACCAGGCTTCCGTCGAGAGAAAGAAGCGGGTCTCCCTTCCCGATGAGTTGTCCCTCAACAACGAGAACATCCGCCACTTTGCCCGCCATCTCAGGCGAGATGTTGACCGTCACAGATTCAATCGTGCCTGAGGCTTTGAGTTGTCCGTTTTCTTTCGGCGACAACGAGCGGAATGCGTAATATCCAATGGTGGCGAGAACGATCAACGCAACGATGATGCGAACGGCGAGAGGTGGTTTGTGCATGTTGAACTCCTTTGGAGAAAATTTATAAGTAGCGAGGAGATTGCTTCGGACGCTAAAGCGTCCTCGCAATGACATTAATCTAGGCGTTTTCTAAAGCGCAGCGATGCGGCAGTCATTATGATGATGCCGAACAACGCGAGCGAAATGATCTCGGATTGAAGCGCGGCAAAGCCGACGCCTTTGAGCAACAACGAGCGGACAATGACGAGATAATAACGAAGAGGAATCGCGTACGAAATAATTTGTAAGACTCTCGGCATGGCTTCGAGCGGAAAGAGAAAGCCTGAAAGAAAAACGCTTGGCAGGATGGTCATGAACACCGTCAGCAGGGCTTCTTGTTGTGTGTTCGCAACCGTGGACGCGAAGAGTCCGATGCCGAGGCTTGAAAGCAACAGCAAACCTGCCGTGCCGACAACTAAAAAGAGATTGCTTCGCACTGGCACGCCAAACCAATAATGACCGATCACGAGAACCTCAAACAGGTTGAAAAAACCGAGGATGACAAAGGGCGTGATTTTGCCGACGATCAATTCCCATGGACGAATGGGCGTGACAATCAGTTGCTCGATGGTGCCGCGCTCGCGTTCGCGTACAACCGCAGTGGCTGTGACCATCGCTAAAATGGCAAACAGCACCATGCCGATCACGCCTGGGATCATAAAATACGCGGAGCGCAGATCGGGGTTGTACCAGATTTGCGTGCGGACATCGAGCGGCGGCTGGACTGCGGCGGCTCGTCCCTGACGGGCGGCTTGCTCGCTGAGGACTTTGACCGAGTGCGCCTGCCCGATTAATTTCGCGGCGGAAAGCGCGGTCGCGCCGACGGTTGCATCCGAGCCGTCGAGGATCAACGAAACTTGCGCCCTGCCTTCCAGAAGTTTGCGGGCGTAATCAGGCGGGATAATCAACGCGCCGCGCACATCCCCGCCCTCGATGAGGGTTGCAATTTCTTCATCGGATTGAACTTCGTAAGCGAAGTTGAAATAATCCGCCGCGCGAAACACATCCAGCAGGGCGCGCGATTCGGGCGAGCGGCTTTGGTCCCAGTATGCGATGGAAATATTCTTCACGTCGGTCGTCGCGGCGTACCCGAGCAGGAAGAGTTGAATGATAGGCATGACGATGATCAACGCCAGCGTGCGCGGGTCGCGGAAGATTTGAATGAATTCTTTTCGGATGATGGAGAGGAGGCGGGTTTTCATGGGGACTCCAAAAGGATGAAGGGTGAATGATGAATGATGAAATGAACGCGCGAGTTATTGGTGAGCAGTTATTGGTTTCAAGTTCCACGTTTCAAGTCTTATGATGACCTGTATACGTGTGTACTTATCTACTTGTGTACTTGCCTACCTGTCTACTTGTCTACCTGTTTACTTGTCTACTTGTTTACCGACTTACTCCACAGGCTTGAGAATGCCGTGCAGGAAAATATCCACGTAAGCATCTTCTGTATTTTTCGGCATGAGTTTGCTGAGGATTGAATTTGAAATTATCATTTCGGTCATAAGATAGGAAACAACCAAACCGATAAACGAACGCATCAACAAAGCTGGATTGGTCACGCGCAGATTTTTCCTTGTTTTGATTGCTTTTTCGAACACAGGCAATATCTTTGGGACAATCTCCTTCAACAGCGCCGCGCCGTGCTTGCCTTTGAACTCGACCAGTTCAATGAACATCAGGTTCATGAATTCGGGGCGTTTCCCCATCTCAGAGATGACGATATGCGCCGCGTTCTTGTAAAAGTCTTCGGCTGTCGCCCCTTCTGCCGCAAGGATAGCAGGAAGGATTTGCTTATACGGATGCTTGTCAATGATGATGCCTGCAAAAATCTCCTCCTTGCTGGAGAAGTGATTGTAGATTCCTCCCAATGCCAGCCCCACTTCCTCCGCGATCTGGCGCATGGACGTGGCGGCATAGCCCTGTGTGAGGAACAAGTTCATCGCGGCGTCTTCGATGGCGATACGGGTGGTTTCGCCTTTGGTGGGTCTGTCTTTGGGCATATAAATCCTCCGTTGGTCGAGCGTCGCGTCGAGCTTGCCGAGATGTAGTCCTGAGCGAAGCGTAGCGAAGCCGAAGGACGTATCGAGACCAACAGGTTACAAGAGTATTTTTGTTACAAGAATTGTTTTACGGCATGGTGGTCTCGGTTTCGACAAGTTCAACCCGGCGGATACGTCCCGCGCACGCTTCGACTGCCACTTCGTCTCGTAGGCGCTCGCTCAGTGTCCGCTCAGCGCGGACGGGACTACTCGACCACCGAGTAGTTATGAAAAATGAACGACTGTTCGTTTTTTATTGTAGCCGAAAGGGATAAATATTGTCAAGGATATTGGTTTGTAAACCAACAGTAAGATAAAACGCGTGTACGTGTCTACCTGTGTACTTGTTGTAAGACACGGTAAACTCGTACCTGTCAGAAAAACCAGAAAAGTAATACCTGTCGGAACTTTAACAATTCATACCAAAAGCGGCAAAAGACCTGTGAGGGCTTGCAGGGTCAAGTCGTTCGTGTC
>CASGHD010000066.1 GCA_949319575.1 uncultured Anaerolineales bacterium | reverse complement strand
TTTCTTGTCCAGCCGTTGCAGCACTTCCAACCGATTGATTTCTTTCGCGCTCATTTCTAGTAATGTCTCCAAGTTGCCTGTCCTCCGAAGGGGACATTTTAACTTTGCTCAAAAGGGACATTTCTACTTTGCCCTAACATATAAAAAAATTCTGCTTGACAGTCTTTCATCGGGAGAATACACTTGTTTTGGTTGGGGAGTAGCCATGGCGTCTTTGACGTCACCGGGTCGTCGTCATGACATTGACGCGCATCGCGCCATCGGCGACTCGAAACGTGCAGGTATGACGTTTGGCGAGACCATCACAAAATAGGCGTGATGGTCTCGTTTTAATTTTGGAGCATCACAGCGCTTATCATCAGGAGAGCATATTTATGGCACAAGACGACACGATCCAAAATAAAGAGTGGCACACGCTAAAAGCCGAAGAGGTGTTGAACCATCTGAAAGTTGAAGACCGGGGATTGACATCTGCGGAAGCGAAACGGCGGCTCGAGCAGTATGGTCCGAACCAGTTGAAAGAGGCGCCGCGCCCAAGTTTCCTCCAAATGTTGTGGGAACAACTGAATAATTTTGTGGTCATTTTGTTGATCGTCGCCTCGTTGGTCTCCGGTTTGCTGGGTGATTATGTTGAAGCGGCGGCGATCATGGCGATCGTGGTGTTGAACGCCGTGCTGGGAATCGTCCAAGAGCGGCGCGCGGAGGAGGCGCTCGCGGCGTTGAAAAAACTCGCCGCGCCCGACGCGCAAATCATCCGCGATGGGAAGCGGGTTTCCATCCCTTCGTATGAATTGGTGCCGGGCGACATTGTCTTTTTGGAAGCGGGGAATTTCATACCGGCGGATATCCGCCTGTTGGAAGCGGTCAATCTGCGAGTGGAGGAGGCTTCGCTCACCGGTGAATCGCTCCCTGTCCAAAAGAACGCCGCGACGGTGCTGGATAAAAACGTCCCGTTGGGAGATCGCAAGAACACGGCTTTCATGGGCACGCTCGTTTCGTATGGACGCGGGCGCGGCGTGGTCACCAGCACCGGGATGCGAACTCAATTGGGACTCATTGCCTCGATGCTACAAAACGTGGAGGCGGAAGAAACGCCTCTGCAGCGGCGGCTCGATCAATTGGGCAAGTCGTTGAGCATTGCCGCGCTCTTTCTCGTTGCGATCGTTTTCATTGTCGCGCTCATCAACCAGACGAACATCAATGAACTGTTCACGGGTCCGCTCGCGTATTTGAACGAGTTTGCCGAGCAGATCACGGATGTTTTCATCATCGCCATCAGCCTTGCGATTGCCGCCGTGCCGGAGGGACTCCCTGCCGTGGTGACGATCTCGCTGGCGTTGGGGATGCGCGAGATGATCAAACGTCACGCGCTCGTGCGAAAGCTGTCATCGGTGGAAACGCTCGGTTCTGCAACGGTTATTTGTTCCGACAAAACCGGCACGTTGACGCAAAACGAAATGACCGTCACGCGCATGTGGGTGGACGGGCAATTCATCCACATCACCGGGACGGGCTACGCGCCGACCGGCGATTTTTTGGTGGATGGGAAAAAGAAAAATATTTCAGAATACCCCGCCGCGCTCACCGCCTTGTGGATCGGTCTACTGAACAACGACGCCCTGCTCGAAACGACAGGCGAGGACGAAAAACAAAAGACCTATCGTATCGTCGGCGATCCTACGGAGGGTTCATTGCTGGTTGCGGCGATGAAAGCCGGCGCGATGCACATGCAGATCCGCGAGGCGTACCCGCGCGAGAACGAAGTGCCGTTCGACTCGGATCGCAAGCGCATGATCACGATCCACGATGTGTTTGCGCCGCGCCCGGGCGATCCCTCGCCGTTCACCGATGAAAGCCATAAATCGTGGGATGTGATCGCGGTCAAAGGCGCGCCGGATGTGGTGCTTGAACTCTGCACGAAGTATCAAAACATGGACGACGAGTCTGTGCCGTTGGGTCCCGCCCTGCGCGACCGAATCCTCGCCGCCAACGATGCGATGACGAAAGACGCCTTGCGCGTGCTTGGCGTCGCGTACCGGATCGTCAAAGATGTGCCGGATAACCCGGCGCAGATCATCACGAACGAACTTGAACACGATCTCGTCTTTGTCGGTTTGCTGGGCATGATAGACCCCGCGCGTACCGAGGTCAAACCCGCGCTGGAAGAGGCGCGTAAAGCGGGCATCCGCACGGTGATGATCACAGGCGATTACCCCAACACAGCCAAAGCGATTGCCGAAACCATCGGGTTGCTGCGCCCGGGAAGAAAAGTGATGACCGGCGCACAGATCGATTCGCTCAGCGACCGCGACCTCAAAGACATCATTGAAGAGACGGATGTTTTTGCCCGTGTTTCTCCCGAACACAAACTTCGCATTGTGGATGCCTTGCAAGCCAACAATGAGATCGTCGCGATGACCGGCGACGGCGTGAACGACGCGCCCGCCATCAAACGCGCCGACATCGGCGTTGCAATGGGTATCACTGGAACTGATGTAGCAAAAGAAACCGCTGATATGGTGCTCACCGACGATAATTACGCCAGCATCGTTCATGCGGTGGAGCAAGGGCGCGTCATTTACTCGAACATCCGCAAGTTTGTGTTCTTCCTGCTCTCCTCGAACATCGCCGAGATTATGATCATCTTCCTCGCCACCCTCGCGGGACTCCCCGCGCCTCTCACCGCCATTCAACTGTTGTGGCTGAACCTCATCACCGACGGCGCCCCCGCCCTCGCCCTCGCCGTGGAAAAAGGCGATCCGGACATCATGCTCCAGAAACCGCGCGCCAAAGACGAACCCATCGTCAACCGTTCGATGCGCGTGGGCTTGATCGTGCAAACCATCGCGCAGACTGTGGCGGTGCTTGCCGCGTTCGGCATGGGTTTGTTGTGGCATCTCGAAGCCGGCGCGACACTTGTGGGCAACCCCATCACCTACATTCTTCAGCACGATTGGCGCGGAATAGACGTGCAATCTGCCGAGACGATGGCGTTCGTTACGCTGTCGTTGTGCGAGTTGTTCCGCGCCTACACCGTCCGTTCGGAGCGCGCCTCGCTGTTCAGTATCGGCTTCTTTTCAAATCGCTCTATGCAGTACGCGGTGGGGCTTTCGATCACGTTGCTGTTGCTGGTCATCAATGTCCCCTTCCTTCAACCGATCTTCAACACGCATTTCCTCTCTGTCCGTGAATGGACAGTCGTCGTCAGCTTTGCGCTCGTCCCCGCAATTTCGGAAGAGATCACAAAATTCTTTTTACGGACTCGCAAACAAGCGTGATGTTTTGGTTTTGATACGCAGTACGGACTACGTAGTCCGTACTGCGTATTTATTTAACTCCCCATCGTGTCACCCTGAGCGCTAGCGAAGGGTCTCTACCACGCACACGAGATTCTTCGCTTTCGCTCACACCGTCCCGAAGCGGTGTCCCTTCGGGAGAATGACATTATCTATGGTGAGTTATTTAGCGTGAAATGTTATTCGATGGATGTCGGACAACCCCAACCGCTTCAACGCGGACCTGTGCGCCTGGGTGCCATACCCCTTGTGTTTCCCCAGCCCATAGCCGGGATGACGCTCGTCGAGTTCGCGCATCAACGCGTCGCGTTCGATCTTGGCAAGGATGGACGCGCACGCGATGCTCAAACAATGCGCGTCGCCTCTGACGAGGCTGGTTTGTGAAATGTCCAATTGGGGGAGTTCGAGTCGAAAATCCGTCAACAGATATTGCGGCGCGATCGAAAACTGATGCAATGCGCGGATGGCGGCGAGACGCGTCGCGCGTACGATGCCCTGCGAATCAATTTCATCTGCGCCGGCGAAACCCACACTCCATGCCAGCGCGATGTCTTTGATCGTCGGCGCAAGCGACTCACGCATAAGGGCGGTCAACTGCTTGGAATCGCGGACCAGCCTCAACGTCCGAGAAAGAAGCGTTTTGTCGTCGTGAGGCAAAATCACCGCGCCCACCGAGACCGGTCCAGCGAGCGCGCCGCGCCCGGCTTCATCCAGCCCAGCGATGAATTGCAATCCGCTGTCCCACAAGTCTGTTTCGAATTTGAGATTTGGTCTAACGCGTTTCATATCTGCCGCGCCATGCGTTGATGCGGATGTGAAAAATATCGCCGATCATACGCAGCGCGTCGCGCACCGCGTTCACTTTGGTTTCGGGATGATAATACCAATCAATCGGAATCTCGCGCGCGCGATACCCGAGGCGGCGGGCGATAAAAAGTAATTCAACGTCGAACGACCAGAAGCGCATCCTTTGCAAAGGGAAGATCGCGTTCACCACATCGGCGCGAAAACATTTGAAACCGCATTGCGTGTCGTTCAAGCCGGGCAACGCAAGAAGTTGAATGATGTAATTGATGCCGCGCCCGCCGAAGTGACGATAACGCGGCTCGTTGTAACGCGTCGAACCTTCCACTTCGCGCGATGCGATGGCGATATCGAAATCGGTCAACGCGGGCGGGATGAATTTTAGAATTTCATCCACCGGCATCGAAAGGTCGGCGTCGCACATGAAGCGGTATTCGCCGCGCGCCTCCAACATCCCGCGCTTCACCGCCGCGCCCTTGCCGCGTTCAGTTTGGAGCACGCGAAAATTTTCATGCGCGTTTGCGAACGATTGCGCCACTTCATACGTGCGGTCGGCGCTTCCGTTTTCCACCACGATCACTTCGCAGGAAAAATTTTGTTTCTCGATGAATCGAAAAACCTGCTCCAACGTATCGGGCAGGCGGCTTTCTTCATTGTATGCGGGAATGACGATGGATAAAAAAATGGACAAGGCCTGCTCAAGACACGCCGAAGAGTAGGTATCCGAACGCCGCCAGGATGCAGAGGAGGGCAATTCCCAACCCGGCAAGCAGGGCGATCTGTTTTATGCTCATGCCCAGGATACGACGCGATCCCCGCTTCGTTCGAGACGCCGCGCCTGCTCCGCGCGGCTGTGGCAATGCCTTCACAGCCGCCGCGTCCTCTGCCAGCGCAAAGTCAAAATCGGCAGGGTTGATGGGCTTCTCTTCATCCGCAACGCTAAAAATGGCGCGCGCGCGCGAAATATTTTCTCGCGGCGGCGGAGGCGTCACTGTCGCCGCTTGAGCGCGTTCCTGACGGGGCGCAGCCACCGGCGCGGGCTGGGGAGGATGCGTCTTCTGTTTGGGAGGGCGCGGATTGGTGATGCGCTCCACCATGTCGAGCGCCAGGTCAGATCGCAATACAGGCATGCTGTTGGAAAGCCCAGTTACAAAGGGCTTGATCCCATCCACCAACAACACGCGGATGGCAGGTTTATCCGATTCTACGTGGCAACCGGGGTCTGCCGCAATCAACACCGATTCGATCGGCTCCTGCACCGTCACACCCTGGCGTTCAATGAACATGGTTAACGCGCGCGCCATCCGCGCCGTGGATTGGATCAGATTCACCGGCGCGGGCTTGAAGCGGTTTCCCGATTCTACATTCCACGCCTCGCCTTTCGCCTCATACCTGCCTTTTAGATAAGCGATATTGATGGCGAACATGCCTGCCGGTCCGATCAAGATGAGGGGGATCATGATGCCGCTTTGCCCGAGGGGCTGGTTGCGGATCAAGGTGTATCCTTTTTCAAGGTTGCGGTCAAAAAAGGTGATGATCGCTTTCTGAGCCAGCAATTCGGTGGGCCAGTTAAAGCCAAACTTCAACATGCCCTGAATTCGCTGACTGAACCCAAGGTTGCCATTCTCGTCGATCAGGGGAGTTTGGTCGATGATCTTCATTGCGTTTAAAAAATCGGCGCCTGTTCCAGAATATCGCGGTCCGCCGAATCCAACGTCGCGATGAATTCCTTCCCCTCCCGGTTGACGATCCGCAGTGATTTTCCGGCTTCGAACGTGCTCGCCAGCAATTCCTTGCGCGAGCCAACCACTAACAGTTTCCCTTTTTTGATGCGCTCCAGCAGGTCTTTGCGGTCGATCAATACCCGGTCCGAATACGAAGACCCGCGCCGTTCATAGGCGCGCACGGTTACGATCTGCCCATTCTTATAACGGACTGCTTCGATTACGCCATCTTGTTTCTTTGCCATGTGGTTTTAACTCCGTGTGTATTTTAGCATAACAAGAATACAAAAGACCCGACAAGTTTCCCAAACCTATCGGGCCTATATCCAATCCTACGTTCCGGTGGCAACTAAAATAGGTTCGTGCGGCAGTTAAACTGCCGCACGAACGTGTCGGGGCGACAGGATTCGAACCTGCGACCTCTTGCTCCCAAAGCAAGCGCGCTAGCCGGACTGCGCTACGCCCCGATGAATGGACAGTGAGTATAATGCGTCGGATGAATAGCCGTCAAGCAACAAAACGGATAGCGATTCTCGCTACGCTTCTTTTCGCCCTCTCTGCCTGCTCCGCCACCCAGGCGGCCCCAACCCCCACAGTCGTTCCAGCAACGGCAACCCCGACCCTCACGCCACTCCCTACCTTTGCTCCCTCCACAGCCACTCCCACGCTCACGCCCATTGCCTGCCTCGCCAAGCCCGGAAGGCTGGAAAAATCAATTCTCGAATCCTCTAATCCTCCGCAAGAGTTCATCGTATACCTGCCTCCGTGCTATGCTGAACGTACCGACAAACGCTACCCCGTCCTCTACCTCCTGCACGGACAAACATACACCGCCGATCAGTGGATTCGACTCGGCGCGGCGAAGGCTCTCGACAACCTCATCATGAGCGGCGAAGCGACGCCCTTCATCCTCGTATTCCCCGACGATCACTATTGGTACACCCCAGCCGGAACGACCTTCGGCGCGCGCCTCACCGGTGAGTTGATCCCCTTCATCGACGAAACCTACCGCTCCATTCCCGATCCTCGCTACCGCGCCATTGGCGGACTGTCACGCGGCGCGGGTTGGGCGCTGAACCTTGGGCTAACTCGCCCCGACCTGTTCAGCGCGATCGGGCTACACTCCCTCGCCGTATTCCAACGCGACGCATCCAAAGTGGCAGGCTGGATTCAGTCCATGCCCCCAACCTCCCGCCCCAGTATCTTCATGGACATCGGCGACAACGACCAGGAACTCGCCTCCGCAACCCAGATCGAATCCATCTTCACCCAGTCGGATGTTTCACACGAGTGGCACATCTACACCGGCGAACATACCGAAGACTACTGGTCTGCCCATGTGAAGGAATACATCCGCTGGTACGCGGAACAGTGGAATAATCAATAATCAGGAGATCATATGAACATCCTCGTCACCGGCGGAGCGGGCTACATCGGCTCCGTCACCGCAGAATCCTTGATCCAGGCGGGACACTCCGTCACCGTCTACGATTCGCTCGTCACCGGTCATCGCGCCGCAGCGCCAGATGGCGTAAATTTCGTCGAAGCCGATCTGGCTGATAGTCACACACTGGTTGAAACCTTCATCAAAAATAAATTCGACGCGGTGATGCACTTTGCGGCATTCATTGAAGCCGGCGAAAGCATGAAGGACCCCGGCCGCTTTTATCAAAACAACTTCACGAACGCGATCACGTTGGCTGAAACAGCCGTACGGGCGGGCGTGAAGCGGTTCGTCTTATCATCCACAGCGGCGGTCTTCCAATCCAGCGAAGAACCGCTCAACGAAGAGTCGCCGCTAGGTCCCACGAACGTGTACGGGCATACCAAGCTCATGGTCGAGCAGGCGCTCGAGTGGTACCGCAAAATTCACGGCTTACATTTCGCCGCGCTCCGTTACTTTAACGCCTGCGGCGCCATGCCGAATCGCGGCGAAGCGCACCAACCCGAGTCGCATCTCATCCCGCTGGTGTTGCGCGCCGCGCTCGGGCAAAGCGACTCGATCAAAATTTTCGGCGTCGATTACCCAACACGCGACGGCACATGCATCCGCGATTACGTGCACATCGCCGACCTCGCCGACGCCCATATCCTCGCATTAGGCGGACTCTCTGAACGCGACCGGCTGATCTACAATCTGGGAAGCGGACACGGCTACTCGGTGCGCGAAGTGATCGACACCGCGCGTCAGGTCACGGGACAGTTGATTCAGTCCATCGAGCATCCGCGCCGCCCCGGCGACTCTGCCCGGTTGGTTGCCTCCTCCGAAAAAATCAAACGCGAACTTGGTTGGAAACCGCAACATGACAACTTGCGCGAAATCATTTCCAGCGCGTGGGATTGGCACAAGTCTCACCCGCGCGGGTACGGGGAGTGACCAACGCGACACTCTCGTTAGAAGCGAGTACGAAAAACGGGGGAGATACTTTACTTTGATCATAGCAAAGTCGCCAGATAAGACCACCCATGTCTTGCTGAGCGGGGCGAAGCATCTCTACCACGGCATGTCCGAGACCCTTGGGTCGCGGAAAAATGCTCCCTCAGGGTGACATAACCTGGACGTTGCTACAGCCATGGATACTTTACAAATCAGACCTTTATTGTTATAATAGTGAAAAATATCACAATCAAGGAGAGTAAAGATGAACGCTCATACGCTCCCCCACGTGGTCATTCTCGGCGCGGGGTTTGGTGGGCTGACCGCCGCCAAGAAGTTGAAGAATGCGCCGGTGCGAATCACACTAATTGACAAGAACAACTATCACTTGTTCCAGCCGTTGTTGTATCAAGTGGCGATTGCCGCGCTTGTGCCGTCGCAGGTCGCTTTCCCTGTGCGGACGATCTTCCGCAGCCAGAAAAACCTCACGTTCCAGATGGGCGAAGTGAACGAGATCAACCTCGATGAGAAGTTCGTAAAACTGGATGGGTCGGTCATCGCGTATGACCACCTTATCGTCGCCGCGGGCGGACGGATGAATTTCTTCGGCGTCGAATCGGTGGAGAAGAACGCGCTTTACATCAAGAACATTGAAAGCGCGATTCGCACGCGCAATCATTTGCTATCCATGTTCGAGCGCGCCACCCGCGAAGCGGATGCCGACAAACGCCGCGCCATGCTGACGTTCGCCATCGTCGGCGGCGGACCGACGGGGGTTGAAGTGGCGGGCGCGTTGGCGGAGTTGATATCCCACGTGATGAGGAAGGAATACCCCGAACTCGATGTGCGCGAGGCGCGTGTGTTATTGCTCGAAGCGGGAGATGCGTTGATCGCGAGTTATCCCGATGAATTGCGAAAGGCAACGCTTCGTCTATTGCAAAAGAAAAATGTGGAAGTGATGTTCAACGCGCGGCTGACCGACTTCAACGGGCAAAAAATTTTTCTTGCCGATGGAACGGAGATTGAAACGAATACGCTGATCTGGACGGCGGGCGTGCAGACGGCGGAGGTGGTCGAGTCGCTTAACGCGGCGCGCGCAGGTTCAGGTCGGGTGAGAACCGAGACGACGTTGCAGTTGCCGAATCATCCCGAAGTCTATATCGTCGGCGACGCGGCATATCTGGAAGATGAAAATCATCAGCCGCTGCCGATGCTTTCGACGGTAGCCATCCAGCAAGGAAATGTGGCGGCGGATAACATTCGACATGCGATCAAAGGGCAGAGTCAACATCCATTTCGATACAAGGACCCGGGCTTGCTCGCCACCATCGGGCGCAACGCGGCGGTCGCGCGCATTTGGGGACTCTCGTTCAGCGGATTCATCGCGTGGCTGATCTGGGTGGGCTTGCACATTTATCGCATCATCGGTTTTCGCAACCGACTCGTGGTGATGATCAATTGGGCGTGGGATTATTTCTTTTACGATAATCAGGCGCGGTTGATCACGAGGTATTGATTCCGTTGTGGTTGCAGTCGCAGTTGAACTGCGACTGCAACGGTAATAAGTACAACTGCGACCGCAACATGCGATTACGAGGGAATCATGTCGGGGAATCGAAGGGCGGCAAGCAGGGCGCACATGGCAAATCCGTTGTTGAGGAAATGCAGGATGATGCTGGGCCACAACGAATTGGAACGGTGATACACGTATCCCAAAACCGCGCCCAGCGCGAAGGTCGGGATGAACGAAACGGGGTCGAGATGCGATGCGGCAAAGATTCCAGAACTCAGCAGGAGCGCCGCGACCCAACCGTAGCGTTGTCGAAATCCTTGAAATAAAAACCCGCGAAAGAAAATTTCCTCCACAAACGGGGCAACGATCACGGCGGTGAGAAACAACCAGACGGGCGATTGAAGTTCGGATAGCATTTTCATCACCGCTTCCCCTTGCGTGTCCACGCCGAGAAACGTCAACAGGATATTGTGCGCCATCACAAAGGCGTACGCGGCGATCAATAATCCGCACCCCAAACCCATCGTAAGCGAATCGAATTTGACGAAGCCGAGAAGCCCGGGGCGGATGCGCTTCCACGTGAAAATAATTAACACGGGCAAGAGATACGCCATTTCGGCAAACATGATTCCCGCGCCACGCGCAAGGCGCTTCGCCTCCTCTTGAAACAGGAATGTGACCACGAGCAAACCGACGCTGATCAGAATCAACAAGACGACGCCGAGCCACGTGTCGAGGATTGTCCAGGGGACTTCTCTCGCTTCACCCCGGACTTGAACTTGATTCTCTTCCATCAGCCTTCTCCCACCGCTTTAGGCGGCGCTTTGTAACTCTCGATAAACAACCCATTGACCTTTGCGGTCATCCACATTCTTCATCGCGCGGTCGTAGTAAATATCGAAGATATGCTCCTGAACTTGTTCGTTCCGCAGTTCAACTGCGGAACGAACGCGGGTACTTTGTTCATTCGGCAGTTCAACTGCCGAACTAACATCTACAACACGCACGCGGAAATAAAACCTGCCCACGTTCAACGACCCGCGATTGGATGCGACCGCCGCGTGCTCAGGCTGCATATTTTGCGCCATCCGCCCGCGCCGTTTGAAATCCGTCCA
>CASGHD010000065.1 GCA_949319575.1 uncultured Anaerolineales bacterium | reverse complement strand
GTGAGTCGCCCCGAACGCACAGGTCCGATGTAGGGCTCGAGCGGAAAAAACCAATTCGGAGGAGTCCCTGTCACAGCTGGGCTCGGCGTCATCGCTGGGATTTCATGGAGGACGAGCCCCGCGTCAAAATACGGGGCAGTTGATTCGCCTGCGGGGACTTTTATCTCGCCTGCCGCGTCCGCATCTGAATCCGAATCTTCATCGCCGACATTTTGCAACGTGAACTGATACGCATCGGGTTTGACGATTTGGATAATTGAATCAACGTGTGGATTCTCGAACGAGAAATACCCGTTTGAATCTGTCGTCGTTTCATTCAAGACATCGCGGCTGTTCGCATCCAGCAAGCGGACACAGACTCCTCCAACCCCCGCTTCCCAACTTTCCTGCGCGCCGTTTGCATTTTCATCGAGCCAGACGCGGTTGCCGATCCAGTCGCCTGTTGGATAAATGATTTCATCTCGTACTTTACATCCGCCAGTGATGTTGGGAATCTCGCGCAAGTTGTCGCCGTAGAAAACACCCATAAATCGCGTGGAGCCTTCGCCGATGTAAAACTCAAAGATCCACGGCGCGAATGACGGTCCCGCTTGCGGGCGGGCGGTGACGGGCATGTTGCTAATGGAAACTAAAACTGCGGGAAGGTCTAATAGCGACGGGTCGTGCGCCTCAAGCCCCGTGAGCGGATTTGCCCCCGTTGGGAAATCTCCCTGGTTTGGACCAAGTTGTAGCGGCGGACGATGCGGTTGCGGGGTGGCGGTTAACGTCGGGGAGGTGGTGGAGGTCGCCGTGGCGGTTGATTCCATCCGTGTCGGAATCGCGCCTGGTGATGGGGATTGCGGCGCGTTGGCATTGCACGATGTGAGCGCGAAAAAGATTAGGGTCGCAATGGTGTTGGCTCGATACATGTGAAAGTAGGGTTGCCTATGGCGGAGTCGTTCGCTATCCTGACGCAGTACAACTGCGTCAGGAACCCGGGTAATTTGTTATGGCGGGGGCCAGTGAATGATCGCCGCTTCGGAGAAGCCATGCTTTTCGACCGTGTATAACTTTCCCGAGGACGGCAAATTACAACCCGCTTCATCGGTGACCGTGTAACTGGTGTTGTGCTGGTCGGGGTATGAATCCGTCCACCAAATGTACGCGCCGTTCTGGCAGACGAATAATTCGAGCAGATACCCGCGATCATCGTCTTGAGTCATCATGACCTGATCCCAATGGATGGTGACTTTCTTCCCATCGCGGACGGCGTACACGTTCTGCGGCGGACCGTACATGTTGCTCCCGATGGATTGCAAATTGAGTTCCTTGTATTCCAGCGTGGATACATCGCCGACCACGTCCACAACTGACGGCGCGACCCAGCAGAAGTAATCCAGTTTGTCGAATTTTACATACAGCCACTTGCTGTACAAGAATCTCTGACGCGCGGCGCCAATATCGCCGGGATACAAATCTGCGGCGTGGAGGTAGGCTTGCGAGGGTCCGTAACGGCAATGCGCCTGTTTGTTGACTGTGACCACAGGGAATGAAAACGTGGGCGTTGATGTGATCGTTGGCGTGAGAGTTATTGTCGGCGTGAAAGTGACTGTGGGGGTGAATGTTTCGGTGGGGGCGAGGGTTGGCGCGGGTTGGGGAGTGTCAGTTGTCACAAGGACGGTTGCAGTGACTGTCGGTGTTGCCTGTTCTACTGGGGATATTCCGCAGGCGATAAGTGTTATTGACAGGATAATAACAACGGGGAGTTTTTTAAACACGAAGGACACAAAGGTCACTACGGTTGGACGAGTGACGGGTGAATCGCCTTTCCGTAGATTTTCACTTTGTGTGCCTGATGTCCTTTGTGGTAAAGGTCTTTTCATTTGAATTTTCCAAGAAATGACGTAATGTTCCTGCCAAGCGCTTCGTTGTTGTAGCCGCCTTCCATGACGATCACAGAAGGAAGATTCAACGACGCGATGCGTCTGCCGATCTCGCCGATGCCCTCGGTTGTTACTTTGATCGTGCCAAGCGGATCGTCGGCATAAATATCCATGCCAGCAGACACCACAAGAAATTTCGGGGCGAAGTTTTGAATCAATTCCAGCGCTTGATCTAGCGCGGCAAGATAGGAATCGTCATCCGTGCCTTTGGGCAAAGGGAAGTTATGATGAAAGCCGAAGCCGTTTCCCTTGCCGCGTTCGTTGGCAAAACCGAAATAACTTGGGTATTCAAAATCTGGGTCGGCATGAATCGAAATGGTTAACACATCATCACGCTCATAGAAAATATCTTGTGTGCCGTTGCCGCAGTGATAATCAATGTCCAACAAGGCAACCTTCCCGTTTACTGAAAGCGAATGTGCGGCAACGGCCGCGTTGTTGATGAAGCAATATCCGCCCGCGTAATCTTTGCCCGCGTGATGACCGGGGGGGCGGCAGAGGGCAAAAGCAGACGATTGACCATTGACCACAGACGATGCCGCGCTCAACGCGCAATTTGCGGAAACCAGCGCGGCTGTGTATGTCCCTTCCACGATGCACGCGCTCAAGTCCATGATGTAATAGCCGCCGCGCCCGAGGAGCGACTTCGGCTTTTGGGGATGATGTCGAAGAGCGAACGTGGCAGGCAGAAAGACGGAGGAATCTTTGGGCTTTGAATCCAGCCACTCGGTCCAGCATGAAGCGAGAAAGTCAATGTACTCCGCGTCATGCACAGCGAGAATCGAGTCGAGTCCAAAATCTGACGGTTGGTGAATCTCCGCCCAATCTGTTTTGCGCAGCGCGTTCAAGATGCGATCCATGCGGTCGGGGTTTTCGAGATACGGCACGCGCAAGCCTCCGTCGAAAAGTTCAAAGGGCGGATCGTGTTTGCGATGTGTTTCCGAGTAAAAAATTTTCATGGGTAAGAACTTTCACTACAATTGTATCAATACGCAGGAGGATTTCATGGATGTATTTGAAGCGATTCATAAAAGACGTAGTAACGCAAAAATAAAGCAGGATGCCGTTCCGCGCGCGGCGATCGAAAAATTATTAAGCGCGGCTGTGCAAGCGCCAAATCATTATAAAGTGAGACCCTGGCGATTCGCGGTGTTGACGGGAAACGGTCTCAACAAATTGGGAGACGTGTTCGCCGCTTCTTTCGCGGACCGTCAACCTGGTCTGCCCGCGGAGGCGTTAGACAAAACTCGCGCGTTGCCTCATCGCTCGCCGCTCATCATCGCCGTCGGTGTGGATAAGCCCTGCGAACCGAAAGTGTCGGAGGTCGAAAACATCATTGCGGTTTCTGCGGCATGTCAGAATCTTTTGCTCGCCGCCGAAGCCGAAGGACTCGCTGTCAAGTGGCGCACGGGCGAGTGGGCGCTGGATGTGAAAGTGAAAGAGTTTTTAGGTTTCGCGCCAGACCAGCATCTGATTGCGTTCTTGTATATCGGTTACCCCGAAGTGACGCCCGAACCGCAACCGCGCCCGTCGTTTGAAGATCGAACGGTGTGGATGGGGTAGATACAAGGATGAATTATGAAGTATGAAAAGAGCGATGAGTTTCCTCATCGCTCTTTTCATACTTGTCTACTTGTCTACTTTCACTCCGGCGCGCTAACCGTCAGCGTCTCGATATCCACGATGACCGGCAGTGTCTGCGGCGACCAGATGGATAGCCCGATCTTGCCGTCTGTCAGACCCAGGTAGGTATCTTCAAACTCGCCCACGAGTTCGCCGTTGACCGAAAGACTGATCGTTTTGCCTTTGCACGTCAGGGTGTAGACGTTGGTCGAGGGCCCCGAGCGGATGGCGCTGGATTCGCCAGTGAACACCTCGTTGTACCCCTGGCTAACAAGCCCGATGCTGTCTACAACATAGATGGCGAACCTCTGTGAGTTGGAGACCTGGACTTCATACCAGCCAACGTTGCTGTAGCGGCAGATCAAGCCCACCCCGTTGGAGTTATTGCCGCGGTTGGTGACCACCGCTTCCACTTTCACATCTGAATAAGAGAAGGCATCGTTGATGAGATAGTATTGCCCGACCCGGTCATCCACTTGCAACAATTGAAGCGGAAGCACGCCGCGATCGACGACCGGCGGAATGACCATGCGCGAGTCTCCGCTGGTCATGAAAGTGGACCACGTGGTGAGATCGGTGTTGAATTCATCCACGTAATACGGGTTTGGTGTTGGCGTTGGGCTTTCTGCCGATTCCGTTGTGGTGGCTTCCGGCAGGGCGGTCTGCGTCGAGGGGTTCGCGGTGACAGCGGGGATGGACGGTTCGGTTGCTCCTGCCAATTCGGTTGAGGTCGCTTGCGGCGCCTCGGTCGACGGGACGGCATTCGATTGCGACTGCGCCCCGAAACGCGCCGAGACGAAACCCAATAACGCGATCAACACCACAGCGTTTACCGCGATCCCCACAAAGTGACCGGGTTTCATGAACTCATTTCTGCTTCTGCGGCGGCGATACCAGGCGAGACCAAAGCCGGCGATCATTGCCGCCGCCAGGATGGGGTAGATGCGGATGGCGAGCAACCGAACGTCATCCTGAAGCGTTGCAAATTGGAAGATGCCGCTTGCCGCGAACAACATGACGGCGATACAAAGGAGGGTGACGGTAAGAGAGCGAATGCCGTTGAGTCCGCGCGCGTCTTCGATGGTTTTCACCTCCGCGCGGACGAACCAGAGCGCGGCTAACAAGGTGGGCAACCAGATGATCTGTATCGCAATGTTGTTGGACGCAAAAAAATAAGCGTCAGAGGTGAAGAAGTATCTCGCGTAATAACTGGCCCAAATTGCCAAACTTAGCGGCGAAAAGTAATAACACTGGGTATAAAAACTTTCCTTGAGCGTGTCTTCGCCAATGGTAGTAATGAGGAGTTTTGTGGCGAGGGCAAAGAACAACGGAGGCAGCATCAGGGCAATTGCGAGAAAGAGAGTATTCTCTCTTTGCACGGATGCGGTGAACGATTCGATCCCCTCCGGGCTGGCGGATTCTGTGTCCTTTGTGCGTTCCTCGTTTGAAATCACGATCGGGTCTTCCAGCTTTACTGGAACAATGACCCGTAATGTAGACGGGTAGAATTCGGTGACAATTCCTTGCTGGCTGGCTGGGTCGAACTTGCGCGGATCATACTTCCCCGCAGACACCGCCACCAGGTATTCACCGGGGTCTTGAAACGTATACAGGAACTTATCCTTGACCGTGTTGTCGTCTATCTCCTCGATAAAGTTGACCGGTCCCTGTGGATAATGGACTTCGGTTTTGACGACCTGATTCCCATTCCCCGTTGACGCGGAAACCACTCTCGTCACCGTCCATGTGTGAAAATATTTCATATCAGAAGACGAAGAGCGGAAATCGGTGCGCACCTCAAAAGAGAGGACTCGGTCTGTGGTGGGTTGGGTTTCGGCGGGAGAACTGATCGAAGCGCCGAATGTGGGCAGTAGGTTGAACGCCACCGCGGGGATCAGCGCGACCACCAGCAATAAAATGATGGGGGAAATATATTCGTCGAAGGGCGTTTGATCTTTCTCCAACTCATCCTTCACATAGCCCGGCGCCCACGCAGGGTTGAGCGTGATCTTTACCAGCGTCTTGGGGACGAGGATGAACCACATCAGGATCTTGTAGATCAATTTTTCAATATCGAGAAAAAAACTGAAAATGCTTTTCATATGCGGCTCCAGGTTGGGTAGTTCTTAATTTCCCAGCGCTTCGACCAGCAGGTCGGGTCTGTCGGTAATGATACCATCCACACCCCATTCGATGTATTGCTTCATCAGTTGCGGGTCGTTCACCGTCCACGGTTCGACGCGGATATTTTTGGCGTGCGACTCGCGCACGAATCGTTCGGTCATGATCTGGATGCCCAGCGACTCTTCAGGATCCCAAGGCGGCTGAATGGTTTGAAATCGTGGAAGATAAAATCCCCATAGGAAAACTTTTCCAAGCAACACATAATTTCTCACCTCGGTACGCGACGCGGAAGTTGTCACCTCCGGGCACGCCGCGCGGAAGTTCCTCATCGCCTCGTCATGAAATGAACCGATGAGTACTTTATCTTGCATGTCGTATTGGCGGATCAGGTCGCACAAGGGTTTGTCAATCGGGTTCTTCGTCAACTTGATCTCGATCACATAGCGCATATTCGGGAATCGCTGAAAGACTTCCTCCAGCGTTGGCGCTTGGATTCCCTGCCCGCGATACGGAAATGTTGCTCCATCGTCTGTTGACCAATCATACGCCGCGTCAAGTTGTTTCAACTCTTCGAGTGTTAGATCTTCGATGAGACCTGCGCCGTCGGTGGTGCGATCCACTTCTTCATCGTGCATGAGGACGATTTGGCCGTCCTTCGTGATGTGCGCGTCCATCTCAAGGACGTCTGATCCAATTTCGACGGCATTTTCGAACGCGAGCAACGTGTCGCCGGGCCACACACCATCCCCACCCTGATGCGCGATGACAAGCGTGCGCGGCGCGCCATCGTAATATCGCGTCGGCGGCGCCTTCGGGTTGACGATCACCGACGCGACAAGCGCGAGAAACAGAATCGCAAGAACCGTTTTGAATTTTCTAGATTTCATCCGCGCCTAAAATACCAGGAATCGCGCAATCGCCATGAAGATCACGGAGAGGATGAGGGTTGCAGACGCGGTATATGAATACGTCGCCAACTGTCTTCGCATTGTCTGCATTTGCGCCATTTGCTCGCCCGAAGGTTTGCCCTGCGCTTGTTCGCCGAGTTGGATTAAGGCTCTTGTATTTCGCCCAATCAATATGCCGTAGATAAAACCGATCAGCCCGAACCCACCGCCGATACCGAACCCCGTCCCGGCGCTTGAAGACATCCACGCGTTCGTGAAGCCGTCCGAGTCGAGCCAAAATAACACGAAGCCTGCCAGAAGCGTTAACCCCGCCGCCGCCGCCATCTTTTGCCCAAATCGCAGGGGAAACATAAGTTGCTTCATAAATCTTTGACCAGATTCCGCGGTGGCTCCCGCCGCAGGAGCGACAAAAAAAGTCATCATCAGCGTGCCGCCGACCCAGAGAATGCCCGCGCCGATATGAATGATGCGAAGCGTTAGGTGAAGGTAGTCCATTTTTTTCTCCTTTGAGTTCAACAGGTAGAACACCGCAAGGGGCGGGTGCGATGCTTGGAATTTTATCCGTTCCGCCAGAAGTTGCGGTTAATGCGGAGGTTCGTTAGGCGGAAGCCAATCCACTCATTGACTCGAACGCCCATTTCCGATGAAAAATGCTACCGATGTCTTGATACGAATTCTCTACCGTACATCTTAAGAATGGGACGCTGATTCACGCTGAAAACGCAGATTTTTCTTTTCGAATCAGCGAAAATCAGCGTTTTTCTGCGTCACCAAAACGGATTTGTACGGTAGAGAGATACGAATTCAATACGCCAAATTCCCCTCCAAAACAATTACGGCATGTCCGAAGATCAATACTTTGTCATTCCGCAATTCCACAGTCATATAGCCTGTGCGTTGCGACGACTGAAAAGCTTTCAACACGGTCTTATTAAGTTTTTCTCCCCAATACTTTGCGAGAAATGTTTGTACGCCGCCAGTAACAGGGTCTTCGTTTGTCCCTGCCCAGGGCCAAAAATATCGGTAATGAAAATCGTATTCTTCGTTGGCAGACGGCGCGGTGACCAGAATCCCATTAATATCCTCACACGATTTTAACAGGGCGTCAAAATCGGGCGTTAAGTTTGCCAAAACCTGCGAATCGCCGATTTCCAGAACGATTATTTTATTCTTTGGGCTGTAAACCGAATTGATGATTGTTTCCAGACCTAATGCGGCTAACGTTGCGCGGGGAATTGTCGCCGGCGTGGTGTCGTACACAGGGAATTCCATCACTATATCGTTGTTGTGCTTTTTTATTGCCAACACTAGATTCTCTGAAGTAATGAATGAAATTTCATTGAGATCCGTATTTTCAAAGAGTACTTTTGCCGATGCAAGAGTGGCATGCCCGCATAATGGAATTTCCTTTTTGGGGGAAAAATACCTGATGGTATACGCGCTATCCCGGTCGGTTTCTTGAATGAATGCGGTTTCTGAAAACCCAAATTCCCGGGCAATTTTCAACATGGTTTCTTCGTCCAACTCTTGCTCAAGAAAGCAAACGCCCGCAGGGTTGCCCTTAAATGGTTCAGTTGTGAACGAATCTACGAAATAGGATTTCATAATTTTCATTTTTGCTTTTAGTATCTGTCCGAAAACCTCCGGAGCGCGGACTTTAGTCCGCTCATTAGGCAGACTGAAAGTCCGCGCTCCGGTATTCGGATACGTTCTTAGTTGTTGCGCAAGGATGTCAACTATCGTATTGCCTGCGCGATCAAACTGCCTGCCAGCCCCAGCCAGTACGCGGACGTGTAATAAATGAACATGGGTTGTTTTCCCCGCTTCCAAAGTAAGAAGGCTGAAACGATGGCGAGCAAAGCAACGATGTATAAATCCAACCCGATCTCTTCAAAGCCGAGATTTGCCATCACGCCCAACCCTAAAAAGAGAGAGTTCAATAACAGCAAGGCAACATCCCCGCCTTTGACCTCTCCCCGATGCGGAAAGATATTTTGGATGAACAGAATCGCCGCGTTGACCATGATGAACCCCGCAAAGAAAAGCCAGTGACTGAACTCGTCGTCGTTGAAGATAACGATGCGGCACAGATCGCTGGTCGTATCTTCCAGGCAAAAACGGAAGTGCAGGTAATTTCCCATTTCATGGAAGCCATAACTTACGGCTGAGATGAATACCCCGATGATGAAAACCAAATTCCATGCCGTGTGCGCGGGTCCCTCACGGGAGGGGGAGTTGTATTCGAGAGTCTTCTTCAATAAATATCCCGCCACCATGCTGATGAGCGCGACAATGACATTGTTCAAGTCCACCCAGCGCAGGAATTCGTTAGGCAAAACGTAACCCGTGAACCAGTCTGTCAGGCGATTGATGGAAACGAAAACCGCAAGCAAGGATTGTATGCCGAGCAAGATGTGAAGACGTTTCATTGTTTCTCCTGCGTTCTGCCAGTGAACCGCTCAATGTTTCGATTGTATCCTAAAACAAAAACTCCCCGCGTTGCCGCGAGGAGCTGACGACCCGCCAGGGGCTGATTATTTACATACCTTTGACGAGCAAGCCGAGGGCAAGCACGGCAAAGCCGGCGAAAGCGAGCCAGAACGCGTAACCAGCAACTGCGCCAATGACGCCGATGCCGCCGAGCAGACCGAGCAAACCAAG
The DNA here is from genome assembly GCA_949319575.1 of uncultured Anaerolineales bacterium. Taxonomy (GTDB): domain Bacteria; phylum Chloroflexota; class Anaerolineae; order Anaerolineales; family Villigracilaceae; genus Defluviilinea. The sequence continues at coordinate 7,677 of CASGHD010000065.1, read as the reverse complement.
CACAACGCCGATCCAAAAGGTAATTGATTTAGGGGGTGTAAGTTTCATTCTCTTCTCCTTGAATTGAAATGATGAGTAGTTCTGGCGGGCTGTCCCTCCACTTATAACAAAGAACCTGTTGGAATTCAATAGTTGTAGGACAAATTTGAGCAATTTGTTTCGCGCGAGAGCAACGTAAAATAAGGCAAGAAACCCTGATATAATGCCGTTCGGAATTATGAGAACCACAACGCCAGAGGCTCTCTGGTGTTGTTTTTGTGTGACCCTCACAGAGCGAGATTTAAATTTATTACGGAGCAACATTCAATGAAGAAAGAACAACAACTGGATCTATACCACCAAATGGTGCTGATCCGCCGCGTGGAAGAACGCGGCGCGGAACTGTATCAGGCGGGCAAGATCGGCGGTTTCATGCACTTGTATATTGGGCAGGAAGCCGTCAGCACGGGTTTGATCGCGGCGCGTGAACCGCGCGACCGCGTGATCACCGCTTATCGCGATCACGGCGTTGCCATCAATTGTGGAATTTCTGCCAACGAAGTAATGGCAGAATTGCTCGGCAAGGCAACAGGGATGTCGAAGGGCAAGGGCGGTTCGATGCACATGGCAAGCGTGGAAAAGAACATGTGGGGCGGGCACGCCATCGTAGGCGGGCATTTACCCATCGCGGCAGGACTCGCTGTCGGCGACCAGTATGCAAAAAATGACAACGTGACCATTTGTATGTTCGGCGATGGCGCGACGAATATCGGTTACTTCCACGAAGCGTTAAATCTGGCGAAGGCGTGGGGCTTGCGCGTGCTGTGGGTATGCGAGAATAATCAATATGGCATGGGGACGAGCGTCGAACGCGCTTCGGCTGTTTCCGATATCCGCCAAAAAGCCGAAGGCTACGCCATGAAGAATGCGGAAATCAACGGCATGGATGTGATGGCGGTCTATGAAGCTGCAAAAGTCGCAATAGAGTACGTTCGCAAGGAAGGTCAACCCTATTTCCTTGAAGTAGATACCTACCGTTTCCGCGGTCACTCGATGGGCGATCCCGAACGCTATCGCTCGCAGGACGAGGTGAAGCAGTGGCACGAGAAAGACCCGATCGGAATTTTTCGCAAGTATTTGCTTGACAAAAAAGTTGCCACTGCCAAAGCGTTGGATGAAATCGAAGGGCGCGTGGATGAAGAAGTGAATAAAGCGGTTGAATTCGCCGAGAAATCACCTGAACCCGCGCTGGAAGATTTGTTTACGAACGTTTATGCGGACTAGTCTTGTTGGCGACTGAAGTCGCGGCAACAAGCGCGAAGCCTGCCTTCGCAGGCTTGGTTTAGGAGAAAGAATTGCGCGAGCCTTATACCCAACTTTATGTTCATCTGGTTTGGGCAACATGGGACAGGTTGCCGCTGATTACTCCAAAACTTGAGCCGCGAATCTACGCCGCAATTGCCGAAAAATGCCGCGAACACAAATGCCTGCCAATTGCCATTGGCGGAATCGAAGATCACATGCATGTTTTGACGAGGTTTCACACAACGGTTGCGATTGCGACTCTGGTTAAGGAAACGAAAGGTTCGTCGTCGCATCTCGTCACGCACGCCATCATGCCCGGCGCGTTTTTCAAATGGCAGGGCGCGTACGGAGCCTTCACCATCCGAAAGTCTGAAATCCCAACGGTGAAGGCGTACATTGAAAATCAAAAGCGACATCATGCGGAAAATAAACTGTTCCCCGAATTGGAAGAGGTGTTCGAGCAGGATGAGAAATGAGAAAGTATTGTTGGCGACTCAAGTCGCGTCAACAATTACAAAGTCCACCTTCGTGGACTTCAAAAACAAATTTTGACAGACGACGAAGGTCGTCTTCGCAAATGTTGACGCGGTTTCAACCGCCAACATTAGAGGAAATTCTATGGCAAAAATAACAATGCGCGAGGCGATCTCGCAAGCCCTCATGGAAGAAATGGACCGCGACCCCGCCGTCTTTATCATGGGTGAAGAAGTGGGTGTGTGGGGCGGCACCTACGCGGTGACCAAAGGTTTTTACGACAAATATGGACCCGATCGAGTCAAAGACACACCGATTGCGGAGAACGCGATCATCGGCGCGGCAATCGGCGCGGCGATGGTGGGGCAACGACCTGTTGCAGAATTGATGACGATCAACTTTGCATTCTCAGCGATGGATTACATCGTCAATCAGGCGCCGAAACTTCATTACATGTTCGGCGGGCAGTTCACTGTCCCGATGGTGATTCGCGCGGTCGGCGGCGGTGGGCGTCAATTGGGCGCGACACACTCACAAACGCCCGACGCGATCTTCGCGCACTTCCCCGGTCTCAAGGTCGTGTCGCCGGGGACGCCGCAAGATGCCAAAGGATTGTTGAAAACAGCCATCCGGTCGAATGATCCGATTCTGTTCATCGAGCACGCCACCATGTATCAAGTGCGCGGCGAAGTCCCCGAGGGCGAGCATCTCATCCCAATCGGGAAATCCAAAGTGCAACGCGTTGGCAAAGACCTCACCATCGTCACGTATTGCAAAGGTCTTGAGTTATCCATGAAAGCCGCGGACGAATTATCCAAAGAAGGAATCGAAGCCGAGATCGTTGACTTGCGCACACTGCGTCCGCTCGACATGGAACCCGTGTTGGCATCGTTCAAGAAAACGAATCGCGCGATTGTTGTTGAAGAAGGTTGGAAGTCGTACGGCGTTGGCAGTGAGATCGTCAGCCGCATCTATGAAGAAGCGTTCGATTATGTTGACGCTCCAATCATCCGCGTGGCGCAAAAGGAAGTTCCACTTCCATATAATCGCGCGCTCGAACAAGCCGCGTTGCCGCAAGCGCCAGACATCATCGCCGCGGCAAAGGAGGTCTTGCGATAATGGCTGAAACAATTAACATGCCCAAACTCGGCTTCGATATGGCGGAAGGCACGCTCGTCCGTTGGGTCAAGCAAGTGGGCGAAAACATCAACAAAGGCGACGTGCTCGCCGAGATCGAAACGGATAAAGCAACAGTTGAAGTGGAGTCGCCTGCGGGTGGCGTCGTTCTGCAACTCATCGTCAATCAAGGTGATGTTGTGCCTGTCAATGCGCCGATTGCGGTGGTGGGTGTTGCTGGTGAAAAAGTGGATGCGCCGCTTGTGGAAAGCGGAAAGCAGAAGGCAGACGTTAAGTCGGATGAAAAGCCTGCGCCTCAATCGCAGGGGAAAACTGATTCGGCTCCTCAAGCATTATCCACGCCTCAACCCCCGGTCTCCAGTCTCCAGTCTCCTGAAATTAAAGCAAGTCCGCTTGCAAAGAAGATCGCCCGCGATAACAACATCAATCTCGCCCAACTCCAAGGGACAGGTCCCGGCGGGCGCGTGGTTCGCAAGGATGTTGAGTCTGCGCTTTCTGGCGGTCAAATGTCGAAAGTCTCCAGTCTCCAATCTCCGATCTCTTCATTGCCCATCGTCATTTCGCATGAAGACGAAGTCGTCCAACTCACCAAACTCCGCCAAGCCATCGCGCGCCGCATGACCGAATCGAAAACGTCCGTTCCACATTTTTACGTGAGTCACGAATACAAAATGGACGCGGTCATGGCGATGCGAAAGCAAATCAACGAGTATTTGCCCGATAACGAGAAACTTTCGGTCAACGATTTCATCGTCAAAGCCGTTGCCTTGGCGTTGCGCGAGTTCCCGAATCTCAACGCGACCTTTGCGGGCGACAAAGTCGTCCGTCATGGCGCGGTGAATGTGGGCGTTGCCGTTGCCGTCACTGGCGGCTTACTGACCGTTGTCACCAAGAATACTGATCAATTGCCCCTGCGCCAAATCTCTGGTGATGTAAAGCAAAAAGTTGCCCGCGCGCGTGACGGCAAGGTCAAGCCCGATGACATCGAAGGCTCGACGTTCTCGATCTCCAACTTGGGCATGTACGACGTGGAAAATTTCATCGCCATCGTCAACCCGCCTGAAGCCGCAATTTTGGCAGTGGGTTCTGCGCGTGAAGTTCCTGTCGTGGATAACGGCGAGATCAAAGCCGGCTGGCGAATGAAAGCGACAGTCTCCGTAGACCACCGCGTCAGCGATGGGGCGGAGGCGGCGCAGTTCATGCAATCGCTGGCGAAATATCTGGAAACGCCCGCGTTGATGTTAGTGTAAATTCTCAGAACTCCGAGATTCGCTTCGCGAAAATCTCGGAGTTCTATTTCTACGGCACATAATACTCGACCTGCAACATGGGGTGTGAGGTTGAGGAATTGTAATTGCCGCTGTAGAACCGAATCCAATCGTTGCCCCGGTCGGCGTTATCGGGGAGTTGAAAGCGCAGGCGGAGTTCGGTCACGCCGGTCAAGTTGATAAATTGATTGGCGGCGGCATCCAGCGTTGCCCAATACCAATCGGTGACCGGGTTGTTGAGGATCGTGCCCGCGTTGCTCAGGCTGGCTGGCGCTTGAAAATCTCCGCGGTCGAGGCTGTTGACGCCCAGCACACCGGAGGAACCGAAATATCCTTTTTGAATGTCCACGGCGATATTTCTGTGTGTGGCGAATGGATTTGCGCCGGTATAACTCTGACTGCGGATCATCAGTGTCACTTTGGTCACAACCGCGTTATCGGGTAACGCGGCTGTCGAAAATTGCAGGATGGAAATATATTGCCGGTCGCGGTTGTCGTCGCCGAGGATGAACGTGGTTTCCGACGCGTTGCGCGTCCCGCCGCGCTCGCTGGTCTTTTGTGATTCGAGAACCCAGCCGTCGTTCGCGCCGATCGACTTGAAAATTTTGGTCAGGGGCGCAGGCGTGGGTTTGTTGATCGTGTACGCCTCGCCGTTCAAAAAATTTCCGTTCCCAATGCCCGCGCCGCCAAGCGGCTGATTGATCGAGTCGCGGATACTGTCATCGTCCAGCGCGTACAGTTGTATCGTTCCATTCCCTGAGCCGGTGTTCACTTGCACTACATAACTCGCGCCGGTTTCCAACGTAATTCCCGTAATCGACGCGCCGGTTACCCCGCTGGTATTCAGGGCGAAGTCTGTGATCGGCGCGAATGAATCCACACCGGTTACGTTTTCGGAAAATGCGACGCGGAAGCGGACAGCGGCTGAGGCGGTTGGAGACGCGTCCAAGCGCGAAACAGATAACACCGTCGGAGGTGAATCGAGCGGGAATGGCGTCAGGCTTGGCGTGGTTTGAGTCGGCGGCTGTCCTGTGATTGGTAACTGCGTAACCGGGAACGACGTGAGCGATGGGGTGAATATGGGGGTCTGTGTTTGTATGATCGCTGTCGATGTTGAAGTGAATGTCGGGAATGGCGTGGGGGTGGATACGGCGCCGAATTCGAACGCGCCGCGGTCTGGCGACGAGCCACTGTAAGAGTCGTTGACGCCGGGGATGAGCGCGCCTCGATCCACGTTCGGGCTGGACGCGCCCAGGGCGAAATTTCCGCCGGCGGGGTCGACCAGCCCCGGCGGTGAATCGGAACCGGCGCATTCGAGCCCCGATGCCTTGCAGAAATCTGCAATTCGGTTGTAGTTCACATTCTCCCATTTGAAGTGTGGGTTGCTCGATGTGCGGGTGTTGTACAGGTTGTCGTTATTCCAGTCGTTGTTGGTCGAGCCGGTGGTTTTCTCGGAGAACGTGAACCCGCTCACCTGAAAAATGTTGTTGCGCATGATCGTGTTGCGCACGGGGCTGATCAGATCCATGCCGTTGGCGTCGGGCGAATTCGTCCATGCGGTGTTGTGATAGATCATCACCAGGCCGTCTGAGTTGCGGTCCCATTTGAACGCCTTGTTGGTGAAGTTTGTGACGGTGTTGCGCGTCACCCACACGGGCCCCATGGTGATCGGCGCGAGCGAGATGCCGCTGAAGGCGCGGTCGATGCTATTGTTGCGGAAGCGATGGTTGATGCACGCGCCTTCAGGTTCCAGACCGTCATCGGCGATATCGTGAATGCGATTGTTGTAAATGTCCGCATCGAAGGCGATGGCGGGGTTTTCACCGGACGCCCCCGAAGCGCCGGTGTAAATTCCGTTGAAGATGTGATGGATTTCGTTGCCGCGCGCGATGGCGCCGTTGTGCCCGCGCAGGACGATGCCAGTCCCCTCTTGCGCGCTTCCTTTCACAGCATCCCATTGCCAGTTGCTCGCGGTAGTGTCGTAGATCTCGTTGAACTCGATGCGCGTATCGTTGCCGAGGTTTTCTCCGCCTGTCCAATTGATGAAAATGCCCAGTTGCATGTTGTGGATCTTGTTGCGGCGGATGACCACATGCGATGAATTCAAAGAGCACACGCCGCATCCATCGGTGCGCGTGCCGTAGAAGCGCATCTCAAACCCTTCGATCCAGATCCACTCGCGTCCGCTCACATCAAAAGCATGGTTTAGGCGCGGCGCCTGCCACGTATGAGTCGATGGGTCGTCCGATGCGCGGATATAAAGCCGCAAGGTTGCCGCCTCGAAAAACCAGCCTTCAGCAATGGGCGCGTTGTTATGCCCGGCGCCATTATTCAACCCGTTCATCGATTCGTATTGATACATCCGCTTGCCATCCCGCGCGAGATACCCGATGGCTCCGCCAATTTGAGTAAACCAGAGGTTGGATTTTCCCACTGCCGGCGCCCACACACTGCCTGAAAGACTATCCGCCCCTTCGAGAACCGCGCCTCCTCCCTCCGCTTTGACCTGAATCCAACCCCCCGGCGTTCCCGATATGGGGAAAAGGACGTTTTCGCGATACACCCCATCTGCCACCAGGATCTGCGCGCCGGGAGCCGCCACATTGACCGCTTCCTGAATCGTTCGATACGGCGCGGTGATGGAGCCATTGCCGCCGGGCGCGGCGTCATCGTTGACGCGCAGAACGCTAGCGGGCGTGAACGGGATTTCATCGGGTTGCGTCACAACCACGCCGGCAATTTCACTGCCCCCGTCAACGACCCGCACATCGTACGATGTGGAGGGCGACAACCCGAATAAACTACCCACCAACCGTCCATCGTCGATGCGCTTGAGGGGATGCCCGCGTCGCCAGTCGACCGCACCGGTTTGCCGGTAGAACAGTTCGGCGGAGGGTGAGAGGTTCGCGCCGCTTGCCACAACTCCCGCGGTTTCGATGTTGGCTTGCAGGGTTAACCCGATGAAGGAAAGTTGGCTGGAGGAGGAAATTCCCGCTTGTGGGTGGGAAACTTCACGGGTGAACAAGACCAACACGATGAACATTGAAACCGTCGCGCGAAACGCTCGCGAAAATCCATGCTTCATGATCTTCCTCCGGAACTGCTTGCGCCAGAAGCGTCCTTGTCTGACGACTAGAGTTCCATATATATTGTACAACTTAATCACTGGTGTTACGCAATCGAAATGGGAGGCTCACTGGGAATTGCCGTGATGGTTACGACAGCAGTTGCACTGCTGGCGGGCGGCAGTGCAACTGCCGCCGGAACTGGCGGTTCATCACGGCAACTCCTAAAGACCCAAATGGGAGCGCTCAAAGGTTATAGATAGCCCAACAGACTAACCCACGGAGGCGCCGAGTCACGGAGTTTTTTTGTAACTGCTCAGGCATGTCGTTGCGAGGAGGGCTCTTGCTCGCCTGCCCCGATGTTTTTTCGGGGTCCCGACGAAGCAATCTCCCGGTATGGGGAGACTGCTTCGGCAAAACCAAGAGCGCCTCGCAGCGACATGTTCCGA
>CASGHD010000064.1 GCA_949319575.1 uncultured Anaerolineales bacterium | reverse complement strand
AACCACTGGAAGTTTGATTGAACGCTTGCTACCCAAATCAATTCATGCGATCACTGCCAAAGGATTTGAGATCAAGGTCGCTCTCTTTGTTCTCGCTTGTAGCATCAATTTCCTTTGGTAGGTCGCAACTTGGGTTAATTAGTCTGTGCGGACAGGCTCATTGGGAATCGCCGTGATAGAACCTTTTTGGTACACGGAATTCACGGGAAACACGGAGAAAGAACGGGTACTTAAAAGGTTTTTCCGTGAAATCCGCGTAATCCGTGTACAAGAATCACGGCAACTCCTAGAGAGCCTGCGGACGTATAGGCGTTGTGGCTGCGGGTCAAGTTATAATCAACCTCGATGAAAACAAAGATCATCACCCTCGAATCGCACGATGACCTCATCTCCGTCCGCGACCGAATGTCGTGGGCGAAGACGCCGCGCATTTTGCTGGTGGCTCCCAAGTTCGAGAAGATCGCGCTTCGGCAAGTGGACTTGAAAGTTTTGCAGAGGCACGCGTCGTCGCTTGGGGCGCAGTTGGGGATCGTAACGCGCACGCGGCGCGTCCGTGTGGATGCTGAGTCGCTGGGGATTCCTGTTTTCGAATCGACGGGCGAGGCGCAGAAAGAGGCGTGGGCGCAGAGTCCGCCGAAGAGGTTGACGCGAAAGCCTCCAGCGAAGAATCTGCGTGAGAAGCGGGAGCAGGTTCAAGTGCGGGAAGAAGCGTGGCGCGCGCATCCTGCCACGAGGTTGGGCGCGTTCATCGTCGGTGTGTTATCCGTGTTTGCCATCGTCGCGTTGTTTATTCCGCGCGCGCAAATCCGATTACAGCCGATCACTGAAACGCAGAGCATTGTCTTGCCTGTGATTGCGAATGAATCCACCGAGTCTGTTTTTGTCACGGGCAATATTCCTGCGCGCGAAAAACGAATCATTCTTGATGGCGCGCAAACTGTTGTTGTGACGGGCGAGGGCGTTGTGCCGCAATCGAAAGCAACTGGCGTTGTGGTGTTTCGCAATCTCACGTCGAACGCGGTGACGATACCCGCTGGCACGATCATCGAGGCGGCGCGCGATGCGCTTGTGCAATTTGTGACTCTTGAAGATGGCATTATCGCCGCGGGCGTTGGCAAAGAACTCGAAATTCCCATCGAGGCGGTTGAGAGCGGCGCGATCGGCAACCTGCCCGAAGATTCGTTGATCGTCATTCGCGGCGCGCTTGGGCTTTCGCTTTCGGTCACGAATCCTGAACCGACGGAAGGCGGGCGCGAGCAATCGTCTGTGCAGGCGAGCGATGCGGATCGCGCGCGCGCGAAAGAGTTGTTGACGAAATCTCTCGACGAAGACGCGCGCATAAAATTTTTGAACGACGTTGAGTCGGGCGATATTCTTTTTGACAAAACGATTTCCGTTTCGCAAATTTTATTGGAGGACTATGATCCACCTGCGGGTGCGGCGGGAACCACGTTGACGTTGACCATGCAAGTGGAATATTCCGCGCGTTACGCCTCCGCTTCAGACCTGACCCAACTTGTCTCGCTTGCGTTGAACGCGTCTCTCCCTTCGGGCTTTTTGCCAGCGTCTGCTAACATGGACATCGAATCCGTTGGCGTGCCTGTGTTAAGTGAGGACGGCTCCGCGCGTTGGCAAATCCGCGCTGAGCGACAGATTATTCAATCTGTTGACCCTGCCCAAATCACAACTTTGATTCGCGGCTTGAGCGTGGATGAAGCGCGCTCGCGTTTGGACGAGTCGTTTGATTGGGAAAGCCAGCCTGAGATTTCGATGTTCCCCTCATGGTGGAAGTGGATTCCGTTGCTGCCGTTTCGGATCGAGGTGGTGGTGGAATGAAGGATGAATTATGAAGGATGAAAGCAGAAAGCAGAAAGCAGAAAGCAATGAGTTTCACGTTTCAAGTTCCGTGTTTCCCGCTCTACTTGTCTACTTGCCTACTTGTCTACTTGTTTACCTGTCTACCTCTTTACGGTGATCTAACCCAATGCGTATCCTAGCAGTTGACCACGGCGAAAAGCGGATCGGTCTCGCGCTCAGCGACCCGACCGCGACGATTGCCAGCCCGTTGCAAGTCATCGAGCATGTATCGCGTCTGCTTGACGCGGCTCAGGTTGCGAATCTTGCGGCTGAAAATGAAGTCGGCTTGATCCTCGTCGGTCAATCGTTTGATGAAGAAGGGAAACCGAATCTTGCTGGCAGACGCGCCGCGAAATTTGCCGACGCGTTGAAAGAGCAGACTCAAATCCCTGTGGAGTTGTTCGATGAATCGTTCAGCACACAAGATGCGCGCGCGGTTGTCATCGAAATGGGAGTCTCACGCAAGAAACGCGCGGGTCATCACGATTCGCTGGCGGCGGTGGTGATACTGCGTTCGTATTTGGAGGCTCGAAGAACGTAAACAGGTACACAAGTAGATACGTATACACGTGATTACCTGTCTACTTGTTTCCGTGTATACGTGTTTACCTTTTCCCCATGCGCAAACTCATCCTCCCAATTCTCTTAATTCTCACAATTCTCTGTTTTCTCGCCGCCTTCATCACCATCCCAGCCGAAGCCGCGCGGATTTACGGTCCGCCCGCGCCGTGGCTGACGATGTTTCAACGCGCGCAATATTCAGCGAGATTATTGTGGTACGACGGCTTGCTCACGCGTCCGCTGAATTCTGAAGCGGGCGAGCGAAATTTCCAAATCGAATCGGGACAATCGGTGGATTCGATTGCGGCGAGTCTTTACGATGCGGGCTTGATCCGCGATGCCGAATCGTTCCGCGCGTATCTGATCTATTCGGGTCTCGACACGTCCATTCAAGCGGGCGAGTACAAACTCAGCGCGGCGATGTCCGCGATTGATATTGCGCGTGAGATTCAAGACGCGAGCGCTACCGAGGTGACGTTCACCGTCCTCGCAGGCTGGCGGATGGAGGAGATCGCCGCGTCTCTCCCGACCTCGGGCTTGGCGATCACACCCGACGAATTTCTCGCCGCCGCAAAGACTCCGCGTGACGATTTCGATTTCCTCACCAGCGCGGACTCTGCCGAAGGATTCTTTTTCCCCGATACATACATCCTTTCGCGCAATATATCTGTCAATGAGTTGATGGATGAACTTCTCCGCAACTTTTCTTTGCGTCTCACTTCCGAGTTGACATACGGGTTTGAGGAACAAGGATTGACCGTGTATCAAGCCGTGACTCTCGCCTCCATTGTGGAGCGCGAAGCCGTGCAGGATGAAGAGAAGCCGTTGATCGCATCGGTTTATCTCAATCGCTTGAACATCGGCATGAAACTCGAAGCCGATCCGACGGTGCAATATGCGTTAGGTTTTGATTTCGGAAGTGGGACATGGTGGAAGAATCCGCTGAGTTTGAACGACCTGCAATTCGACTCGCCGTTCAACACATACATTTACGCGGGCTTGCCTCCTGCGCCGATCTCCAATCCCGATTTGGATTCATTGCAAGCGGTTGCATTCCCTGCCGAGACGCCGTACTACTTCTTCCGCGCAAAGTGTGACGGTTCGGGATATCATTCCTTTGCCGAAACGTTCGAGGAGCATGTTGAAAATGGGTGTGAGTAAATGGCTTTACCGCGAGGTATAATGTCGAAGGTTGTTTGTCTTGTAAAAATAGGTGAACTATGAAATCTGATATTTCCATCCCTAACCCTGTCTTTCATGCCGCGCAAAACCTTGCCAAGAAAATGGGGGTTTCGCTAAGCGAGTTGTATACCGCCGCGCTCAATGCGTATGTGGCGGAACATGGCGCGGTAAACATCACAGAGACTCTGGATCAGATCTATGCCAACGAACCCTCGGCGCTGGAGCCTGAGTTGGTGAAAATGCAAGTCGTATCGCTGGATGGAGAACAGTGGTAATTAAACGCGGGGAAAATAGAGCTTGGCTAAAAGGTAATCGGCGTCAATCTTGCTGAGAAAACGATTTGGGGAACACATTGCAACATTTCTGAGCCAAAACCTGTATAAGCGCTATGAAGACATTCAAGAACATTGTTTTGGTATTTTCGACGGGTTATATCTTCTTCCTCTTTTCCGAACTTTTATTCTGGGCGCGTAAACGTCCCGGTGATTCACTCGGCGAATGGACGATCACCTGGCTGGCGTATTCGTTAATGGCGTTCGTCTTTCTCCTGATCATTTCGTATTTCAGAGTCAAGAATATCTGGGCGTTGTTTCTGGCGGGCGCGGTTTTCGGCTGGCTTGGCGAAGGAGTCGTGGTGCAAACGACTTATGAAATGCTGCCTCTCTCGATCTCATTTACCGCGCTTGCGTGGCACGCTCTCATAACAGTCTGGATCGGATGGCATGCGATTCGGAAATCCCTGCGCGCGACGAATCCGTTTTCGACCTTGAAGTTGTCTCTAACCATCGGGCTTTGTTACGGCTTGTGGGCGATCATGTGGTGGCTCGAACCTGATGGGGGAGTTGCCACGGTCGCGGAATTTGCAGCCTTTTCGTTTGGCGCGGCGATTCTCGCCATCCCCGCCTATTGGCTTGCGGACTGGAGTTCATCCGAATCCTTCCGCCCGAACCGTTGGGTAAGCATCGTCATTATGGGGCTGTTCGCGTTGATGTTCCTTTTCGTGGTCGTAACCAATCCGCTGACGGTCGTTATCCTGCCCATCTTGTTGTGGATCGCATATCTCGGGTTGCGCTGGAATCGCTCACGTGAAGAGGATGGCTCGATGCTAACCAGTTTCAACCATCCCGCGCCAATGTGGAAATATCTCTCCCTCTTGGGAATCCCTGTTGCGGGAGTTTCTTTTTATGCGCTTGCCACGTCCCTGAATTTGCAGTGGCACACCAATTGGGTTTTGTATCTCCTCACGACCCCGCTTGGTTTTATTTTGTTTGCTATTAGCCTTTATAAATTACGAAGGAGAGAGCCCGTCCCTGTTTCGAGTTGATGACTATAATTGGCATCAAATGCGTTTTTAGTTTGCGCAACCTCTCGACAAACGAGGATGTCAATATGTCAAAAGCAACTGTCAACAACATTGAACTGTATTATGAAACTGCTGGAAGCGGGGAAACGGTTTTGTTCATTCACGGACTTGGCTCAAGCGCGCGCGATTGGGAAATGCAAATCCCCGCCTTTGCCAAACATTACCAAACGGTAGCCTTTGATCTGCGCGGACATGGACAATCGCAAAAGCCGAAGGGCCCGTACAGCATGTCGCTGTTTGCGAAAGACACTGCCGAATTAATTAGATCGCTGGGAGTTGACCCTGTTCATGTTATTGGAATTTCTTTAGGCGGGATGATCGCTTTTCAACTAGCGGTGGATCATCCAGAATTGATCAAGCGCATGGTGATCGTTAATTCTGGCCCCGAACTTGTCGTTCGCGCGCTCAAAGAACGCTGGCAGGTGATTATGCGTTTTGCGATTGTCCGTTTGATGGGGATGCGTAAGATGGGAGCGGTGTTAAGCAAGCGGTTGTTCCCCAAAGATGAACAAGAGATGTTGCGGGAGACATTTGTTTCGCGTTGGGCGGAAAATGATATCCGCGCTTATTTGGATACGATGCGCGCCATTGTCGGTTGGAGTGTGGCGGATAAAATTCAAAATATCAAGATGCCTGTTTTGGTGGTAGCCGCAGACAACGATTACACGCCCGTGTCATCCAAAGAAGCGTATCTTCCTAAAATGGGAAATGCAGAATTGACTGTCATTGAAGATTCGCGCCATGCCGTGCCTGTTGAAAAGCCCGAAGAATTTAATCGCGTTGTATTGGAGTTCTTGTCCAATAACTGATGAAATTGGAACAAATCCAGTTTTCGCCCCGTTAAACAGATATTCAAATCCCAGTTTATAGCATTGTCCTTTCTGCTCTTGTTGACCGCTTGTGGAGTACAGGCTACAGCCATGCCCACAGATGCGCCAACGTCCACTCCTTTGCCCACGGCGACAATAACTTTAACGCCAACACCACTTCCAAGCCCAACTGCGACTCTCACGCCAGTTCCTTCCGATACCCCGAATCCTCTCCCTGCATCTCTCGTTGGGACGATATTCATTTCAAATGGCAATGTAAAGCCGTTTGCCAGCGCTGTTGAATTGCGAATGGCCGAATCGTTCGATTTGGTTGTCGGCGCAAAAACGAACTCGAAGGGGGAATACAAACTTGAAGAAATACAACCTGGAAAATACGAATTGTGGGTGTTGATCACAGCCAAATCAGCCATGCTGTCGGGTTGTAATGATGTTCGTCCGCCCGATGCGGAGTGGAAAATAGGAGTCAAATTTGAGGATGGCAAAGGATTGACGATGGAAAACGCTTATCTTTCGAAAGCGTTGTTTCTTGTAGATGGTTTAAAGGCGTCGGGCTTGAAAGCGACAGGTTTTTACGCCGTGCTTTCCAATTTCGAAATTAATTCGGGAGTTGAAAACAAATTTGATGTTACTCTGTTTTGTGATTAACGCCGAGCCAAGTGACAGTCATCTCGAAGATGATTGTCACTTTTTTACGGAATTCTAAACCCATCCCACACCTCCATTGCGGGTTTGGGCGAGCGGTCTGAATTCTTGAAACGAGATATAATCGCCTTTGCATAAAAGGAGTCTCGTGATGATTTACCCAACTTTACGCGCTACAGTTCACAATGGCAGGATCGAATTATTGGATAAAATCGAACTGCCTGAGAACGCGGAAATATTAGTCACGATCATGGATGAAGCGCCTCTGGAGTCGTTGACCCTCGGAGAACACCTCGCGGCTGGATTGCAGGATATTCTTCTTGGAAAGGTCACACACGCTGAATCTGCCAAGGAGTTGTCCTCCCATCTTGATGCCGTGTTGGAAGACGCTTGATGAAGTATCGCTTCATCTTCACCAACTGGTTCGACCGAAACCTGAAATCGCTGCGCAAGCATAATCCCAGCCTGCGCGGCGATTTTGACTCTTTCCTGCAAATTTTCGATGCCGAAGCGCATCCCATCATCCCGCGCACAGGTGGCGCCCGAAAGGCGAGAATGTCTGCCAAGGGACGCGGCAAGCGGGGAGGCTATCGCGTGGTGTATTATTTCGTTCTTGAAAATACCGTGTGGCTTCTTACGATTTACGACAAAGTTCAAAAAGAAAATCTCTCGCCCGAAGAAGAGAAGATCATTCAAGCGTTGATTGAGAAGATACACTCATCCTGAGTCAAGTGACAGTCATCTCGAAGATGACTGTCACTTTTTTACGGAATCCTAAACCCATCCCAAACCTCCATTGCAGGTTTGGGGGAGCGGTCGGGATTCAAAAAGCCGATGAAGGCAAAATTTGCGAGTCCTTCGGCGTCTTTCGGGTTGCGTCCCTGTTTTGCAAATTCTGCCGCGTAGGAGTCTATGTTGAAATCGGTGAGAATCGTGTTGACCCAAAACGCGAGGCGCGGACCGAGTTGGTCGTGAACTGCGTTGAGGAAAACAACCTGATCTTCGGGCGAGCCTTGCGCGAAGCCGACGGCTCGGGAGGAGAATCCGCCCTCTGCAATGGCGAGCGGCTTCGAGGTCCGCGAGAGAAGCGGGGTGTAATAGTCGGCGGGGATTTGAGTCCCGTTAGTGAAAACAAAATAGGGATACGTTGAGATCACCCACACATCCAAATTCGGTTCGAACGCTTCGATCTGTTCCCAATTCGGGCTGAGTCGCGCGCGGTTGCCTTCCTCGGGCTGGGGGAACATGTTGTTGAGGTCGTCCCATTGAAACGAGACGAAGATTTGCGTGTCGGGCGCTTCGGCTTTGACGAGCGCGTAAATTTCGTTGTAGAGGCTGATGAAGTTGCCCGCGTCGTCGGGGTGCGCGTCCATGTAGGTGTTGATCTCGGAGGCGAGACCGAGGTAACGCGGATGAAAAGTTTGCACGACCCACAGCGCGTAATTGCGATAGGCGCTACGCACGTCGGGATTTGCAAAACTCGCCTCCCAGCCCGCGGGCAAGCCGATGAACTCTTTGCGGTTGAGTCCATTGAGCGCGTCAATCACAAAAATATATTCGAGATTGTTTTGATTTGCGAGTTTAACTTGATTGATGAGATCGGTGCGCGTTTGCGATTCGCTTTCCGTCCCGCCTTCGGCGAAATCTTCCCAGGCTGTGTTTTGTTGAATCAAAACAAAGTCGCCATGCTGACTCATGTCTTTGTAATGTTGGAAGATGCTTTCGAGTGTCGCTTCGGGCGGGGAGGGGAAGAATCCGTAGGCGGTTCTGCCCGAATCAAAAATAGAATCTTTAGGATAAGCGGGAACGCCTCCGCCGTTGCAGGCGAGGGAGGCGAGGAGGAGGACGGAGAGGGAGAGGAATAGTCGGCGCATTTTTTCATACTTCCGCTGGTTGAGCGCAAGCAGTCGAAATCAGCAGATAACCTGCAAATAAGTTGCTGCATGAATGCTTGTGGTTTCGATACGCCCTTCGCTATCGCTTCGGGCTACTCAACCACCAAGTTTGATTGTATGAGATACAGAATTGAACTCCGAAAAGTTGCAGTGATTACCCGCCTGAAACTGCGCGAAGGAATCCAGGGAACAAGCGCGCCGAGGATTGGCGCGGGATGCCCCTTCGACAGACTTATTGACTTTTGAAAATTGAAAGTCCGATTTTTTGCCGAAACTGTAACTACTCAGCCTGGGAACATGTCGCTGCGAGGCGCTCTTGGTTTTGCCGAAGCAGTCCCCCAACGCCGGGAGATTGCTTCCCTTCGACAGGCTCAGGACAGGCGTCGGGACCCCGAAAAACATCGGGGCAGGCGAGC
>CASGHD010000063.1 GCA_949319575.1 uncultured Anaerolineales bacterium | reverse complement strand
CCACGAATACTCGAATTCGCGCCGGGCATTCGCGCGCTTGTGTTGAGTCTATCGAGGCATTCGTGTATTCGTGAATATTCGTGGACGGTTTACCCATACAACAGATTAACCTTGCGCTGTAATACTAGGCAGGAAGAATGTCTTTCGACATGGTGATAAACATAAGTCGTCAGGGTGGGAATCTTGTGATACAAAATGACCGACCAAGCCCATGAACCCAACACACACCCCACCCAAACCCTCCCTCTGGACAATGTTCGCCTCAGCGTCAGGCGGATTGCCCCCCGCCTATTTCGCCCTCGTCATGGCGACGGGCATCGTCTCCATTGCCGCAAAACTGGAAGGCATGCCCGTAATCGCATGGACGCTTTTCGCCGCCAATATGATTTTTTATATCATCCTTTGGGCGCTGACCATTACACGCCTCGCCCGCAATTTTCCCGGGGTGATCGCCGACCTGACCAGCCACGAGCGCGGACACGGCTTCTTTACCATCGTCGCTGGCACCTGCGTGCTCGGCAGGCAGTTTGATATTATTGCGGAGAATAACCTCGCCGCAGTCGTTCTCTGGCTGGTGGGGCTTGTCCTTTACTTCCTCCTGATGTACACCTTCATTGCCGCCGTAACCGTGCGGGAAGTGAAGCCCACCCTCGAAAACGGGTTGAGCGGCGGCTGGTTACTGCTGGTTGTATCCACCCAATCCCTCTCAGTGACGGGCGCAAGCCTAACCGACCACTTTGGCGCTTGGGCAGACGCGACTCTCTTCTTTACATTAACCATGTTCCTGCTCGGTTTTATGCTCTACGTTCTCGTCATTTCGCTCATCTTTTACCGCTTCACATTCTTTCGATTGCGCCCCGAGGAACTCGCGCCCCCCTATTGGATCAACATGGGCGCGATGGCGATCACTACGCTGGCTGGCTCGGTTCTCATCCTCGAAGCGAATCACTGGAAGTTAATTCAGGACATCATGCCCTTCCTAAAAGGGCTTACCCTTCTTTTCTGGGCAACCGCCACCTGGTGGATTCCGCTGATGTTTATCCTCAGCGTCTGGCGACATGGCTACAAGCGCGTCGTCATCGCCTATGAACCTTCGTATTGGGGGCTGGTCTTCCCGCTCGGCATGTACACCGTCTGCACGTTTCAACTCGCCAAAGCGCTGGAGTTGGATTTTCTCTACGTTGTTCCGCAGTATTTTGTGTATTTTGCCATCGCCGCATGGATTGCAACCTTCATCGGGCTTGCGATTCAATTGACGGGAAAGATCCGCGCCTCCTTCCGCGCCCAGGGTTGACAGCGTTTCAGGAAGCGCGTCTCAAAGCGGACGGTTAATCCATCACATCCCCCACCCCGCCAGTTCCTCCGCAATCTTCAAATACTTATCCCCCGTCCCGCGCTCATCGTCGGCGCGGTTGAAATCTTTCAGCAATTTCGTTTCTTCATCCGCAAGGACTGAATCCGCCATGGGGAAGAGGACATTGTCCTCCTTTTGGATGTGCTCGTTCAGCAGGGCGGCGTAATCGCGCGCGTGTTGGATGAGTTCGTTTCTCGCGCCTGTATCTCCCGCGTTGATTCGCTCCGCGCACTCCACCATGCCCTTCGTCAGGCGGCGACCTTCCACATGCTCATCCATAAAAACGGATACGGGGTCGGCGTCCTTGGGCAGTCCGTGTTCTTCGAGGGCGGTGAAAAGGATGCCTTCCTCTTTTTGATGATGCGTCCCATCGGCGAAGTTGCGGATGAAATCCGCCGCTTTGAGGAAGAATTCTGTTGAAACGTCTCCGCCCGCTTCGAGGCGGTCTGCGGCGGCTTCGAGCGCGTTCAACACTTTTTCGATCACGCGATGCTCGCGCATGAGGATGTCTGTTGTTTGCATGATGCTCCTGTTTAATGAGGTGAAAAGAATTAGCCATAGAGCGCGCAGAGAACACCGAGAAAATCTTTTTAAAATCTCTGCGAACTCTGTGATCTCTGCGGCAAAGCCGTTACTTGGATTTGCGAACCTGCCCCACGACCATATCGCCGATCTGGGTTGTGCTGAGTCCGCTGGTTGCATCCAACGAGGTGATTTGCCCGCTGGCGAGCAAATGCTCCACGCTGGATTCGATTCGGTTCGCGGAATCCGATTCGCCGAGGTAATCAAGCATCATGCCCGCCGCCATGATCGCCGCCAGCGGACAGGCGATTCCCTTCCCAGCAATATCGGGCGCAGAGCCGTGGATCGGCTCGAACATGGATGTTTTGCCAGGGTGCAAATTAGCGGAGGCGGCGATTCCGATTCCGCCCTGAAGCATCGAGCCGAGATCGGTGAGGATGTCGCCGTACAGGTTGGTGGTCACAATGGTATCGTAATATTCGGGCTTCTGGATCATCAGCATCGCGAAGGCGTCCACGTAGGCGTGATCCTGTTTGATGTCGGGATAGTCCTTCCCAACTTCGGCGAAGACGCGCGTCCAAATCTCCTGCGGGCGGATGGCGTTGGCTTTGTCCACCAGTGTGAGATGCCCAGGCTTGTTGCTGGCTGAGGCGCGGGAGCGGGCGAGTTCAAACGCATAACGGACGGCGCGTTCGATCCCGACCCGCGTGTAAATGCTGGTGGATGTGGCGACCTCATCGGGCGAGCCTTTTTTGAGGATGCCGCCGATCTGGGTGTACTCGCCTTCGGTGTTCTCGCGCACGACGGCGAAGTTTATGTCTGCGGGCGTCTTGCCTTTGAGCGGACACAAATTTTCAGAGTAGAGTTTGATCGGGCGGAGATTAATGTACAGGTCCAGACCGAAGCGCAGACCGAGGATGACCGAGCGTTCGACGAGTCCCACTTCCACTGCGGGATGACCGATCGCGCCGAGAAAAATCGCGTCCAAAGTTTTCCATTCTTCGATCACTTTGTCGGGGACGAGTTCCTTCGTCTTGAGATAATGCGCGCCCGAATAGGGATACTCGACGAAGTTGAAATCATATCCCGCCGCGACGGTTCGCAGAACCTTCAACGCTTCGTTCGTGACTTCGGGACCGATGCCGTCTCCCGCGATGATGCCGATGTTGTATGTTTTCACTGATCTTCTCCGCGATAAAAAACAATTCACCACGAAGGTCACAAAGGGGCGCAAAGGAAATGCCTTTAACCTTCGTGTACTTCGTGTCCTTTGTGTTTAAAGAGATTTTTCCGCCAGGCGCTCCTCCGCATACGCGAGCAGACCGCCGAGGTCAATGATGCGGCGCAGAAAATCGGGGAAGGGCGCGGCGAGATATTGCTCGCCCGTCGTCAGGTTGCGGATGACGCCCGCGGCAGGCTCGACTTCGATCTCGTCGCCCTCTTTGATTCCATCCACCGCCTGCGGACATTCGAGAATCGGCAAGCCGATGTTGATGGCGTTGCGGAAGAAAATACGCGCAAACGATTTGGCGATGACCGCCGACACGCCCGCCGCTTTGATGGTGAGTGGAGCCACCTCGCGCGACGAGCCGCAACCAAAATTTGAGTCGGCGACGATCACGTCGCCGCGCTTCATCTTTTTGACGAAGTCCGCGTCGGCGTCTTCCATGCAATGCTGGGCAAGTTCGCGCGGGTCGGCGGTGTTGCAGTGACGGGCGGGGATGATGGCGTCGGTGTCTATGTTCTTGCCGAACTTCCAACTGTGACCGTGAATGCGCACGCGCTCGCGCAGGTACTCTTTTTGCGCCGCGCCGTCCGTCATGCGCGGAAGCGCCTCGAAGAACAGGATGCGATCGGGGCGGGCGTAATCGGGCAAACGCGACTCGGCGAACTCGAGAATATCCCGCGCGGAAAGTTTCGCGCCGTCCTGAAGCACGATGCACGCGCAGGTCAGCTCGCCGTAGATGATGTCTGGCGCGCCGACCACTGCCGCATCCTTCACGCCCGGGCAAGAGCGCAAGACCATTTCAACCGTGCCTGGGTAAATTTTGAACCCGCCGCGCATGATGACTTCATCCTTGCGCCCGACGATTTTCACGGGACCATCCGCGTCAATCACGGCGAGGTCGCCCGTGTGCAGCCAGCCGCCCGAATCCAACACTTGCGCGGTCGCTGTCGCGTCGCCCCAATAACTTGTCATCACGTTGTAGCCGCGCGCGCATAATTCGCCCTCTTCGCCATGCGCGAGCGACTCGCCATTTGCGCCGATCACTTTGATTTCAACGCCGTCCATCGGCACGCCGACGGTTTCCGTCGCAGTGACGGGACCGTCGTCGATCTGGGTCATCGTGATGGCGGGCGAGGCTTCGGTCAGCCCATAGCCGATCAGCAGTTTGAATCCCATCTCATCGCGCGCGCGGCGGACGAGTTCGGGCGGGCAGGGCGCGCCAGCCATAATTCCCGTGCGAAGCGTGGCGCAGGCGGAGGAGTCAAAATCCTTGTGATTCAATTCCAGCGCGAACATCGTCGGCACGCCCGAGAGAATCGTCACGCCTGTTTCCTTCACCAACCTCAACGCCTCACTCGGACGATAATGCGGCAGGCAGACCAACTGCGCTCCCGCCACCGCGCAGGCAAGCATAACCGCCGTGAAGCCAAACGTATTCGAGAGCGGAACGGCGCCGAGAAAAATATCCTGCGCCGAGCAATTCATCCGCTCCGCCATCTCCACCGCGTTGCGAACCATGCCGCCGTGCGTCAACGTCGCGCCGCGCGGTTCGCCCGTGCTCCCCAGCGAGTGGATGATCGCCGCCGCGTCGCGCGGTTTGGCAGACGCGGGCGCGAGCGCCGCCGTGTCTTTGAGCAAACTCTCCCACGCGATGATGCCCTTCTTTTTATTCGACCTGGAAGCGGAGACGGAGATAACAAACTCCAACTCTGGGATTTGATCCCGCATCTCCACCGCGACTTCGAGATGGTCCACGCCGTCGAACTCTTTCGCCTCTGAAAACGCAACCAGCGCGCG
Organism: uncultured Anaerolineales bacterium; assembly: GCA_949319575.1. Lineage (GTDB taxonomy): Bacteria > Chloroflexota > Anaerolineae > Anaerolineales > Villigracilaceae > Defluviilinea. The sequence continues at coordinate 607 of CASGHD010000063.1, read as the reverse complement.
CGGTCTCGTCTTTGCGAATCGCGCCAGCGTATCCGCCTTGTCGCGGCGGACGTTGATCGGCACAAGGACGAGCCCTGCTTTGGCGGCGGCAAAGACCGTGACGATGTACGCGGGGGTGTTGGGAAGAATCACAGCGAGGCGGTCGCCTGGTTGCAGACCCAGCCCGCGCAGTCCCGCCGCGAGCGAGGCGGCTTGCAGTTCCGTCTCCGCGTAAGACCAGCGCTCATCGCCGAGGCGCAGGAAAGTCTGGTTGGGGAATCGCGCCGCTTGCACGCTCATTAACTCGCCGATGGTTGTGTTGTGAAATGTTTCGTATGTCATAAGCTTGTTTCCTGATTCTCAAAATAGATTAACCACGAAGGACACAAAGATCACGAAGGTTTAAGGCTTACTCATCGAGATGTCTTCTTATAGACCGACGCTTTTAATTCGGGACGCTGATTCACGCAGATAACGCAGAATTTTTGTAACTGCTCAGCCTCGGAACATGTCGCTGCGAGGCGCTCTTGGTTTTGCCGAAGCAGTCTCCCCATACCGGGAGATTGCTTCCCTTCGACAGGCTCAGGACAGGCGTCGGGACCCCGAAAAAACATCGGGGCAGGCGAGC
>CASGHD010000062.1 GCA_949319575.1 uncultured Anaerolineales bacterium | reverse complement strand
TTCTGCTTGCTATCCGCCACCACGAACGGACCCGGTATTCGCCTCGCCGTAAAGTCCTTACTCCCGTCGAGGTTGAACGACACATATCCATCGGAGAGATCGCGCAGCCACGTCGCAACAACGGACGCCTTCGCCGCCGGGACCTGCAGTTGATAGGTCATGCCGTCCACATTGAACAATGTTCCTTTGACAATACCCTTCGGCGTAGTAATCGTCGCCGCTTGCGACTGACCAACTTTCAGCGCGGAGAGATCCGAGGATACGGCATAATCCAAAACCTGACGGACGCGTTGTCCGCTTATCTCGTAAACTCCCGTCGCGGATTTATCGTCCACATAATAGAAATGCGGATACCCAAACTTCGTCGGCTTGACGTCGAAGCCCGCGCCCATCGCCATCTTGCGAATCTTCACTTTCGCGTCGTTCAAAACGTTGAAGTCAATTTTTGCGCGGCGCTGTTTCCCCTTGCGGACGGTATCCACCGCATGAGGCGCGCAGGCTTGCAACACGTCCGCGATGATGTCGGCGAGCTGGCGCGACTGCTTCTCGTTGAATCCGCGCTGGGTGATCCATTGCGTGCCGAGGCGGATGCCCGAAGGCGCCGCCGCGCTTTTGTCGCCCGGGATCGTGTTGCGGTTGACCACCACGCCCACGATGTCCAGAATGCGAGCCGCCTGGTCGCCGCTCAGTTTCGTTCCATCCTCGCCGACAACCGAGGAACAATCCACGTTCAGCATGTGACTGTTCGTCCCGCCGAAGGGGACGCGCATTCCGCGTTTAGTGAATTGGTCCGCCATGGCGACGGCGTTCTTGATGACCTGTTCCTGCAACTTCCTGAATTGTTTTGTTTGCGCCAGTTTGAAGGTCAGCGCCAGCCCCGCGAACACGTTGACATGCGGACCGCCCTGCTCGCCGGGGAAGACGGCTTTGTCAATCTTCTTGGCAATCGCCGCGTCGGTAGTCATCAACACCGCGCCGCGTGGACCGTCAATGGACTTGTGAGTCGTAGACATAACCACATGTGCATATCCAATCGGCGAAGGGACGACTCCCGCCGCAACCAACCCGCCGATGTGCGAAATGTCGGCGAGGAAATACGCGCCGACTTCATCCGCAATCTCGCGGAACTTTTTCCAATCGGGCATCCATGAATAGGATGAGTAGCCCGCGATCATCAGTTTTGGTTTGTGTTCATTCGCCAACGCGCGGATCGCGTCGTAATCCAACTTTTCGTTTTCATCAATCGTGTAATGGACAGCCTTGAACCACTTGCCGCTGCGATTGACGGATGAACCGTGCGATAAATGTCCGCCGTGCAATAAATTCAGTCCCATCACGGTCTCGCCGAGGGGAATCAACGCTTGATAGACCGCGTTGTTGGCAGGTCCGCCGGAGAGGGCTTGCACGTTGACGTAAATCTGGTCGGCGGTGATGCCGTTCGCGGCGAAAGTTTGCGCGGCGCGGCGGCGGGCGAGCGCTTCGACCACGTCTGCGTATTCGACTCCCTTATAGTAACGCGGGTCGCTGTTGCGGCGATAATCAGCCAACCTCATCGGATAATCGAGAATTTCCTCATCGTCCATCCAGCGCGTCTCTTCATCGGGGTAGCCTTCGGCATAAATATTTTGAAACGCGGAAGATAACGCCTCGCGCACAGCCAGCGGCGCAGTCGATTCGCTTGCAATGAGAATCAACTTGCGGGCTTGGCGTTCCTGTTCGAGTTGAGTTAATTCGTATACATCGGGGTCGAGTTTTTCGAGCGAACCGCGGAAGAGGTAGTCGGACATGTGTATCTCCTTGAGAGAGTTTTTTGTTGTTTCGGACAATCCGAATTGTAGACGTTATCGCCGAGCGGGGCAAGTCCCGAACGCTGGATGGTGACAAACGTCATGATTGAATTTGGGTTTATGAAACGGTATGATATTCATGGAGGTGTTGTATGGACCCGATCATCTTTCTTCATCGAGACAGGTATCTGCCCGTCTTTGCATTCAAACCCGGGGTTGTTCGCTACGATATCGAAAAGGCTCTTGAAAGCCGCTATCGAAACCATCAAAAAAGGGTCAAGTTGATTGCCCGGGTAAAATCGATGGTGTCGTTCGAATGGCTTCTACACCATCGTGTAACTACTCAGCCTCGGAACATGTCGCTGCGAGGCGCCGCTTGGTTGTCGAGCTTGTCGAGACACTTGGTTTTGCCGAAGCAGTCTCCCAATGCCGGGGGATTGCTTCGTCGGGACTCCGAAAAAACATCGGGGCAGGCGAGCAAGAGCCCGCCTCGCAACGACATGCCTGAACAGTTACGAAATTCACGGAAAAGAGCATTCAAAAAAAGTTTTCTCCGTGATGTCCGTGAACTCCGTGTACAAAAGTAGACCGCACAGGACTTAAGAAACACTCTCTTAGCGAATTTGCGCGAGTTTTAAAAACTAATCCGTGATAATCGGTGTAATCCCGTGGCTGGGGTTTTGTATCAATCCCCGCAGGCGAACTCTTTATCGGCTTCGGCAGGCGAAGGTGTGGAAGCAATAATTAAATTCGGGTCGGGCCATGCGCCTTGTTGAAATTGTTGAATATACTCGCGCAGGACATTGAAGTCGGCATCGAGGATTTGGGTGGTGGCGCCGAGTTGAGGGTCGAAAATCTTTTTGTTCTTGAACATGTCCATGGGGAAACTGGCAAAGACAATATCCAAACCGTTCATTTGATTGGCGAGGCAGGCAAGTTGGTTGATCTGCTCGGGGCTTAAGTCTGTTTGCACATTGCGTTGAAAAGTTTGAACCAGGTTCGGGATGGCAGGGACAATGGCTGGGCTTAATAATTTTTTCCGCAAGGCGCACATGACGATATTTTGACTCTCGGCGCGACTGAATGTGCTGTATTGCCGGATGCGCGCCACCCATAACGCGGTCTCGCCGTCGAAGTGATGTTGACCCTCTTCCACATGAAAACCTTCGGGGTTGGCTTTGGAGCGAACGTCAATATCATAAGGCAGGTACGCGTCAATGCCGCCGATGGCATCAACAACGTTTTCAAAAGTGGTCATGTTGACCGCGATGTAGTGATCGGGTTGCGCGCCGAAGTTGAGATTCAAGGTGCGCGCTAGTAAACCTGGTCCTTCGCCTGTGCCGTCGTAATAACCCAGCCCTTTGTTTCCATATAAATAGGCTTGATTCAACTTTCCATGTGTGATGTTGTAATGGTCTGAGATTTCAGGAATCTCCACCCACAGATCGCGCGGCACTTCGAGGATGGTCACGCGGGCGTTGACAAAGTCTACGCGCGCGAGGCGGATGATGTCTGCCAGCCCGTAAAGATAATGATCGCCGCGCGCATCTGACCCGATGGCAAGGATGTTCATCACCGGCTGAGACGCGCCGCACAACAGACTCGGTTCGGGACTCGCTTGCGGCTGACTCTCCGTAGGTGATAACGCCACAGGGGCGAGGCGCGTGGGCGTAGAGGCAGGCTGGGTCGGTTGAGGCAGGCTGAGGCTGGGGCCGAGCGGTTGTCGGTAGATGACAGTTAAGAAAATTCCCACGAAACAACACAACAAGAGCGGCGCGCCCAGCAAAATCGTCCGTTTTAGAGTCATGAAAATTCCTCTCCCAGGCAAGAATACCTTGTAGAACGGATGCGGAGGGGAAGTCGTTCCAAAAACAAGACCTCCGAGTTCTAAAAGAACTCGGAGGTCTGTGTGTGGGCGCTGATCGCGAAGCGCTCGAACCCCCGACCTCGTTACAAAAAAGCCTCACGGTAGTGAGGCTTCTGTGGGCGCTGATCGCGTAGCACTCGAACCCCATGCGGCTATGTAAACAAAAAGCCCTGCTCATCGCAAGGCTTCTGTGGGCGCTGAGGGACTCGAACCCCCGACCCCTTCTGTGTAAAAGAAGTGCTCTAACCAACTGAGCTAAGCGCCCGGGAAATCGATTATAAGTTGAAGGTTGCGGGTTGGCAAGTTGGCGATTACACTTGCGCCTGAAATTTAGATCGACACCAACGGAGCGTCATGCGCATTGTTCGTTACGAAACCCAAGGCGGCAAAAAACCAAAATATGGATGGTTGCTGGGCGACAAGGTCGGCGAAATCGGAGGGAGCATCTACGGGCGTTATCGCCGGCAGGATGCCGCCACGCCTCTTTCCGACGCGCGGCTGATTCCGCCGTGCGAGCCGGGCAAAATCTTGTGCGTGGGGCGCAACTATGTGGAGCACGCAAAAGAGCTGGGCAATGAAGTGCCGAAGGTTCCGCTCATTTTTATGAAACCGCCCTCCTCGGTGATTGGCAGTGGCGACACGATCATCCTTCCGCCGCAATCGAATCAAGTGGAGCATGAAGCCGAGTTGGTCGCCGTCATCGGCAAGCGCGGGCGTCACATCACCGCGGAGACTGCAAAGAAACACATCCTCGGCTACACCATCGGCAACGACGTGACCGCGCGCGACCTGCAAAAATCGGACAATCAATGGACGCGCGCCAAAGGCTTCGACACGTTTTGCCCGTTTGGTCCGTGGATCGATACCGACTTCGACCCGTCCGATTCGGTCATCACCTGCCGCGTCAACGGACAGATGCGGCAGATGGCGTCTACGCGCGATATGGTCTTCAACGTGGGAACATTGGTCGCGTACATTTCATCGGTGATGACGCTCGAGCCGGGCGATCTTATTTTCACCGGCACGCCCTCCGGCGTGGGCGAGTTGAAGAGCGGCGATGAAGTTGCCGTGGAGATCGAAGGGTTGGGGATGATCAAAAACAAAGCGCAAGCCGAAGGCAGATAGGATGCGATTCACCAAGAACCTCCGAACAGATATGGATTTCATTTTGCGGTTTGCAGACACGCTGGGGAGTGGAACCGCCCTAGTATCATCCAGCCGTACCCCCCATTCGGGGTTTTTCATCTTTGCCCATCAGTTCATCGATGGGTTTATCCATACGCAATTCTTCAAAAAAGAGGATCTCTTGATCGCCGCGCTGGCAGATAGCGGGTTTCCTGCCGAGGATGGACCTATCGGCTCCCTGCGCGCGGAACAACAGAAATGCCGCGAAGCCGCCGACCACTTATTGAAAGCCTCCAGGGAATGGCAGGCAGGCGAACACCGGGCAAGCGCCGATGTGGGCTGGGCGTCCAGCGAATACACCTCCACGCTTCGACGTCACCTCGATCGGCTTAAGAACCTGATCTTCCCGCTGTTGGAGCAAAACTTGTCGGCGAACGATGAATATAAAATTCTGGAGGGGTTGAATAATATCGCCTTCGAGAATGGGATGGACGGCGACCCCGATAAATTCGCCAAGGTGATCGACGCGCTGGACGAAGAATTAAGCGAATGGAAGTAAAAGAATAGGTGAGACAGACTGCGCGCCCTATTTTGACGAAGGCGCGCATTCATTCTTCACCGCGTTCTCCAGAGTGAACTCAGAGAAGCGCCCGGCATGGTAGGCAAAATCTTCCAATAACGGATACTCGGTTCCAAAGTAATGATTGAAGATCACGCGGAACGAATTGACCGGCGTGATGGCGGGATATAAATCTTTTTTTGCCGCGGCGCTCACATAATAGGCGTTCAAAATGGACATTCGCAGCGCGGGCTGGTCTTTGCTGGGCACACCGGAGGGACCATGGTCGCCCATGATGAGAATCACCGGGGGAATCTTGGACCTGGCGATGATCTCTTCCACAACACCAGTGATCTGCGCGTCGATAAATTCCACGTTCGATACATATCCATCCGCTTCATTTTCATTCCAATGGAATTTTCCCTCCGGCGTAAAGATGAACGGCGGATGGGGCACAAGGAAGTGCGCAAAGACAAGTTTGGGACTCTCGACTTCATCAGGCAGGCGCTTTAACTCATCGAGGATAAAATACGTCTGCTGATAATGTTCGTAGAACTCGGTCTCTTTTTGCTGGGCGAGGTCGAAGCCGGGGATCAACGTGGGAATGTCGAAGACGAGGCGCGCCAGCGAAGTCTCCAATAATTGAAACTCAAATTCGCTCAAGCCGCCGGTCAGGTCCACTTTGCCGGCGAGCAGTTGATTGCGCGAGAGCCGCGCGTCTTCGCCGAAGGAAAAATGTCCCTGTGAGCGATTCTCGAAGGTGACGATCCGGTAGCCCTGCGAACGAAGCGTCTCGACGACGAGACTCGAATACAACGGGAAGAGCGTGTCCTCCCGGTGGTAGTCCGCGTAAAAGGTCGAAGTGACAGAAAGTTTGGTGGCGGGATAATTGCTCTGCGCGCACTGCGCCACGTAGAATCCGAGTCCCTCCAATTTTTTTGTGAACGCGGATTCGTCGTAGTTGAAATATTTTTCCAACGCATAGGCGCTGGTGTGGGCGTCGAGCAGGATGACGTACACATCGGGTCTTTCGCCGACGTTTGGCTGGCTCGCCTTGCGATACGATTCCATCGCCGCCCGAACCTCCCGCCCCGATTGATAGACCGCGACATCGTGTTGAACGGAACGCGCCACCGAAAAGATCGTGAGCAACGCGCCCGCCGCAGTGAGAAAGTTGACGAGCGTTTGAGCGCTTTTCATCCGCCAGAAGATGAACCAGACGGCGAGCGCGAACAACATGCCAAAGATGAGCAAGAGATAACGGTGACGAATCATCCCGCCGAATGTAGATTGAATCTCCAGGAAGACATGACCGTACGAAAAGAAGACGATCACGATCAACGTGGTGACGATGCCCGACTTCTGCCATTCCTTTGTGAGCAATCGCAGGATGATCCAGATCAATGCCGCGCCAAGAAGCGACAGCAGGATCGGTCGCGCAAGCGCCGCCGAGTCCACGTAGGCGATGTTGAAATTCCGCAGTTCGAAAATGGGGTAGAGCGCAAAGAGGAAAGGGTGCAGGTAGGGAAGAATTTTTTTCATGGGACAGCGACGAATTATAGCCGATGCGAATCTTCCGGGTACTTCTTCACAGGACTTTCGCTCGTAGGCGGTTTGTGACCGCCGTGTTTGCCAGCGAAGCGACGGTCATCGACCGTCTTAGAACAGTACAAACGGAAGCCCTACTTCAAATACTCCCACAGAAAGTTATCCCCGCTATGGGCGCGGATGAGGGCGGCAGTGACGGCGGGTACATTTGCCGATTCTGAATACACCAAATAGCGCGGCTCCCACATCGGGTGGAATTTTTCCTTGAAGGCGTGGAGTCCCTTAAAGTTGTAGAAGCGGCTCAAACTGTCGGTTAAGAGGCGCAGGACTTTTTCTACAGCGGGGTCGTCCGATTTTTCCCCGATCCCCGACAACCCGCTCAGCCCAAGGCTGAATGTCGCGTATCCCTTTTGCTTTGCCCACTCGAAGAGCGAAGCAAACAGAAAATCCATCGTGCCGTTTTCGATCTGATGTTTGCGGCGCATGAGGTCGAGCGAAACTTCGTTGTGTTGATATTCCGGCACGATATTTGCAAACGCGCTGATGTGACCTTCCGCCGCGCGCGCCGCCGCGACCCCGCTGTTCCGCACATAGTCATCGTTGAACCAGCCCAGCGAGAAACGCATCTCACTGCCGCGCGTCATGGTCAGCCATTCGTCGCTCACGGTTTTTAACTCGTTGAGCAATTTATCGTTTAACGGCGGTTCAAAAAATTCCACGCGATGCCCGAGTTTGCCGAGACGGTTCGCCACATTGCGAAATTCCTTGCCCGCCTTGCCCTCGAGCGTGAACGCGGAAAGATCAACGATGGCTTCTTCGCCGATGCTGAAAAATTTAAACCCTGCTTCTTTGTAGATGGGCAGGTAGTCTGGACGCGTTTGATAAAAACACGGATCCCAATCGTTGCCCGCGCAAAACGTTTTGAATTCCGAGATGGATGCTCGCGCGTCTTCCTCCGCGCCGATTGGGTCGCCCAACGCCAGCGCGACCCGCCCTTTGACCGCGTATGCGATCAGCGTTCCGCCCGCGCTGAAGAAATAGGATTTATCGTCGAAGAGAGTCATGCGCGCAAGCGAGGCGCGTCCATGCGCTTCGACAATCTCGCGCGCGCGTTTGCGCGCCTCTGCTGTGGCGGGCTGGCGGATCAGCACCGGGCGGACGAGCATGAATAACCCGTAGCCAAACGTCACCACTGCGATGAGGTAAATTGAATCTACGAAGTAACGCCCGAAGCGGGTGACAGGCTCCAGACTGGGATCGGTGAATTGAGTAAACATAGCCAGGGTGCGAATCAACGCTGGGATAAATTCAAAATGCGCTTTGAAGTGTCTATCGAGCAAATAGAAACCCAACGTTCCATACGCGAGCGTGAAGAGGGTTGCCGAGATCAATACGCGGATTCCCTGTTGCATTGAGGGAGCGTCTGACCGCGCATGAAAATGGAAGCGGAGAGAAAAGATGAAGACTGCCAATAGAATCGCAATGGTCGCCTCTTCGTAGTCCAACCCTTTGAGCAGGTGACTGAATGCGGAAGCGATCAATACCGCTATGGTCAACAGCCAGGCGACTTGTTTCCTCCGCCACAGGTTGCTGGAAAGTAGCAGGAGGGCGAACCCAGCCAGCGTCGTCGCGAGGCGGCTTCCGCGCGTCACCTCCAACGGGGAGAATTGTTCCAGAATGGCAAACCGTTCTCTCAGGGCGGGCATCGTCGAAGACAGCACGTTGATGAATCCCATCGCCGCCGTAAGCGCCGCCACGAGGCGGACCGAGACCGCGTCCCAGCGCGATTGAAACGCACTCAAGCGGTTGGTAAATGAGGAATTATTTTGTGGCGTTGGTTCTGGTAACATTTTGGCTTCCCTACATCGGATCTTCGTCGTTTGCGTATGGCAAATTCGACTGTAACGGAGACAGGGCAAAATGAAGTTTGCCACTAGATTATATACATTGTACAATACTGTCGCGAGGAGAATCCATGTTCAATCTGGCAACCATCATTTCCCAAGTTGGCTATCCCGCCCTCGTGGTGGGGTTATTGCTCGAAGGCGAGACCGTCCTTGTGCTGGGCGCGTTCATGGCGCATCGCGGTTATCTGAATCTGCCGTTGGTGATCCTTTGCGGCTGTGTTGTTTCTTTCGGCGCCGACCAGTTTTTCTTTTGGATGGGACGCGCGAAGGGCAGTCAATTCATCGAAAAAAGACCCGCATGGAAGCCGCGGATCGAAAAAGCCCGTTCGTTGCTTGGGCGAAACATGGACCTGCTTTCTCTGGGAGTCCGATTCATGTATGGACTGCGGACGGTTCTGCCGTTCACGATTGGCATGTCGGGGTTTGATCCAAAACGGTTTGCGCTTTTTGACTTTCTCAGTTCCGCTCTTTGGGCGTTGACCTTTGGTCTGGCTGGCAAGTTCGTCGGTCATCTGATCGAAGCGATCTTCAAAGACTTCAAGAGGCATGAAGCCATCACCATTGTTGGAGTCATTATTATTGCTGGCGCGGTCTGGTTGTATCACTCCTGGCTGGGCAGAAAACAAGGAACGAGATAGTTGCGCAGGGCGCGCGCCGCTCAACGAGTTCTCGACGCGGTTGCGTTGAGGCGGGCGACATGCTTTCTCAAGCGAGACGAATTGCCGCCGAATTTTTGTGAAGTCTGATCATTATCCTTTTCAGGAGAATTCATGCTCAATCTCAAAACCACTCCCTTTCACGAAAGAACATCCGCATTGTGCCAGCCGCAGAATTGGCGCAAGTGGGCGGGGTATTTTGCCGCTGGCTCGTACGAGCATGCGCTTGACCGCGAGTACTGGGCGATTCGCAATTCGGCGGCGTTGATCGATGTCTCGCCGTTGATCAAATACAGGATCAAAGGCAAGGATGCGGCGGCGTTGTTACATCGCGTCACCACAAGAGACATCCACAAGATGAAGGTGGGACAAGTCGCTTACACGGGCTGGTGCGACGAAGACGGCAAGATGATTGATGATGGCACTGTCTCACGGTTGGATGAAACGACATTCCGCCTGACAGCCGCCGAACCGAACTTGCGTTGGTTATCGATGAACGCGGTCGGCATGGATGTGGAAATTACCGAAGTGACTGATGCGGTCGCCGCGCTGAGTTTCCAAGGTCCGAACACCAGAAAAGTCTTGAACAAAGTTGTTGAAACTTCAGTAGATGAATTGAAATATTTCCGCTTGATGAAAAACAACATCAAAGGAATCGAAGTCGCCATTTCACGAACAGGCTACACAGGCGATCTCGGTTATGAAATTTGGATGAACGCAAAAGACGCGCTCAAAATCTGGGACACGCTGATGGAAGCCGGCGCGGATTATGGCATCACGCCCGTCGGCATCCTTGCCATGGACATGGCGCGCGTGGAAGCGGGTCTCTTCATGCTGGATGTAGACTACACCTCCGCTACTCACGCGTGGATCGAGCCGCAAAAGTCATCTCCGTTCGAGTTGGGGCTTGATTGGACAGTCGCGCTCGATAAGCAGGGTTACTTTGTCGGTCGCCGCGCATTAGAACGCGAGAAAAAAGAAGGCTCAGTTTGGAAAATGGTTGGCTTGGAAGTGGATTGGGTCGGTATGGAAAATATTTTCAAGCAAGTCGGCTTGCCGCCGCAAATTCCTGGCATGGCTGTTCGTGGAAGTTTGCCGATTCTAGTTGGCGGCGTACAAGTGGGGTATGCATCCACGGCAACATGGTCGCCTGTGTTGAAGAAGTACATCGCTTTGGCGCATTTGCAAAAACCCTATTTTGAAGTCGGCACAGATGTAAGGATGGAAATCACCGTCGAACATCATCGTCAACACGCGCCTGCGAAGGTGGTGAAACTTCCGTTTTATGAGCCTGAGTGGAAGAGGAAGTAAGAGAGTAGAGAATAGTAATCAGTGAAGCGCGCTGGTTGAGTAGTCTTGAATGCTTTAGGGGGCGTACTGAAATCAGCAATTTTATGAGCCTGGGTGGAAGAAGAAGTCGGCTGGCGAACGTTCGTTTGCGGGTTTTCTGCTTTAAGGCAGGTTTTTAATCCGCTTCTTTGGGAATTGACGTGGTTAGGGAATTTTCGGAATCCAGCGCGGCACGTTGCGGCAATACTCCTCATACGCCGCGCCGAATTGATTCCGCAAGACGGGTTCTTCGATGATGAGGATGAGAACATTGAATCCGAGAAAAAAGAACAAGGCATACACAATCACCAGCGCCGAACCAAACCAAAGAATAAATCCCACTTGGAACAGCATTGCCCCAACATAGATTGGATTCCGCACGTAACGATACAACCCTGCGATAACCAACTCCTTCGGCGGGTCAACGAACGCGGGCGTGCCTCGTCCACGACGGATGATGTCCACGCAGCATCGGATGACGATCAGCGCGCCGAGAATCCAAAACGGGAAAGCAAGGAAACGGAATATCCCAATGTTTGCGAATGGTGTATCTCGTGAGGCGAGTTGATATGGAATATAAAACGTGAACAGTCCGTGCATGAATCCCATGTAGAGGATGGTTTTGAGGGTGTTCATTAAACAAATTACAGACCTCACAGGTCTCGGAGACCTGTGAGGTCTATTATTCGGTTCTCGTCAATTGATACACCAACACCGCAAGCGACCCCGCGAACCACACCCCTCCGACCAAGCCAATTATCCAGCGCGGGATGCCAAGCCCTGAGATGTCCACGGGAAATAGACCGAAGTAGATGAGCAGGACGATTGCGCTCAGAATCAAATCGAGTCCGCTGGCGATGATGAGGAGTACGCGTTTGTTGGGATTGGAGTTCATGTTGATATCCTATCAGGGAAATCACTGTGGCGCGACATTTATGTCGCTTTGCGCCGCCACGGTTGCGACATAAATGTCGCGTTACAAAACACATTTATCAGGCTGATGATGAACCGCCATCCAGTTTCTTGAACAGGTCTTCGAATACCAGTTTCGTGATCTGAGAAAGCAGACGTTTTCTCTCGGGGCGAGTCAAGACGATGTTTTCTTCGTTCAGCGCATTTTCGTAAGATTTCACAATGATCTCAAGAATCTGCTCGTTGACATTTGCCGAAACTTTTTTATACATGCGCTCTTGCAGGTTGTGATAAGAGCCCGGGACTTGTTGATCGCCAAAGGGATTTTTCATGTTGTCTCGCTTTCAAACCTTGCGAAGGTTCTGAACCTTCGCAAGGTTTTTTATCCTCTCTTCTTCAACCATTTCAACAACTTATCCGTTGACCAGCAATTGATCACATCCTCTTTCAAAATGCCTGCGCGCCTTGCGATGGCGACGCCGTAATGAAGCATGTCGTAATCCTCTTCGGAGTGCGCGTCGGTGTTGATGCTGAGGAGGACGCCCAATTCGCGGGCGCGGCGGGCGTGCGGATCGTCGAGGTCGAGGCGGTAGGGACTGGCGCTGATCTCCATCGCCACGCCCGATTTCGCCGCGGCTTGCAGGATGACTTCCATGTCCAAATCCGCGCCTTCGCGGTCGGGGATTTCGCGTCCCGTCGGGTGACCGATGATATCCACGTGCGGGTTGTTCACGGCTTTGAGCAATCGCGCGGTGATCTTCTCTCGAGGCTGGCGCAAACTCGAATGGAGCGAGGCAACTACAAGGTCGAGAGAGGCGAGGAAGTCGTCGGGATAATCCAGCGAGCCATCCGCTTTAATTTCCACTTCGCTCGAATGAAGAATTGTAATCTGGTCGCCGAGTCCTTTTTGAATCTTCTTGATCTCGGCGGCTTGCTGTTTGTGACGTTCAATCGAGAGTCCGTTTGCGACGCCGAGGCTCACCGAATGATCGGAAAACACGATCACTTTCAGCCCGCGCTTGATGGCGGCTTTCGCCATATCGAGCATGGATAATTTTCCGTCGCTGTACGTGGAGTGCATGTGCAAATTGGCTTTGATGTCTTTCACTTCGATCAACTTCGGAAGTTTGTTTGTTTTCGCCAGCGCGACCTCATCGCGTCCCTCGCGCAGTTCGGGCGGGACCCATTGCAAGCCGAGGGTTTTATATACTTCCTCTTCTGTTGAACAGAAAATTTCTTTGCCGCCTTTTACTTTTTTAAATGAATGATCCGAAAG